>NZ_JACBXH010000003.1:0-215539 GCF_041381355.1 Pseudomonas sp. LM13
TTAGACCGCGTCACCAAAAACTACACCGACGCTACCGCGACCGAGAGATTCAGTGGCGGTTGCGCAAGCCCGGCGGGACACTTGGCGGCGCCACTGGCTCCCAGGGGCCATCAGGCTGACCGGCACAGAACCAATCTCCATCCCAGCGATAGTAAAGACGCTCGCGATAGTACAGCTCGCGTCCTTCGACGACGTACACCCCAAGCCGGTTATCCCAGTGCGCCGCAACATGCGGCGGCGGCGCATAACGAGGATGGCTTTTCTGGGTCGCCGGCGCGCGCGGTGCAGGCGGCGCCTTGATCGGTGGCGGCGAAATGACCGGAGCACTCGGTTCGGGGGCGCGCGGTACCGGCTTCGCCGCGGGCGGCTGAGGGCTCGACTCGTAAGGGGTCCCCGCGCAAGCGCCGAGCAACACGCTCAACCCTACCAGCACGGCGTGTTGCCAGGTAGTCCGGAACGCGCGGCGTCCAAGGGTTGGCTTCGCAGTCATTTGTCTCTCTTGGGCGTCAGGGAGTGTCGGCACGATCGATGACGAGTCGTACGGTCCGCTCGTCACCCTTGGTGTCGAGCGCCTCGCTTCGACCCATCCACTCGCCTTTGGTTGCATCACCTGTGCTGGAAATCCTGGCCATCAGCACTACCTGCTCGACACTGGATATCTTCAGGGACGGGATCATCGCATCGGCATCGCTCAGGCTGATCGACGCCGGTAGATCGGCAACCGTCAGGCGCTTGGCCGCGAGCGGAGCAGGCGGTCCGGCGACGGCACGTGCGAAAACGAATACGCTGTCCTGCGGCGAAACAGCCTTGGCCACCTCAGGATCGAGCTGGACCTCAACCTGCAGCGTGATGCCCGCTACCTCAGGCTGCGACGCCGTTTCGGCAGGCTCACCGAGCTGCTCACGAGCGCGGTTGATTCCTCCCCGAATCGCCTCCCGAGACGGATCGTTCTCCGGAAGCGCAGCGACCAGCTGCTCCCAGAAACGTACCGCATCGGCATAACGCGCCTCTTCGAACGCCGCAATTCCGAGCAGCCCAAGGCTGGTTACCTCCTGAGGATCTCCCCGCAGCGCCTCGTCGGTCAGCGCCTGCAGGTCAGGAGTCCATTGCCGATCCCGCGCGAAATACAATGCCTGCGCCCACTGACCGAGCAACTCCGGCTGACGCCCTGCAAGCTCGACAACCTGGGCAAAAGCCTTCGCCGCATCCGCTGGACGCTCCTGATTCATGTAGGTACGGCCAAGGAAGTACCAGGCCTCGGCCGAATCCGGCTGCGCCTTCACTGCCTGTTCGAGGCGTGCGGTCATTTCCTCGACGGTGCGCGGCTGCTCACTGAACTGTCGCGCCAGCTGCACCTTGTCGCTGGCGCCCCAATGCAGGTATAGGCCATAGCCCATCAGCGGCACCAGAAGCGCCGCGACCAACGGGACGCTGCGACCAAGTTTGGCCGTGCGCGGTGCACCGCTCTCTTCGGTATCCTCAAGCAACTCACGAGCGGCATCCGCTCGCCCCGCCTCCAGCTGCTCGGCACTCAACGTGCCGGCCTCGTGCTGGGCGGTGAGCTCTGCCATGCGCTCCTCATACAACGCCACATTGAGCGCGGTGCGGTCTTCTTCTGCCTGGGCACGGCGGCCGCGCAGAATCGGAAGCAGGAGAAAGGCCAGCGCCACCAGCAGCAAGCCGGCGGCGGCAATCCAGAAATCGATCATGGTTCTTTTTTATCCAACAGCTTGGCGAGACGTTCGCGTTCTGTCTCGGAGAGAGTGTGCGATGCGGGGGCCTTCTCGAACCGGCGACGACGAACCAGAATGACCGCCAGTACGCCAAAACCCAGCACCAGCAGCGCGACGGGCCCATACCAGAGCAGCATGGTCTTCGCATTCATCGGCGGCTTGTATCGAACGAAATCGCCATAGCGCTCGACCAGGTAATCCACGATCTGCTCGTTGCTCTGCCCCTCTTCGAGCATGCGGAAGATTTCTTGGCGCAGGTCCATGGCAATCGGTGCGTTCGAGTCAGCGATGTTCTGGTTCTGGCACTTCGGGCAGCGCAGCTCTTCGGTCAGGGTGCGATAACGCTCGCGCTCGGCCTCGTCACGAAACTCATAGGTATCGATTGCGCCCTGCGCGCTGGTCACCAGCGCAAGCCCGAGAAGCACGGCGTGGATCAGTCGTTTCATTCGTCCACCAGCTCCTGATATAGCGCCGCCAGCTGCTCACGCCAGACCTGATCGTCGATGACCCCTACGAACTTGTGGCGAATGACACCCTGCTTGTCGATCAGGAAAGTCTCCGGCGCGCCGTAGACGCCCAGGTCCAGCCCCAGGCTGCCCTGCTCGTCGCGAATGTTCAGTTGATAGGGGTCGTGAAACTCGTTCAGCCACTTCTGCGCCGCCGCGTTGTCGTCCTTGTAGTTGACGCCATGGATCACCACGCCCTGAGCTGCGAGACGGTTGAGCACAGGGTGCTCGACCTTGCACGCGACGCACCAGGTCGCCCACACGTTGAGCAACGCCGGCTTGCCCTTGAGGTCGTCCTGGCTGATCAGGCGCTGCTCATCCTCCACCGAAGGAAGCGAGAACGACGGTACCGGCTTGCCGATCAACGCCGAAGGCAGCTCCGACGGATCGAGGAACAAGCCGCGATAGAGAAACACCGCGATGATCAGAAAGACCACCAGTGGCAGCAGCATCAACAGTCTTTTCACATCAGGCTCCTTGTGCCGCCATGCCGAGAGCTTCGCGCACCCGGGTCTTAACCTTCACTCGATAGCGGCGGTCGCTGGCCGCCAGCACACCGCCGAACGCCATCATCAGACCGCCGAGCCAGATCCAGCGCACGAACGGCTTGATATGCACTCGTACCGCCCAGGCGCCGCCATCCAATGGCTCACCCAGCGCCACATAGAGGTCACGGGTGAAGCCGGCATCGATGCCCGCCTCGGTCATCGGCATCTGCTGCACTATATAGAGGCGTTTCTCGGGATGCAGCGTAGCAACCTGCTTGTCGCCATCGAGCACGCGGATAGTCGCCTTGTCCGAAGTGAAATTCGGCCCGTCATGGTGCACGGCGCCTTCGAAGACGAACCGATAGCCACCCAGCTCCAGCGATTCGCCGGGCGCCAGCCGCAGATCCCGCTCAGCGCTCTGGTGGCTGGTCAACACGACACCGATGGCACAGACGACCAGGCCAATATGCGCCAAGTGCATGCCCCAATAGCTCGGCGACAGACTGCGCATGCCCTTGACCAGCCCCTTGTGACGGGTCTTGTCGAGCAGATCGCGAGCACTGGCCAGCACCACCCAGGCCCCAAGCAGACACACCGCCAGTACCGCCCAGTTGAAATCGCCGAACAACAGCGAACCCAGGCCGCCGAGGATCGCGCTGGCGATCAACACCGGCGTGAGCATGCCGAGCAGCCACTTGAATGGGGTGTCTTTCCAACGGACAAGGATGCCTACGGCCAGGGCCAACATCAGCGCCGCTACCAACGGAACGAACATCGCGTTGAAGTACGGCGGGCCGACCGAAAGCTTGGCGCCGGACAGCGCGTCGAGCAGCAGCGGATACAGCGTGCCCAGGAGAATCATAGCGGTCGCAACGACCAGCAGCAGGTTGTTCACCAGCAGCAGCGTTTCACGGGACCAAAGGCCGAAACCGACCTGACTCTTGACAACCGGGGCGCGCAGGGCGAACAGGGTCAGGGAGCCCCCCACCACCATCAGCAGGAAAACCAGAATGAATACGCCGCGTTCCGGATCGGTAGCGAATGCGTGTACCGATGTCAGCACGCCGGAGCGGACCAGGAAGGTGCCGAGCAGACTCAGGGAGAACGCGGCAATGGCCAGCAGCACCGTCCAGCTCTTGAATACGCCGCGCTTCTCGGTGACTGCCAGCGAGTGGATCAGCGCGGTGCCGACCAGCCACGGCATGAAGGAGGCGTTTTCCACCGGATCCCAGAACCACCAGCCACCCCAGCCCAGCTCGTAGTACGCCCACCAGGACCCCAGCGCGATACCCAGCCCGAGGAAGGCCCAGGCCACCAGGGTCCAGGGACGCGACCAGCGCGCCCAGGCGGCGTCGAGCCGCCCGCCCAGCAGCGCGGCGATGGCGAATGCGAATGCCACGGAAAAGCCGACGTAGCCCATGTACAGCATCGGCGGATGAACGATCAGACCGAAGTCCTGCAGCAACGGGTTGAGATCCCGACCGTCCATCGGCGATTGCGGCAGCAGCCGCTCGAACGGGTTGGACGTGACGATCAGGAACAGCAGAAAGCCGATGCTGATCAGCCCCATTACACCAAGCACCCGGGCGAGCATGTCTTCCGGCAGCTGGCGGGAGAAGATCGACACGGCGAAGGTCCAGCCGGCCAGGATTAATGCCCAGAGCAGCAGCGAGCCTTCGTGGGCGCCCCAGACCGCGCTGAACTTGTAGTACCAGGGCAGCGCACTATTCGAATTCTGTGCGACATAGGCGACCGAAAAATCATCGACCATGAAGGCATAGGTCAGGCAGATGAAGGCGAATGCGAGAAACGCGAACTGCCCCCAGGCCGCCGGCTGCGCCAGCCCCATCCACTGCCGGTCACCCCGCCAGGCACCGATCAACGGCAGCGTCGCCTGCACGACCGCCAGGCACAGCGCAAGAATCATCGCCAGGTGGCCAAGCTCGGGAATCATTTCGCGTACTCCTTCTTGCCGCCTTCGTAGTGTTTCATCATGCCGCTCTGCTCCAGCGCCTGGGTCACTTCGGGCGGCATGTAATTCTCGTCGTGCTTGGCCAGCACCTCATCGGCGACCAGGACACCATCGGCATTGACCCGACCCAATGCGACGATGCCCTGCCCTTCGCGGAACAGATCGGGGAGGATGCCCTGATAGCTGATGGTCACCGTCTCCACTCCGTCGGTCACTCGGAACGATACGCTGAGCGAATCGTTGGTGCGCTGTACCGAGCCTTCCTCGACCAACCCGCCGGCGCGAATACGCGTGCCTTCCGGCGCCTCTCCCGCCGCGATCTGGGTCGGTGTGTAGAACAGGTTGATGTTCTGCTGCAGAGCGGACAACGCCAGCGCCACGGCAATACCGACACCGGCGAGAATCGCCAGGACGATGAAAAGACGCTTCTTGCGCACCGGATTCACTTCGACTCCTCCCGGCGCAAACGACGCGCCTCATCTTGCAGATAGCGCCGGCGCGAGAGGGCCGGCAGCACGACATTGAGAATCAGGACCGCCAGGCTTATGCCGTAGGAAGTCCAGACATACACGCCATGATTGCCCATGGCGATGAATTCGGGGAAGGACGAAAAGTTCACGAGTTGTTTCCCACCAGAGCCTTGACCTCGGTCTTCACCCAGCTGGCACGCGATTCACGGCGAAGGACTTCCAGGCGCATGCGCATGAGCAACACCGCAGTAAAGAAGCAGTAGAAGCCGATCACCATGATCAGCAACGGCAGCCACATCTCTACCGGCATCGCAGGCTTCTCTGTGACCTTGAAGGTGGCCGGTTGATGGAGCGTGTTCCACCACTCGACCGAGTACTTGATGATCGGAATGTTCACCACGCCGACGATCGCCAGCACGGCGCAGGCCTTGGCAGCACTGTCGCGGTTGCTGATCGCCTGGCCCAACGCGATGACACCGAAATACAGGAACAGCAGAATCAGCATCGAGGTGAGGCGTGCATCCCAGACCCACCAGGCGCCCCAGGTCGGCTTGCCCCAGACCGCACCGGTCAGCAGTGCGATAAAGGTCATCCAGGCGCCAATGGGGGCCGCCTGCTGCAGCGCAACGTCGGCGAGCTTCATCTTCCAGACCAACCCGACCACGCCGGCGACGGCGAGCATCACGTAGATGGACTGGGCCAGAAATGCTGCGGGAACATGAATGTAGATGATCCTGAAGCTATTGCCCTGCTGATAATCCTCCGGTGCGAACGCCAACCCCCAGACCGTTCCGACGCCGATCAGCAATACCGCAGCCCACCCCAACCAGGGCAGCCAGCGCCCGCTGATCTCGTAGAACCACTTGGGTGAACCCAGCTTGTGAAACCATGTCCAGTTCATCGGATGACTCGTCGTTGTGCGAGTGCCTGAACTCAGGCCTCGACATTCGCTATGTCGACCGGGCACAGGCGCCGGCCATCAGGTGTACCGCTACTCGCCAACGCTGATCTTCAGCCCGGCGGCTATCGCAAAGGGTGTAAGAGTAACCGCCAACGCGGTCAGACTGGCCAGCCACAGCAGGTGCCCGACCGCCGGAAGCCCCTGCAAAGCGGCCTGCAACGCACCGCTGCCCAGGATCAGCACGGGGATGTAGAGCGGCAGAATGAGCAGAGCAAGCAGCAACCCGCCTCTTTTGAGCCCCACCGTCAGGGCCGCACCGACCGCGCCGAGCAGGCTGAGAATGGGCGTACCCAGCAGCAGCGAGATCAACAGTACCGGCATGGTGTCGAGCGGCAATCCCAGCATCAGCCCCAGCAAGGGTGCCAGCAGGACCAGCGCCAGACCGGAAAACGCCCAGTGTGCCAGCACCTTGGCGAGCACCAGAAGCGCAAGCGGGTGCGGCGAAACGACCCACTGCTCGAGCGAGCCATCCTCGAAGTCACTGCGAAAAAGGCCATCCAGCGAGAGCAGCACGGCCAGAAGCGCGGCGACCCAGACCAGCCCCGGAGAAATCGTTTGCAACAGTTGCGTCTCGGGCCCGACCGCCAGCGGAAACAGCGCGATGACGATTGCGAAGAACACCAGGGGATTGGCCAGCTCGGCCGGACGACGAAACAGCAGGCGCGCCTCGCGAGCCAGCAGAAGCGTGAAGACACTGCTCATGCGGCTCGCTGCCCCAGATCCAGTTCACGGTAGCCGGCAGGCATCTCGGTGAGACTGTGGTGAGTAGTCAGCACGACCAGTCCGCCCTGCTCGCAATGGGCCGCCAGGTGTCGCTCCAGTTGCGCCACACCATGCTTGTCGAGCGCCGTGAACGGCTCGTCGAGAATCCACAGCGGCGGCGGGGAAAGGTAGAGTCGCGCAAGCCCGACACGACGCTGCTGCCCCGCCGAAAGGGTGTGGCAGGGCACGTCTTCGAAACCGCGCAGTCCTACGGCAGCAAGCGCCTGCCAGATCGCTTCGCGACTTGCCGGTTGATGCAGCGCACACAGCCAGGTCAGGTTTTCTTCTGCGGTAAGCAGGCCCTTGATGCCGGCAGCGTGCCCGATCCACAACAGGTTGCGGGCCAGCTCGCCACGTTGCGCGTCGAGTGGCAGCCCCTTGAGTCTGACCTCGCCGGCGGTGGGCTGCATGAGGCCGGACAGCAGGCGCAGCAGGCTGGTCTTGCCGCTACCGTTGGGGCCGGAAATCTGCAGCATTTCGCCGTTCTCGAGGCGCAGATCGAGCTTGTCGAACAACAGCCGCCAGTCCCGCTCGCAGGCGAGCGCCACAGCTTCGAGGAAGGGAGTTGACACGCTGGCGACACCTCAAGATGAAAAAGGCCTGGCCGCTATACTCAGGCGGGTAGGCCAGGCGGGCGGAATTATACATGGCAACCTTGAGTGCCAAAGGCCGCAAGCACGAAAGGTTGTAAGAGCATTTGAGGAAAGATGACCGAGATCAAGAGTACCACCGCTCTGCCCCAGGCCGGCATGCCACGCCAGAGCGCAGCCTCCAGCGAGCTCGCACTGAAGCTTCTGCAACCGATGCAGGGTCTGCTGGCAGCCGGCGAGCAGGCCGAGGCAGAGGTGGTCGGCATCAGGGAGGCAGCGCAGGCCTTTCGCCTGGTGCTGCGTCTGACCATGACCGGGGGACGCCAGGCCACTGTCGAGGTCAGTAGCAACAAGGCGCCAGCTCTCGGCGCGGCCTATGTCATCACCGCACTCTCCGACACACGCCTGCTGGCGTCGCAACAGGCAGCCGGACGCCAACCCGCCTCCGCGCTCGATCTCGAGCAGTTGCCGGTCGGCAGTGTGATCCAGGGCCGTGTCGTCGCCAGCAGCGAACATCGGCTGGACGACGGACAGAAGCTGTTCAAGGTGGTGATCAGCTTGCTCAACTCACCACTCAGCGGCCAGAAGCTGAACATCGAATCGAGCGCCCCGCTAGCGCTAGGCAGCCTGCTGACAGCGCAGGTAAAGGGGAGCCAGGCGTTGAGCTTCTTGCCGTTGAGTGGCCGGCTCGATCAGCTGCATCTAGGCGAGCAGCTCAGCGCGCAGCAGCAGCGCCAGGCTTCGCTCGAAGGTTTGTTCAAGGCGCTGCAAGGCGCCTCGGGCACGCTGCCCGGCGGCCTGAAGGGCGCGGCCGAAGCCTTGCTTGGCCAGATCCCCGACATGCAGCAGCTGACCGATGCCAAGGCGCTGGCTGCGGCACTGGCCAAGAGTGGTGTCTTTCTCGAGGCGCGACTGCTGGCGGGACAAACCGAGGGCCTGCAGGGAGATATCAAAGCTGCCCTGCTGCGTCTGCTTGCGCAGATGCCGAGCCTCCCTGGCAGCACACCGCTGACTGGAGCCCAAGCCGGCGCCGCCATGGGACATGTGCTGCCGGCGTTCGCACGCCAGGCCCTGGGCGCATTGACCCAAGGCAGCACCCGCCAGCTCGCGATCGGCTTCCCCCTACCCAGCAAGCTTCCACCGGGCATGGAAGAGGAAGCCGACCTGGAACTGCTGCTCAAGCTTGCCGCGGCAGCAGTCTCGAGACTGCAAACGCACCAGCTTTCCAGCCTGGCGCAAACACAGGTCGGACCAGACGGTGCCCTGCTCACGACGTGGCAACTGGAACTGCCGATGCGGGACGGTCGGGACTTCGTGCCGTTGCAAATCAAGCTGCAGCGTGAAGACCCGCCAAGACGGCAGGAGAAAGAACGCGGCGAGGCAGTTTGGAAGATCGAACTGGCATTCGATATCGCGCCGCTGGGCCCGCTGCAGGTCCAGGCACAGCTGATGCGCGGCACCCTGGCGAGCCAGCTCTGGGCCGAACGCAGCGCCACCGCACAGCTGATCGCTACCGAACTCACGCACTTGCGTGAACGCTTGCAAGCCGCGGGATTGAGCGTGGGCGAGCTGACCTGCCGTCAGGGCGTGCCGCCGCAAGGGCCAAGCACCACACTCGAACAACGCTTCGTGGATGAAACCGCATGACCGACAAGCAACCGCCGCGCCAGGCCATAGCGCTCAGCTACGATGGCATCAACGCCCCGAGCCTTACGGCCAAGGGCGACGATGAACTGGCCGAGGCCATTCTGGCCATCGCGCGCGAACACGAGGTACCGATCTACGAAAACGCCGATCTGGTGCGCCTGCTTGCGAAACTGGAACTGGGCGACGAAATCCCCGAGGCGCTCTATCGCACCATCGCCGAGATCATCGCCTTCGCCTGGTACCTGAAGGGCAAGTGCCCACCTGGTTTCCGCGAACCGGCCAATGACACGACCCAGACGCTGCCACTGCTCAGTGGGCCTGGGCGTTGAGCGCAACGGCTGCTCGGTCCTCGCCGGTCACCTGAGGCAGGTCGTGCAACTGCCAGGCAAAGTAGCCGGCTCGAAAATAGAACACACGCTGATAGCCCCAGGCGACGGCCATGCGTGCGGCTTCCGCACTGCGGGGGCAGATCTCACTGTCGCAGTAGATGACCAGAGGCAGCTCCCGCGGCCATTCGGCACCTGCCAGGCTAACGAAGTCGCTGGCCAGATCGAAGTGCACCGCCCCCTCCACATGTCCCCATAGCCACTCGCGGTCCGAGCGCACGTCGATGAACACCGCACCCAGTTCGTGCAAGCGCTTGGCCTGGAAGACATTGATGGTCATGGCGCCATCCACCTCGTCCGGTGCTTCAACGGCGTGAACCGTGCCCAGAGAGGCCATCAACAATAGAAAAACGAGCACGCAGCGCATCACCGCCCTCCTCGTTCCGAAAAACGGAACCGTACCCTTCCTGGTCGGACCAGGCCGATACGAGTTGGAATGCAGTGGCTGGAGGAGGTTCCGATCACCTGGGAGGAACCGATGGGCGATGTGCGCCAGCTCAGGGTTTTTGACGCGCCTGATGCAGCTTGCTCATCAGCTCGGCCTCGGACTGGGAGAGACCGCAGGATTGGGTGAGATCATCGATGCTTGCCCCCATGCCGACCAGCTTGGCGGCCTGAGAGAAGGAAAAATTGTTGGGATCGCGCAGTTCCAGCTGGTTGAGCTTGTCCGGCAACGGCGCAACGACGCGCGCCAGCTCACGCAGCTCGTCGCCAATGCGCATGTTGCCTTCGAGATAGGCATCCAGACGATTGCTCAGCTCCTTGATGCGCTTGTCCCGCGCCGCGTCACGCTGGCGCTGCTGCTCAGCCAGCAACCGCTGTCGCTTGAGCAGCCAAAGGCAGAACCCCAGCAGGCCCAGACAGCAGAATGCCAGCGCGATCAGCGATGCGACCAGCGACGCGATCAGCATGTATCAGATGCTCTCAAGCTCGGCCCACTCTTCTTCGCTCATCATCTTGTCGAGTTCGACCAGAATCAGCAGCTCGCCGTTCTTGTTGCACACGCCCTGAATGAACTTGGCCGATTCATCGTTGCCGACGTTGGGGGCGGTTTCGATTTCCGACTGACGCAGGTAAACCACCTCGGCGACGCTGTCGACCATGATGCCGATCACCTGCCGATCCGCTTCGATGATCACGATACGGGTGTTGTCCGAAACCGGGGCCGGGGCCAGACCGAATCGCTGGCGCGTATCGATTACCGTGACCACGTTGCCTCGCAGGTTGATGATGCCCAGCACGTAGCTCGGCGCCCCGGGTACCGGCGCAATCTCGGTGTAGCGCAACACTTCCTGAACCTGCATCACGTTGATGCCGTACGTCTCGTTATCCAGACGGAAGGTTACCCATTGCAGAACAGGATCTTCGGAGCCCTGCGCAGACGTCATCTTCATAATCCCACCTTCTTCAATTACCGCTCGCGGCGGTCGATTCTATCGCCAGGCCGCACACCGCGTGCGACCGTCATTCATTCCTCAGCGCTTGTGCAGCTTTGCCGCGTCCTGCATCTGCTTGACCGCACCACTGGCGATCAACTCGGCCAGTGCCGTGACATCGACCAGCGCACACATGTGTTCGATAACCGTACCGGCCAACCAAGGGCGCTGGCTGCGCTGTGTACGCCACTTCACTTCGCTGGGGTCGAGACGGATCGACCGGCTGACCTGATGTACCGCCAGCCCCCATTGATAACCCTGCACCGAAATCACGTACTGCAGGCCCTGGCGAAAATCGTCGCGATAGCGATCAGGCATCACCCAGCGCGCGGTGTCCAGCACCTTCAGATTGCCCGCTTGGCTCGGCAGTATGCCAAGAAACCAGTCGGGCTGGCCGAACAGCGGCGTAAGCTCCTGCCCCGCCAGCGGATAGATGGACCCCAGGCAGACCAGTGGCACCGCCAGCGTCAGCCCGGCGACATCGAACAGCAAACACTCGAAGGGCTCGTCGCCCCAGCCCGGATGCCGATCAGCGACGATAGCTGTCGGTTCATCGACCGGCTGCGCAGCGGCAGCCAAGGCAATGATTGGCGCTGCGGCATGCACTGGCGCGGGCGCAGGTATTTCAGGGGCTTTAGGCGCGACGACCACAGGCGGCGCGGGCGGCGTGGCCACGATCTCCAGGCGCGGCGGCTGGCTGATTCGCGCATCGCGCAGCTGTTCCTCGAGCACGGCGGCCTGGAATTCGTCCTGACTGACCGAGTCCGCCAGTTCGATGGCCGCATCCTGCAGCAGCCCGTCGAGATAGGACTGCAGCGCTTGCTGGGATCGGGTTTCGGTAAGGACGGTGCGACTCATGGAAAGACTCGTAAGGAGAAGCTGAACAGGCTATCGGCTGCCGACGCAACAAACTTGAGGCGCCGAGCGCCGAGCGGTTGTCCCTTTTGTCAAGCCACCTGCGGCGACGGTTGCAGCGCCAGCAGGTGCTTCAGCAAGGCGCGATAGGCAAGAACGGCGCGGCTGGCAGGATCGAACTGCGAAGGTGTCAGACCGGCGCGACTGGCGTCGCGCAGCCGCGTATCGATTGGAATGAAAGCCGGCCAGAGATGGTCGGCGTAGCCGGCACGCAAGACTTTGAGCGTGTTCATCGAGGCCTGGGTACGACGGTCGAAAAGCGTCGGCACGATGGTGTACGGCAGCGCCTGCTTGCGCGAGCGGTTGATCATCGACAGCGTGCTGACCATGCGCTCGAGGCCCTTCATCGCGAGGAACTCGGTTTGTACCGGGATCACCAGTTGCTGGCTGGCAGCAAGCGCATTGACCATCAGCACGCCGAGCAGCGGCGGGCTGTCGATGACCGCGTAATCGAAGTCCTGCCAGAGCTGCGACAGACTCTTGGCGATCACCAGACCCAGACCGTTCTGCCCTGGCGACTGACGCTCCAGCGTCGCGAGCACCGTGCTCGACGGCATCAGGGAGATTCGCTCATGACTGGTGGAGAGTAGAAGCTGCCAGGGCAGACCTTCTGGCACGGTACCCTGGTGCTGGAACAGGTCGAAGACGCTGTGCTCCAGATTGTCCGGATCGTGACCAAAATAGCTGGTCATCGACCCGTGCGGATCCAGGTCCAGCACCACGACACGCTTACCGGAGTCGGCCAGCAAGCCCGCCAGCGCGATCGACGTGGTGGTCTTGCCCACCCCACCCTTTTGATTGGCAACAGCCCAGACTCTCATGGTTCCCCACCCGGCGAAGCTGACCGGCAGTTCCCACCTGAAACGGCGGGGCGACGGTGTTTTGACGATTGCACCTTCAGGCGCTCACATGGCTGCAGCCGGTGCAGATTGTGTGCCAGCCCGACGCAGTGCCTCGTTGGGCCTGGCATTTGCGCTACCGACGCCGGAAACGCTGCGGCGCACATCGAGATTGCGCGATACCACGAGGATCACCCGTCGGTTACGCGCGCGCCCCTCGGCCGTCGAATTGTCAGCCACCGGCTGGAACTCACCGTAGCCTACGGCCGCAAGCCGGGACGGGGCGACTCCTTGCGCGGCGAGCATGCGTACGACGCTGCCGGCTCGCGCTGCGGACAGCTCCCAGTTGGTCGGGAACTGGCTCGTGCTGATGGGCAGATTGTCGGTAAAGCCTTCGACATGGATGGGATTGTCGTAAGGCGCCAGGATGGCCGCGACCTTGTCGATCAACTGGAACGCCTGATCATTGGGCAGCGCGTCACCGCTGGGAAACAGCAGACTGGAGTTGAGCTCGATCTCGATCCACAGCTCATTGCCGCGAATGGTCAGCTGCTCGTTGGCGATCAGTTCGCCGAAGGTCTCGCGCATGCTTTGCGCGATACGCTCCAGCGGATCGAACGTCGGCGCTCCGGATGTCGAGGACGGGCCGGAGAGGTCCTGCACCTGCGAAACATCCGACTCGGTGGTCCGCGGCCGCTCGTCACCAATCGGGATTGGTTTCACGGCCCGATCGACCTGGTTGAACACGCCGACCAGCGAGTCGGAGAGAATCTTGTACTTGCCCTCGTTAATCGAGGAAATCGAGTACATCACCACGAAGAAGGCGAACAGCAGTGTGATGAAATCGGCGTACGAAACCAGCCAACGCTCGTGATTCTCGTGCTCTTCCGGCGCTCTGCGTCTGGCCATGGCGATCAGTCCATGAAGCCTTGCAGCTTCATCTCGATGGAGCGTGGGTTTTCGCCTTCGGCGATGGATAGCACACCTTCGAGCAGCATCTCGCGATAGGCCGTCTGGCGCTGAACGACACTCTTCAGCTTGTTGCCCACCGGCAGGACCAGCAGGTTGGCGAAGGCGACCCCATAGATCGTCGCGACGAAGGCCACGGCGATGCCGCTGCCGAGCTGGCTGGGATCGGCCAGATTGCCCATGACGTGAATCAGGCCCATCACTGCACCGATGATGCCGATGGTCGGAGAATAGCCACCCATGCTCTCGTAGACCTTGGCGGCCCGAAGATCGCGGCCTTCCTGGGTGTAGAGGTCAACTTCGAGAATGCTGCGGATGACTTCCGGCTCGGCGCCATCGACCAGCAGCTGCAGCCCCTTGCGTGCGTAGGGATCGGGTTCAGTCTCGGCAACCGGCTCGAGGCCGAGCAGGCCTTCCTTGCGCGCCGTATTGCTCCAGGCGGTGACCATGGCGATACCGCGAGCCAGATCGATGCGCGGCGGAAAGAAGATCCAGCGACCGATGCTCATGGCACGCATGAACACCGCGATGGGTGTTTGCAGCAGTACCGCGCCGAGCGTGCCGCCCAGCACGATCAACGCGGCAGGTCCGTTGAGCAGCGCCGATATCTGGCCACCCTCGAGAAAGTTGCCGCCGACGATCGCGACGAACGCCAGCAGCAACCCGATGAGGCTGAGAACATCCATCAGCGGCCAGCCTTCATCAGATGCAGGCCTCGGCCAGATTGCGGCCGATGTCGTCCAACCCGTAAACGGCGTCACTCAGATTGGCCTTGACCACCGCCATCGGCATTCCGTAGATCACGCAACTGGCCTCGTCCTGAGCCCACACCTGACTGCCGCTCTGCTTGAGCAGCCGCGCGCCCTCGCGGCCATCGGCACCCATACCGGTGAGCACCACTGCAAGCACCTTGTCGTGAAACGACTTGGCCGCCGAACCGAAGGTGACATCGACGCAAGGCTTGTAGTTGAGGCGATCGTCGCCGGGCAGGATGCGCACCGCGCCGCGCCCGTCGATCATCATCTGCTTACCGCCGGGCGCGAGCAGCGCCAGGCCGGGTCGCAGCACATCACCATCCTCCGCCTCCTTGACGCGAATGCGGCAGAGCTTGTCCAGGCGGTCGGCGAATGCCTTGGTGAACGCCGCAGGCATGTGCTGAATAAGCACGATGGGTGCCGGGAAATTGGCAGGCAGTTGAGTCAGCACCCGCTGCAGCGCCACTGGGCCGCCGGTCGAAGTGCCGATGGCAACCAGCTTGTAGGCCTTGCGCTTGGGCGCCGGCGCACGCGCGGGTGCTGCCGGGGTCGCGCCAGCACCGGTGCTACGGGCAGTGGCCAATGCGGCGGGTGTACCGCGGACAGAGGGTGCCGGGGCGCTGACGCTGGAACTGCAGAAGGTGCTGTAGCGTCGGTTGCTGCGCGAAACGGTGTGCACCTTCTCGCACAGCAGCTGCTTGACCTTGTCCGGGTTGCGCGAGATGTCCTCGAAGTTCTTCGGCAGATAGTCCACCGCGCCGGCATCCAGCGCATCGAGGGTGACCCGCGCGCCTTCGTGTGTCAGCGAGGAGAACATCAACACCGGCGTCGGACAGCGCTGCATGATCTGCCGCACCGCAGTGATGCCGTCCATCATCGGCATCTCGTAATCCATGGTGATGACGTCCGGCTTCAGCGCCAGCACCTGGTCGATCGCCTCGCGCCCGTTGGTAGCGGTGCCGACGACTTGAATATTGGGATCAGAGGAAAGGATTTCCGAGACACGCCGGCGAAAGAAACCGGAATCGTCGACGACCAGGACCTTGACTGCCATACATCACTCCTAGCGGCAGCGCGCCCCTCCCGGAACGGCGCTGCCTGACCGAATCAAATCCTGCGTGCGTAGCGCTTGAGCATGCTGGGAACGTCGAGAATCAGAGCGATGCGGCCATCGCCGGTGATGGTTGCGCCGGACATGCCGGGCGTACCCTGCAGCATCTTGCCCAGCGGCTTGATGACCACCTCCTCCTGCCCGACCAGTTGATCGACGACGAAGCCGATGCTCTGGTTGCCGACGCTGAGAATCACCACATGACCTTCGCGTTGCTCTTCCTGAGCAGCATCGTGAACCAGCCAACGCTTGAGGTAGAACAGCGGCAGCGCCTTGTCGCGCACGATCACGACCTCCTGGCCATCGACGACATTGGTCCGCGACAGGTCCAGGTGGAAGATTTCGTTGACGTTGACCAGCGGGAAGGCGAAAGCCTGGCTGCCGAGCATGACCATCAGGGTCGGCATGATCGCCAGGGTCAGCGGCACCTTGATCACCACCTTCGAGCCTTGGCCCTTGGTGGAGAACACGTTCACCGTACCGTTGAGCTGGGAAATCTTGGTCTTGACCACGTCCATGCCGACGCCACGACCGGACACGTCGGAAATCTCGGTCTTGGTCGAGAATCCCGGCGCGAAGATCAGGTTGTAGCACTCCAGATCGCTCAGGCGATCGGCGGCATCCTTCTCCAGCATGCCTTTCTCGACGGCCTTGGCGCGCAGGACGTTGGCGTCCATGCCCTTGCCGTCATCGCTGATGATCAGCAGGATGTGGTCGCCTTCCTGCTCGGCCGACAGCACCACACGGCCGGTACGCGGCTTGCCGGCCGCCTCGCGTTCCTCGGGCATCTCGATGCCGTGGTCGACGGCATTGCGCACCAGGTGCACCAGCGGGTCGGCCAGGGCTTCGACGAGGTTCTTGTCGAGGTCGGTTTCTTCGCCCACCAGTTCCAGGTTGATCTCTTTCTTCAGGCTGCGCGCCAGATCGCGTACAAGCCGCGGGAAACGGCCGAACACCTTCTTGATCGGCTGCATGCGGGTCTTCATCACCGCGCTCTGCAGGTCGGCGGTGACCACATCGAGGTTGGAAACGGCCTTGGCCATTGCCTCGTCGCCGCTATTGGAGCCCAGGCGCACCAGACGGTTACGCACCAGCACCAGCTCGCCGACCATGTTCATGATCTCGTCCAGCCGCGCGGTATCGACGCGCACCGTGGTCTCGGCCTCGGCCGGAGCCTTCTCGGCCGCGGCTGGCGCGGCGGGCTTGCTCGCTGCGGCAGCCGCTGGCTTGGCAGCAGCCGGACGAGCCGGCTCAGCTTTCGCGGGAGTCGGTTTGGTCGGCGCCTTTTCTACCGATGCAGCCGCGGCGGATTCGCTGACGCCGGCCGGGCTGGCGCTGACGACTGGGGGTTCGAACTTGCCTTTGCCATGCAGCTGATCGAGCAACGCTTCGAACTCGTCATCGGTGATCTCGTCGCTTGCGCCTGCCCCACTACTGGCTGTTGCAGGCTCGGCAGCCGCCGGCGTGGTCGCTGCGGTGGTTCCCGGCTCGAACTTGCCCTTGCCATGCAGCTGATCGAGCAGTGCTTCGAACTCGTCATCGGTGATCTCGTCGCTTGCGCCTGCCCCGCTACTAGCAATCGCAGGCTCGGCAGCCGCCGGCGTGGTCGCTGCGGTAGTTGCCGGTTCGAACTTGCCCTTGCCATGCAGCTGATCGAGCAACGACTCGAACTCATCATCGGTGATTTCGTCAGCCACGGTGCCTGTATCGGCGGATGCCAGCGGCTCGACAACGGGCGGTTCGATCGCGTCCAGCAGCTGCTCGAAATCGCTGTCGGCGCCTTCGCTCACAGGCTCGGCGATGGCCTGGGGCGCTGCGGCGGCAGGTGCTTCGTCGTCGGATGCAGGCTCGGCCAGACGGGCCAATGCGGCCAGCAGTTCAGGCGAGGCAGGAGTAGGTTCGACGCGCTCACGGACCTGGCTGAACATCGCGTTCACGGCGTCGAGCGCCTGCAGAACGACGTCCATCAGTTCGGAATCGACTCGACGCTCACCCTTACGCAGGATGTCGAAGACGTTTTCGGCAATGTGGCAGCATTCCACCAACTCATGAAGCTGGAGAAAGCCCGCACCGCCCTTGACCGTATGGAACCCGCGAAAAATCGCATTGAGCAACGCCATGTCATCGGGGCTGCTTTCCAGCTCCACGAGTTGCTCGGACAATAATTCGAGAATCTCGCCGGCCTCTACCAGGAAGTCCTGGAGAATTTCTTCATCGGCGTCGAAGCTCATATTCACTTCCCCTAAAAGCCCAGGCTTGAAAGCAGATCATCGACATCGTCCTGGCCGGAAACGACGTCTTCACGCATATCGGCATGCATCTGCGGACCTTCACCATTGGAAGGCGATTTTTCTTGTTTTTTCTTCTCTTGCTCGGCGCGCATGGCATTGCGGTCGTGCTGGATGCCAGCCACGCGGTCGACCTGCCCCGCCATCAGGACGAGATTGAGCAGATTGCTTTCAAGCTCGGTGATCAGTCGGGTGACACGCTTGATGACCTGACCGGTCAGGTCCTGGAAATCTTGGGCCAGCATGATTTCGCTGAGGTTCTGCGACAGCTGGCTGCCATCGTTCATGCTGCGCTTGAGGTACTGGTCGATGCGCTTGACCAGCCCACGGAACTGTTCAGCATCCATTTCGCGGCGCATGAATCGCTGCCAGTCGGCCGTCAGGCTCTGGGCCTCGTAGCTAACGTAGTTGACCAGCGGCGCCGATTCCTCCACCAGATCCATGGTGCGGTTGGCGGCCTTCTCGGTCATCTCCACCACATAGGACAGGCGATCGGTCGCATCGGTGATCGGTGACGGATCGCCGCCGGTGGCACAGGTATCCATCTCGAGTTTGACGATGGCGTTGTGCAGCTCGCGGGTGAGCTTGCCGACTTCCTGATAGAGACTGTGATTACGCGCCTGGCTGAGTTCATTGAACATCTGCGTCGCTTCATCGAAGCGGCCCTGCTGCAGGCTTTCAATCAACTTAGGGGCGTTGGCCTTCAGAGTCGCTTCGAACTCTGCCAGGCTCTGATCTGCTTGCGTCATAGTGCCCTCGCGGCGTTGCTGCTTCAGCCGTTGACGCGCTCGAAGATCTTCTCGATCTTCTCCTTGAGCACCTGGGCAGTGAAAGGCTTGACCACATAGCCGTTTACGCCGGCCTGTGCCGCCTCGATGATCTGGTCGCGCTTGGCTTCGGCAGTGACCATCAGCACCGGCAGGTGCTTGAGGCGCTCGTCGGCACGCACGGTACGCAGCAGATCGATACCGCTCATGCCCGGCATGTTCCAGTCGGTGACGAGAAAGTCGAAGCTGCCGCTTTTCAGCATCGGCAGCGCGGTGGTGCCATCGTCCGCTTCGGCGGTGTTGGTGAACCCCAGGTCACGCAAGAGGTTCTTGATGATTCGTCTCATCGTCGAGAAGTCATCGACGATGAGGATTTTCATGTTCTTGTCCAAGTCGACCTCCGTAAGTCCCAAAATGCCTCAGCAAACCGAGCACGTCATACCGCAAACAATCGTCAATTGGCGCGCCATTCACCGAGGCGCGCACGCAGGCGCGCCGCACACTGGCTATGCAACTGGCTCACACGCGACTCGCTGACTCCCAGCACCTGACCGATTTCCTTCAAGTTCAGCTCTTCGTCGTAATACAACGACAGCACCAGCTTCTCGCGCTCCGGCAGGTTGGCGATGGCTTCTGCCAGCGCCAACTGGAAACGCTCGTCCTCCAGATCGCGGAAAGGCTCGGGGTGCGTACTGCCGGCATCCTCCTGCAGCTCGCCATGCTCGCCTTCCTGCAGCAGGTCGTCGAAGCTGAACAGTCGGCTGCCGAGGGTATCGCCGAGGATGCTGTAATACTCATCGAGACTAAGCTTAAGTTCGGCCGCAACTTCATGATCTTTAGCGTCACGACCGGTTTTCGCTTCGATGGCGCGGATCGCCTCGCTGACCATGCGCGAGTTGCGATGCACCGAGCGTGGCGCCCAATCGCCCTTGCGCACCTCGTCGAGCATGGTGCCGCGGATGCGGATGCCGGCGTAGGTTTCAAAACTGGCGCCCTTGCCGGCGTCGTACTTCTTCGCTGCTTCCAGCAGTCCGATCATTCCAGCCTGGATCAGGTCGTCCACCTGCACACTCGCAGGCAGACGCGCCAGAAGGTGGTAAGCGATACGCTTGACCAACGGCGCGTACTGATCGATCAGGCGATATTGAGCATCCTTTGCCTGAGCCTTGCTGTAATACATAGCGGATCCGGCACCTGTCATTCGTGGCTTTCTGAAGCGGGACTGATGAGGCGCTCGACGAAGAACTCGAGATGGCCGCGCGGGGTAGCGGGCAATGGCCAGGTATCGATCTTCTGCGCAATGGCCTTGAAGGCCAGCGCGCATTTGGAGCGCGGATAGGCTTCATAGACGGCACGCTGCTTTTGTACCGCTTTGCGTACGGCCTCGTCGTAGGGCACGGCGCCGACATACTGCAGCGCCACATCGAGAAAACGCTCGGTGACCTTGGTCAGCTTGGCGAACAGGTTGCGACCTTCCTGGGGCGCATGCGCCATGTTGGCCAACACCCGGAAACGACTGATGCCGTAGTCACGGTTGAGCAACTTGATCAGAGCATAGGCATCGGTGATGGACGTGGGTTCATCTGTGACGACCAGCAGCACTTCCTGCGCGGCACGCACGAAGCTGACCACCGAATCACCAATCCCGGCCGCGGTATCGATGATCAGCACGTCCAGTTCATCGCCCAGTTCACTGAATGCCTGGATCAGACCGGCATGCTGCAGGGACGACAGCTGCACCATGCTCTGCGTCCCGGATGCCGCGGGCACGATACGGATACCGCCGGGGCCCTGAATCAGCACATCGCGCAGATCGCACTCACCGGCGATCACATCGGCCAGGGTTCGCTTGCTGGTCAGGCCAAGCAGGACGTCGACGTTGGCCAGACCCAGGTCGGCGTCGAGCAACACCACACGCCGGCCGAGATCGGCCAGCGCCAGCGCCAGATTGACCGACACGTTGGTCTTGCCGACGCCACCCTTGCCGCCAGTCACCGCAATCACCTGTACGGGATGCATACCCATGTTCACACGCCTATATCTTGCTGGGGCCATACGGCCGGCGATGCGCCCGCATGGCACGCATCTGGTTCATTCTGGTACCGCACTCGCTTGATCATCCGGCCCGCCGTGACGAGCCGTTGTACAACCCGGCGAACATGTCGGCCATGGCCTCTTCGCTCGGCTCCTCGCCTGATTGCAGGCTTACCGCACGGCTGACCAGCTGGTGGCTACGGGGCAGATGCAGGTCATCCGGAATCCGCGGGCCATCGGCGAGGTAGGCTATCGGCAAATGCTGGCTGATCGTGAGGCCGAGCACATCGCCGAGGCTGCCTGCCTCGTCCAGCTTGGTCAGGATACAACCCGCCAGGCCGCAGCGACGATAGTTGTGCCATGCCGCCTTGAGTACCTGACTCTGGCTGGTAGCCGCCAACACCAGATAGTTCTTGGATTTCACACCGCGATCCGACAGCGCTTCGAGCTGCTTGCGCAAGGTCGGATCGCTGGCCGGCAGGCCGGCGGTGTCGATCAGGATCACGCGCTTGCGGGCCAGCGGCGCGAGCGTCTTGCTCAATGGCTGGCTCGGGTCGATCTGCAGCACCGGTACGTCGAGGATACGCCCAAGCGTCTTGAGCTGCTCCTGCGCGCCGATCCGGTAGTTGTCCATGCTCGCCACGGCGATGTTCTGTGCGCCGTATTTGAGTACGTAACGTGCCGCGAGCTTGGCCAGGGTGGTGGTCTTGCCAACACCGGCAGGGCCGACCAGCGCGATCACTCCGCCCTCTTCCAGCGGCTCCTGCTTGCTGACCTTGATCGCCTGCGCCATATAGGCCAGCACCATGCGCCAGGCCTGACGCGGATCGTTGATGGTCGCGACCTTTTCCAGCAGGCTGCGCGACAGTTCGGCCGGCAGGCCGAGGCGCTGCAGCCGGCGCCAGAGGCTGGCCTGCTGCGGACGGCGGCTCTGCTCCTGCCCCCAGGCGATCGAGCCGAGCTGCACCTCAATTAGCTCACGCAGACCGTGCAGCTCAGAATACATCGCCTCGATCGCGCGCGGATCGACGGCAGCAGATGGCGCGGCAGCCGGCTCGGGCTGAGCGCTCGGCGCCACGGCGGCCGGCTTCTCGTCAAGCAGTTGACGATCCTGCATCTTCGCCTGCGGCGTGGCGCTCAGTTCGGCATGGGCACTGGCCAGGCGCGATTGCGTCTTGCGCAGCTCAGCTTCCAGCGCAGGATTGGGCTTGGTCGCTGCCGGCGCGGACTGCATCGGGTAGTCGAGTACGGCCGTCAGCTCGACGCCACCGGCCACCCGGCGATTGCCGATGATCACGGCATCGGCGCCCAGCTCGTCACGCACCATCTTCATGGCGATGCGCATATCGGCGGCGAAGAAACGTTTGACCTGCATGGCCTGTACCCTCGGTTAATTCTGACCCACCGTCGAGACGATGGTGACCTGCTTGTTGTCCGGTATTTCCTGGTAGGCCAGAACATGGATGTTCGGCACTGCCAGCCTTGCGAACCGCGACAGCATCGCCCTGACCGGGCCGGCGACCAGCAGAACCGCCGGTTTGCCGAGCATTTCTTGACGCTGTGCCGCTTCTACCAGAGACCGTTGCAACTTTTCGGCCATTCCCGGCTCCAGCAGGATGCCGTCATCGGAGCCCTGCCCAGCCTTCTGCAGGCTATTGAGCAAGATCTGTTCCAATCGGGGCTCAAGGGTGATCACAGGCAGCTCCGGCTCTAGTCCCACAACGTTTTGCACGATTGCGCGGGATAGCGCAACGCGCACCGCAGCCACCATCGCGGCGGGATCTTGACTCTTGGCGGCCACGTTGGCGATAGCCTCGGCGATGGTGCGGATGTCGCGCACGGGAACCTGCTCCTGCAACAGCGCCTGCAAGACCTTGAGCAGCGTGGAGAGCGACACCATGCCAGGCACCAGCTCCTCGGCGAGCTTGGGCGAGCTCTTGGCCAGCAGCTGCAGTAGCTGCTGCACTTCCTCGTGCCCCAGCAGCTCGTGCGCATGCTTGTACAGCACCTGGTTGAGGTGCGTGGCGACGACAGTGCTGGCATCCACCACCGTATAACCCAGCGACTGTGCCTGATCGCGCTGGCTGGTCTCGATCCACACCGCCTCCAGCCCGAATGCCGGATCCTTGGCGGCAATGCCGTTGAGTGGGCCGAACACCTGGCCCGGATTGATCGCCAGCTCGCGATCCGGATAGACCTCCGCCTCGGCCAGGCTCACGCCCATCAGCGTCAAGCGATAGGCGTTGGGTAACAGGTCGAGGTTGTCGCGGATATGGACCGAAGGCATGAGAAAACCCAGGTCCTGCGAGAGCTTCTTGCGCACACCCTTGATTCGCGCCAGCAGCTGCCCCCCCTGATTACGATCGACCAGCGGGATCAGACGATAACCGACCTCCAGGCCGACCATATCGACCGGAGTCACGTCGTCCCAGCCCAGCTCCTTGGTTTCGGCGGCTCGTTGCGCGGGCAGCATCTCCTGCTGCTTCTGCACCTCCTGCTCGGTCTTCTTGACGGACTGCTTCTGGCGGTGCCAGATCCAATAGGCACCTGCTGCAGCCGCGGCACCAAGGCCGAGGAAGGACATATGCGGCATGCCCGGGACCAGCCCCATGGCAATCATGATCGCTGCCGACACCGCCAGCGCCTTGGGCGAGGCGAACATCTGCCGCTGCACCTGCTGCCCCATATCCTCCGAACTGGTGACGCGGGTCACCATGATGGCTGCTGCGGTGGACAGCAGAAGGGAAGGAATCTGTGCGACCAGACCGTCACCAATGGTCAGCAACGCATAGACCTGGCCTGCCTCACTGAAGCTCATGCCGTGCTGCGCCATGCCGATGCCGACGCCGCCGATCAGGTTGATGAAAAGAATCAGCAGGCCGGCAATGGCATCACCGCGCACGAATTTCGAAGCACCGTCCATAGAGCCGTAGAAGTCGGCCTCCGAGGAAACCTCGCTGCGGCGCTTCTTGGCTTCTTCCTGGTCGATCAGGCCGGCGTTGAGGTCGGCGTCGATCGCCATCTGCTTACCGGGCATGGCGTCGAGGGTGAAGCGTGCGCTGACTTCCGAGATGCGTCCGGCGCCCTTGGTGACCACGACGAAGTTGATGATCATCAGAATCGCGAAGACGACGATACCCACGACGTAATTGCCGCCGATCACCACGTTGCCGAAGGCCTCGATCACGTGGCCAGCGGCCGAGCCGCCTTCATGGCCGTTGATCAGCACCACCCGGGTCGAGGCAACGTTAAGTGCCAGACGCATCAGGGTCGCGACCAGCAGGATGGTCGGGAAAACGGCGAAGTCCAGCGGCCGCAGCGCATAGACGCTGACCAGCAGCACGACAATCGATAGCGCGATGTTGAAGGTGAACAGCAGATCCAGGAGGAGCGGCGGCACCGACAGCATCATCATGCCCATCATCACGAGCAACAGCAGCGGTACGCCGAGATTGCCGCGCCCCGCGCCTGCCAGGCCGTTGCGAATATTGACGAGTTGCGTGCGATCCACAGAAACCCCGGAAATACAGAACGAATTCTTGACGCGAAATGCGCCCTGCCGGGGCTATAGCAAGAAGGGGTCCAACTCTTTGCCGCATCGGCTACCAGCGTGCTCTATACCGCGGGGCGGTGCGAACGCCATGCAGCGTCGGCAGTCACAGTTGCTACCGGCGGCACTCCGTCGCCGTCTGCGCAAAAGGAGCTTTCAGATGAAACAGTGGATCATCGCCGCCCTAGCCGGCTGCACCGCCTTCGCCGCCCAGGCGGAAACGCTGAACGTCGAGATCAACGCCGTCACCGCCCAGGGCATCGGAGAATCCGTGGGCAGCGTGAAGATCGAAAGCAATGAGTACGGCCTGGTGTTCCGTCCCGAGCTTGCCGACCTGCAGCCCGGCATCCATGGCTTTCATATTCATGCCAAAGGCAGCTGCGAGCCGGCCGAAGTCGATGGCAAGCCAACCGCGGCGGCGGCTGCGACCGGACACTGGGACCCGAAGAACAGCGGCAAGCACGGCGAACCCTGGGGCGACGGGCATATGGGCGACCTGCCCGCGCTCTACGTCGACAGCGAAGGCAAGGCCAACCAGCCGGTACTGGCACCACGCCTGAAGAGCCTGGGCGACATCAAGGGCCTGGCGCTGATGGTCCATCAGGGTGGCGACAACCATTCCGACCATCCGCAGCCACTGGGCGGTGGCGGCGCACGTGTCGCCTGCGGCGTAATCGAATAAGCGCTGCGGCCGGGCGACGCAACCCGTCACCCGGCCGGATCACTCGTCGCGCCGCAGGTCCGGCGGAATCGGCAGATTGTTCAACGGCTCGGGTCGGCGCCCCTTGCCCGCGCGGTACTGACGCAACTGATAGACGTAGGCCAGCACCTGTGCCACGGCCAGATAAAGGCCAGCCGGGATCTCATGATCCAGCTCGGTGGAGTAGTACACCGCCCGCGCCAGCGCCGGCGATTCCAGCACCGTCACCTTGTGCTCCTGGGCGATTTCACGAATCTTCAGCGCCACGAAGTCGCCACCCTTGGCCACTAGCCGCGGTGCACCGCCCTTGTCGCCGTCGTATTTCAGCGCGACGGCGAAGTGCGTCGGGTTGGTGATCACCACGTCGGCCTCGGGCACCGCCTGCATCATGCGCCGCTGCGCAGCCTCACGCTGCAGCTGGCGGATGCGCGACTTGACCTCCGGCTTGCCCTCGGAATCCTTGTATTCGTCCTTGACCTCCTGCTTGGTCATCATCAGCTTCTGCTTGTTGTCCCAAAGCTGGAACGGCACGTCCACCGCCGCGATGATGATCAGCCCGCAGGCCATCCACAGGGCGCACCAGCCGACGATCTCGACGCTGTGCATGATGGCGAGGTCCAGCGGCTGCTTGGCGATGGACAGCAGGTCGTCCTGATACGCCGACAACACCAGCAGCGCAACGCTGAGCACGACGAGGAACTTGCCCAGCGCCTTCAGCAACTCGACCAACGCTTGAGTGGAAAACATGCGTTTAAGGCCGGCCGCTGGATTCATCCTGCTGACCTTGGGCGCCATCGCCTTGGCCGAGAACAGCCAGCCGCCCAGTGCCACCGGGCCGACAATCGATGCGATCAACAATGCGATCAGCAGGGGCATGATCGCCTCCAGCGCCATCAGACCGCTGCCCATCAACAGACTCGCCATGGAGCCCTCGTCCAGCAGCGTTTCGCGGCTGAGCTCGAACGTGCCCTGCATCATGGCCATCAGGGCTTGCGCCAGGCCCCCACCGGACGCCAGCAACCCGCCGATACCACCCAGCGTTACCGCCACCGTGCTGAGTTCGCGGGAACGTGCCAGCTGCCCTTTCTCGCGTGATTCGCGCAGGCGTTTCTCTGTGGGTTCCTCGCTTTTGTCGGCGCCGCTTTCGCTCTCAGCCATGCGCGACCTCCGTCAGGTACAGGGCCCGGTTCATCAGCGTGCCCCCGCCAGCTCGCGCAGCATCATCAGTGCCTCGCTGACGAATATCTGGTATTGGGCGAAGATATCGGCCATACCGATCCAGACGATGAACAGGCCGAGCACCAGGGTCAGCGGAAAGCCAATGGAGAAGATGTTCAACTGCGGCGCCGCACGGGTCATCAGGCCGAACGCGAGGTTGACCACCAGCAGCGCGGTGATCGCCGGCAGCACCAGCAACAAGCCGGCACCCAGTACCCAGCCCAACTTGCCGGCCACTTCCCAGAAGTGATTGGTCGACAGGCCAGCCCCTACCGGCAGGGTGA
The DNA here is from genome assembly GCF_041381355.1 of Pseudomonas sp. LM13. Taxonomy (NCBI): domain Bacteria; kingdom Pseudomonadati; phylum Pseudomonadota; class Gammaproteobacteria; order Pseudomonadales; family Pseudomonadaceae; genus Pseudomonas; species Pseudomonas sp. LM13. The sequence continues at coordinate 26,382 of NZ_JACBXH010000003.1, forward strand.
CGAAGCTCTCGGCGAGGATTTCCAGCACCACCAGATGGCCGTTGACCGAGAGGAACAGCAGGATCACCAGCATGTTGAAGAACTGGCCGAGCACGGGCACCGAGATGCCATTGGCCGGGTCGACCATCGAGGCGAAACCGAGGCCCATCTGCATCGCCAGCAGCTGGCCCGAGACGATGAAAACATGAAAGAACAGCTGCAGGACGAAGCCGAGCATCACACCAATCACCAGTTGCTCGGCAATCAGCAGCAAAGACCGCAGGCTGAGCGAATCGACCGCAGGCATCGGCGGCAGCGTCGGCACCAGGACCAGTGCGATCGCCAGAGCCAGATACAGGCGTACACGCATCGGCACCAGCTGGGTACCGATGAGCGGCATGCTCATGAGCAATGCAGCTATGCGAAACAGCGGCAGCAGAAACTGCGCCACCCAGCCGCCGATCTGTGCATTGCTCAGCTCCAGCATCGGGCTAACCGATCAGCAACGGGATGTTCTGCACGAGGTTCTGCGTGTACTCCATCAGCTCGCGCACCAGCCAGGGGCCGGCCCAGATCATCGTCAGCAGCATCACCAGCAGGCGCGGCAGGAAGCTCAGGGTCTGCTCGTTGATCTGCGTTGCGGCCTGAAACATCGCCACCACCAGACCGACCAGCAGGCTCGGCACCACCAGCACGCCGACGATCATCGCGGTCATCCACAGCCCTTCGCGAAACAGGTCCACCGCCACTTCCGGTGTCATTCGCGTCCCTCCTACAGGGTGCCGAAGCTGCCGGCCAGGGTGCCGATGATCAGCCCCCAGCCATCGACCAGCACGAACAGCATGATCTTGAACGGCAGCGAGATGATTAGCGGCGAGAGCATCATCATGCCCATCGCCATCAGCACGCTGGCCACCACCATGTCGATGATCAGAAACGGGATGAAGATCATGAAGCCGATCTGAAACGCCGTTTTCAGCTCGGAGGTGACGAACGCCGGCACCAGGATGGTCATCGGTGCCGCCTCGGGCGAGGTGATGTCGGTGCGCCGTGACAAGCGCACGAACAGCTCCAGATCGCTCTCGCGCGTCTGCGCCAGCATGAAGTTCTTCAGCGGCACCTCGGCGCGGCTGATCGCTTCCTGTGCCGGAATCTGCTCGCTCAGGTAAGGCTGCAGCGCCTCCTGGTTAATCCGGTCGAACACCGGGGCCATGATGAACAGCGTGAGAAACAGCGTCAGGCCGACGAGGATCTGATTCGACGGCGTCTGCTGCAGGCCCAGGGCCTGACGCAGGATGGAAAACACGATGATGATTCGGGTGAAGCTGGTCATCAGCATGACGAACGCCGGAATGAAGCTCAGCGCCGTCATGATCAGCAGGATCTGCAGGCTGACCGAATACTCCTGCTGCCCCTCGGCATCGGTAGTCAGGGTGATCGCAGGGATCGACAGCGGATTGTCGCCCTGCGCCAGGATGCCGGACGACTCCTGCGCGACAGCGAGAGGGCCGACCAGCATAAGCGCGGCCAGCAGCAGAATGCGCAACATCAAGGCTTGTCCTTGTGGTCCTTGCCGAGCAGCTCCATCAGACGCTGGGCGAATTCGGGATTGGCCGGCTCGGCATCCGGCAGGTGCACGGGCTCCTTCATCACGTGCAGCGGCGTGATGCGGCCGCCGCTCAGGCCGATGAGGATCTGTTCGCCGCCGACCTGCACCAGCACCAGCCGCTCGCGCGGACCCAGCGCCTGGCTGGAGATCAGCTTGATCACCTGGGTGCCACGTGGATTCAGCTGCTGCACGCGACGCAGCAGCCAGGCGAGCAGGAAGATCAACCCGATCACCAGCAACAGGCCGAGCAGCAGCTTGCTCAGCTGTGCGCCCATGGCGCTGCTGCTCATACTCGCAGTCGGCTCCGCCGCCCACACCGGGAACGCCAAGAGCACCGCCAGCAATGCCAGGCCGCGCATGTCAACGCAACTTCTTGATGCGTTCGGTGGGGCTGATCACATCGGTCAACCGGATGCCGAACTTCTCGTTGACCACTACCACCTCGCCATGAGCGATGAGCGTACCGTTGACCAGTACATCCAGCGGCTCGCCGGCCAGGCGGTCGAGCTCGACCACCGAGCCCTGATTGAGCTGCAGCAGGTTGCGGATGCTGATTTCCGTGCTGCCCACTTCCATCGAAATGGACACCGGAATATCCAGAATGACATCCAGGTTCGGCCCCTCAAGCCCCAGCTGAACACCTCCGGAGGACTTCGGCGCACTGGCGAAATCCTCCAGCGGTGCGCGCGGCGCAGTCGGTGCGGCAGGCGCCGCCGCTGCCGGCCCCTGGTTCAGCAGCGCATCGATATCGTCCTGGCTGGCATCGCCGGCTTCGGCCAGGGCCGCGGCCCACTCGTCGGCCAGCGCCTGCTCCTCGGGGGATGTATTGTCGTGTTCGTCTGCCATCGCTAGTCCTCGAACGGCTCGAATTGAGTAAAGGGCGGAGTCAGCGTGGGCGAACCACGGGCTCCAGCACCTGCAGCGCCAGGTTGCCCTTGTGGGCGCCCAGCTTGACCTTGAAGGCCGGCATGCCATTGGCACGCATGATCATGTCTTCCGGCATTTCCACGGGAATGACGTCCCCTGGCTGCATGTTGAGGATGTCGCGCAACTTGAGCTGGCGGCGCACGACGGTGGCCCCCAGCGGCACGTTGACGTCGAGAATGTCCTCGCGCAGCGCCTTGACCCAACGCTCGTCCTGGTCGCTGACATCCGACTGGAAGCCGGCATCGAGCATCTCGCGAATAGGCTCGATCATCGAATAAGGCATGGTCACGTGCAGATCTCCGCCGCCACTGTCCAGCTCGATATGGAAGGTGGAAACCACCACCACCTCGCTGGGGCTGACGATGTTTGCCAGCGCCGGGTTCACTTCCGAGTTGACGTACTCGAAGTTGACGTCCAGCACCGCGTGCCAGGCTTCTTTCAGGTCGGCGAAGGCCTGATCCAGCACCATGCGCACCACGCGCAACTCGGTCGGGGTAAATTCGCGACCCTCGATCTTGGCGTGGCGGCCGTCGCCACCGAAGAAGTTGTCCACCAGCTTGAACACCAGCTTGGCGTCGAGAATGAACAGCGCCGTGCCACGCAACGGCTTCATCTTCACCAGGTTGAGGCTGGTCGGCACGTACAGCGAGTGCACGTACTCGCCGAACTTCATCACCTGGACGCCACCGACCGAGACATCGGCCGAACGCCGCAGCAGGTTGAACATGCTGATGCGGGTATAACGGGCGAAACGTTCGTTGATCATTTCCAGCGTGGGCATGCGCCCGCGCACGATGCGATCCTGACTGGTCAGGTCGTAGCTCTTGATGGACCCCGGCTCGGAATCGCTTTCGGTATCCACCAGACCGTCGTCGACCCCATGCAGGAGCGCATCGATCTCGTCTTGCGAGAGCAGGTCTTGAACAGCCATCTGCGGCAGCCTTCTATTGCAATACGAAGTTGGTGAACAGCACTTGCTCGACGGCAAGTTTGCCGATTTCCTTCTGCGCCAGTTCCTGCACGCTGGCAGTGGCCTGCTGACGCAGCATTTCCTTGCCTACCGGCGTTTTCAGCGCCTCGAAATCCTGACTCGAGAACAGCATCACCAGCCGGTTACGCAACAACGGCATATGCACCTTCAGCGCATCCAGAGCGGCCTGGTCACGCGACATCAGCGCGATGCTCACCTGCATATACCGCTGCCGCCCCTTGTGGCTGTAGTTGACCACGAAGGCCGGCATCAGCACCTCATAGATCGCCGGCTGCTTACCCGAAGCGGTGGCTGGGGCTTCTTCCGCCTTGTCACTGTCCAGGCCATCACCCTTGCTCATGAAGTAAAGCGTACCGCCGATCGAAAGCCCCACAGCCACCAACATGGCGACCACGATCACCAGAATGAGTTTCAGCTTCCCTTTGCTTGCCTGAGGCGCTTCCGGCCCGGTTGGCGGCACTACCGGTGGAGCCTGTTTCTTAGCCATGCCAAATATCCGTCATCAACAGCGTTTCGACCCGATTGTGCGAAGTTAGGAGCAACAGCTGTGCCAACGTGCCGGCGCCAGCGCGCTAGGGTATGTCGTTCCGTTAGCGAAAAGGTATCAGGAAAAGGCTGCAGTCACGGCGACCGCAACGGGCCGCGACGGCTATCCAGACAGACGGCGGAAAACCGGCGCACCCCGAGGCTGGACGCGCCGGAGTGGAGGCAACACGACTCAGGCGTAGTAGTCGACCAGGCCGCGATCGCCACCGGTGCGGGTACTCGAAATCTCGCTGATACCGCTCTGCTGATCGTCCTCGATAGCCATATCGGACGCACCGGAGGAGCCGCCCCTCGACGAACCGCCGTCCGCCCCGCCCTGCCAGCCGCGCGCCAGCGACTGATCGGAGACATTGACGTCCATCAGGCTCATACCCTGCTGGTTGAACATTTCGCGCAAACGCTGCATCTGTCCTTCAAGCGCGTCACGTACGCCAGCGTGAGGACTGAGGAAGGTGACCTGCGCCTGGTCCTTGGTCATTTCGATACGCACTTCCATGCGTCCAAGCTCGGCGGGGTCAAGCTGAATCTCAGCCGATTTCAGGTTCTGGCTGGACATCCACATCACCCGATCCACCACGGCCTCGCTCCAGCCGGATTGCTGCACCTGGACCGGCTGTCCCGGCACCAGCGCCGGTCGCTGGGCCTGCTGAATCTGCTGCGCGATCGCCTGGCTCAACGGATTGACCCGGGCGGCGGCAGACTCGCCAAGGCTCGAGGCCCGACTCTCCTTGGGCGCATCAATCGTTTCCAGCAGCTCCTCGGCTGTCAGTTTCAGCTCTGTCTCCGCATCTTCGAGCGACTCGCTGCCAGCCAGCAACGCATTGGCGAAGCCATCATCGTTGTCGGCCTTGAGCTGTGCCTGGGCCAGCGGATCGTGCAGTTGCGCGGCCGCTTTCTGCATCCCCACCGGCTCATCGCTCACCAAGCCCGTGCTGGTCATGGTCGGCTCGGCGATCTCGCCGTCATCACTGACCAGCCCCTGCACGGCCGGCAACCCGGAGAGCAGGGTCTCTGGCTGGACTTCGCCGATTGGCTGAATCTCGCTCGGCGCGACGGACTGGCCGCCAAGGCCCAGCATCAGAAGCGGATCCAGTTCGGCCTCCGGCACCTCGTCCGACTCGCTTGCGGCAGGCAAGGCATTGCCGCTTTCGGCAACCGCCGGCTTTTCGTCACCGCTCGCCTCTGCCGCTTTCGCCTCGCTTTTTTCATCGACAGGTTTGTCGCGAGACGAATCGCCACGTTCGACGCGCTCGGTCGGCCGGGTCTGGCGCTCCCGTGCGTAGACGTCGGAAAAGCTCGCTGCGCCGCCGTCGCGGCTCTCGCGCGGCGTATCCGGCGCTTTTGCCGAAGCCTTGGGACGCACATCGACGGTGGGGGTCTTGAGCAGCAGGTCGGGGGTAACAGCCATGGAATGAGTCCGCCACGAATGATCGTGAGCGTGACAGAGCAATTTCTGGGCCAGGACGTGAGGGAGGCGCCCGGAGCGCGACCAGGGTCCACCGGCAGCGCGACTTACGCTACCGCGCGGACTGAGAGTCCTCCGACCGCCACTTGACCGAACAGCGCCAGAAAGTCGTCTGCTCAGCCGTAACGCTGTCGCTCAGCGCGGAACAGGATGCCGATGATGGCGAACTCGCGCTCGATGGACGCTAGCAGCGCCGGCGCATCCTCCAGCCGCTCATTGCGGGCGGCACTCTCCAATTGCTGGCAAAGCTCGGCGAGCAAAGTCGCGCCCATGTTGCTGCAGCTGCCCTTGAAGCTATGCGCGGCACGCCGCAGTGACTCGCTCTGATCCGAATGCAGCGCCTGGCGAAGCAGCCGGACGCGCTCCTCGGAATCGGTCAGGAAGGTATCCAGCAGCGCCGGGTACTCACCCTCCATCACGTCCTGCAGCGTGGCGAGCACGGCACTATCGAGATGAGTGTTGGTCACCGGGACACTCCTGATTCAAAGGGCCGGATTATGCCTCAGGCGGCCAGCTGAACTCTACGCTCAGACCTCGCCCGTCCGGCCGCCACTCGAACCCATCGCTCAGCTCGCGCACCAGGTGCAAGCCGCGCCCGCTGAACTGGTCTCGGCCGAGCCCGAGCCGCAATGCCCGGGCCACATCGAACCCGCTGCCGCTGTCGCTGATAGCGACCCGCAATCGTCCGCCCTGCGGGCCGGTCTTGATGCTCAGCTCGAGGTGCACATGGCCCTCGGCAAGCGTCTGCAAACGCTGCTGACGCAACTCATAGTAGCGCTTGAAGCCGTCCCCATCGCACTTGAGGGTCGAATCGAGCCCCAGCACGCCGTGCTCCAGCGCATTGGAATAGAGTTCGCCAAGCACTGTATAGATCTGACCGGCTCGCGGACGCAGCTGGTTGACCTGCAAGAGAACCTGCAGCACGGAGGGCAGCGGATTGCCGCCACGCAGGCTGTCGGCGCGCAGTTCGATCCGAAACGACCAGTCCATCGGACGTACACGACTTGCCGAAACCGGCGCCGCCAGCGGCATCGGCACCGCTTCGTCACTGACCACGACCTCGACCAGGCTCAAATCGTCGTGGGGCTGGCCATGAAAGTCGAGCAGCGCCTGCTCGATCTCGTCGAACAACCGCGACGGATCGCGGTTGGCAGCCAGGGCGGCCAGCAGACGCTGCTCACCGAACAGCTCGTCGTCGGCATTGCGGCTCTCCACGACCCCATCGGAAAGCAGCAGAAGCCGATCGCCCGGCGCCACAGGATAGTGTTCGAACTTGTCATCCAGCTTCGCAGCCGAGACGACGCCCAGCGGTAGATGCCGGGACACCAGCGGGGTCTGCCGACCATCCGCCGAAATCAGGTAGCCATCAGGAAGACCGCCGTTCCACACGCGTAAACGCCCCTGCTTGGGGTCGATGTCCAGCAGCGTTGCGCAGCAGAACATCTCCACCGGCAGGATCTGCTTGAGCTTGGCATTCATCTCGCGAAGGATGTCGTTGCTCGAATGGCCCTTGGCGGTCATGCCATAGAAGGTTTCCGCCAGCGGCATGGCGCCGATCGCCGCTGGCAGCCCATGGCCGGTGAAATCACCGAGCAGAACGAACATCTGCCCTGCCGGCGCCTGCGCAGCCAGCAGCAGATCGCCGTTGAACAGCGCCTGGGGTGATTGCCGGTAACGGATGTTAGGCGCGCTGAGACAGCCAGCATGGGCAACCTTGTCGAAGATCGCCTTGGCCGCGCGATGCTCGTCGAGCAGCTGCTGGTTGCGCCGGACGATCAAATCGCGCTGCTCGAGCACTGTCGCCTGCAGACGGCGCAGGCGATGCATGGCCTGGATCTTGGCTTCGAGAATGATCGGGTCGTAGGGCTTGGCGATGAAGTCGTCACCCCCTGCCTCGAGGCAACTGACCAGCGCCTGATGCTCGGTCAGCGACGTCAGGAAGATGATCGGCACCAGCTCGTCGCCGGCCAACTGCTTGATGCGCCGGGCCGCCTCGAAGCCATCCATCACCGGCATCAGCGCGTCCATGAGCACCAGCTGCGGCTTCTCGCGCTCGAACAGCTGTACCGCTTCAAGTCCATCGGCGGCGGTCAGCACGCGATGCCCCTGCTTGGCGACGATGGTCGAAAGCAGCATCCGATCGACCGGGCTGTCCTCGGCGATCAGGATTGACAGCCCCATGGGCATTTCAGGCGATCACGAACAGCTGTTCGAAGTTGGATACCGAGAGGATCTTGCGCACGTCGGGGCTGCAGTTGAGCAGGCGAATGTCCGCTTCGTCGCCCCCGGCATGGTCACGCAGCAGCAGCAGCATGCCCAGCGCCGAACTGTCCATGTAGGTCGTGCCCTGTAGGTTCACCACGTAGCGCTGCGGATGGACGTCCTGACGCTGATAAGCATCGCGGAAGGCCTGATGCGCGTTGAAGTCGAAGCGTCCACTGATGGAAATGGTCAGCTCCTGGCCATCCGCCGAAGGCTGCGAAGTGATGGTCATGTGACACTCCTGATCCGGTACGTCGTGAAGCTCGCTTGCGAGCGGTTGCCGCTAAGGCGAAATGAAACAGCCGTGTACCGGCTGAAAACGACGAACCGCCATCAGGACCTCGCCTGGCAAGGCCGCAGGCCCGACCGGGATCGCCGCGCTGAAACACCGCCAAGATTTAACATTCACGCCGCGGTACGGCAAGCGTGAATCCGGCCGGTTCGGGTCAATGCTCACGCCCTCTTCCGGCCAGCCGCTGGGCAAACTCGTCGAGCAACTTCTGTTCACGCTTGTCGGCAGCGATACGGGCCTCGCGCTGATAGCTCTCGACCAGCTTGCTCAGCCCCTCGACGCGCGCGTGGCGCTGCTGCCACTGCTCACGCAGCTTGCGCAGATTGTCGCGGTACCAGTTGACGCTACGCTGTTGCTGAGCGATGGCCGACTCGAGCTGGGACAGAAAGCGCTGGTAGTTCATCAGCCACTGGCCGGAAACGCCCTGGCTGCCCTGCTGCATCCATTGCTCCTGGTAGTCCCTGAAGTATTGCTCCAGCTCTCCCAACTTGGCTTCGGCCTGATTCAGTTGCGTCTGGCCCTGCCCGAGCAGGCGCGCGGCATCCTGCTCGGCCTTCTCGGCCATCTCGATCACCGGCGCCAGGCGTGCCGCTCGGCTGGCCGCCATCGATTAGCCGCCTTGCCGCGCGGCGAAGACCGCTGCAAGATGCGCCGAGCTGCGCGCCAGGTCCTCACTCTCGTCAAGTCCCTGGCGCAGGTAGCTGACCATCTCGGCCTGCCGCGCGATAGCCATATCCGTTTCTGGATCGCCGCCCGGCACATAGGCGCCGACACTGATCAGGTCGCGACTCTGCTGATAACGAGACCAGAGCTGCTTGAAGCGCTGCGAGGCGCGAACGTGCTCGGCGCCCACCACCTGTGGCATTACACGGCTGATGGAAGCCTCGATGTCGATAGCCGGATAGTGGCCTTCCTCGGCCAGGCGACGCGACAACACGATGTGCCCATCGAGCACACCGCGAGCAGCATCAGCGATCGGATCCTGTTGGTCATCGCCTTCGGACAGCACCGTGTAGAACGCCGTGATCGAGCCGCCACCCTGCTCGGCATTGCCGGCGCGCTCAACCAGGCTGGGCAGCTTGGCGAACACCGATGGCGGGTAGCCCTTGGTAGCCGGCGGCTCGCCGATGGCGAGGGCGATTTCACGCTGGGCCTGGGCATAGCGGGTCAGCGAATCCATCAGCAGCAGTACGTTCTTGCCCTTGTCGCGAAAATACTCGGCGATACGCGTGCAGTACTGCGCGGCACGCAGGCGCATCAGCGGCGCTTCGTCGGCCGGCGACGCGACCACTACCGAACGTTTGATGCTTTCTTCACCAAGGATGTTTTCGATGAACTCCTTGACCTCGCGACCGCGTTCGCCGATCAGCCCGACCACGATGATGTCGGCTTCGGTGAAGCGGGTCATCATGCCCAGCAATACCGACTTGCCGACACCGGTACCGGCGAACAGACCGAGACGCTGGCCGCGCCCCACCGTGAGCAGCCCGTTGATACTGCGGATGCCGACATCCAGCGGCTCGCTGATCGGGTGACGCTTGAGCGGATTGATCACCGGGCCGTCCATCGGTACCCAGTCCTCGGCTTTCATGCCGCCCTTGCCGTCCAGGGCACGCCCTGCTCCGTCCAGCACCCGGCCGAGCATCGACATGCCCATGGGCAGACGTCCGGTGTTGACCAGCGGCACTACACGCGCGCCAGGGGCGATACCGGCCAGGCTGCCGACCGGCATCAGATACAGCTTGCCACTGGAAAAACCCATCACCTCGGCCTCGACCTCGGTGGGGTGATAGCTGTCGTCGTTGATCACCAGGCAGCGGCTGCCGACCGCCGCACGCAGCCCCTCGGCCTCCAGGGTCAGGCCGACCATGCGCAGCAGGCGGCCCTCCAGCAGCGGCTGGCTGGCCAGCTTGATCGCGTCACCGTAGGCTTCGAGACGTTTGGCGAAGCTGGTTCGCTCAAGGCGCATCGGACACATCCAGGTCGATAGTCAGATCAGCCGCCGGCGGATGGGTCGCATTCTCCCGCTGCTGTTCGAAGAGCTGCTTGATGGCCTGGGTCAGACGCGTTTCGATACTGGCATCGATGCGGCTGTGCTCGGTTTCGATGTGGCAGCCGCCCGGTAACAGACTGCTGTCCTCGAGAATCCGCCAGCTTTCCTCGTGGCGTTCGCGCAACGCCTTGATCAGTTCGAAGTCCTGCGGGTTGACATGGATACGCACGTTGCTGGCCCCCATGGGCAGCAACTTCAGCGCCTCGCGCAGCACCTGACGAATCTGGCTGGAATCGATCAGCAGATCACGCTGGATCACTTCCCGGGCCATGTGGCTGACCAGGGTCGCCATGGCGTGCTCGAGATTGCGATCCTGATCGGCGATCGGATCGAGCAACTGTGTCATCAACCGCTCAAGGCTTTCCAGGCGTGGCGCCAAAGCGGCCTCGGCTTCCTGACGAGCCTTGAGCTGGCCCGCGTGGAAACCATCCTTTTCACCGGTGGCAAAGCCTTCGTTATAAGCCTGCTGGCGAATCGCCTCGAGCTCATCGAGCGTCAGCGGTTTGACTTCCTCGACCGGCACATCCTCACTGCGCGCCAACTCTTCGACTGGCTCGTCGACGTTCGGCTTCGCAGGCGGTTCCTCTTCACCCTGCGGGTCGAAGCTGGGCAATGACCAGCGATCGAACAGACTGACGTCTTTCGCGCGAATGAGGTCGCTGGGGTTGTCCTTCGCCATCTATGCAGTGCTGTCCTGTCAGATCATCTCTTCGCCGCCCTTGGAGCCGAGAACGATCTCCCCGGCTTCGGCCATGCGACGAGCAATGGTGAGAATTTCCTTCTGGGCGTTTTCCACGTCGCTGACGCGCACCGGCCCCTTGGCTTCGAGATCGTCGCGCAGCAGTTCACCAGCGCGCTTGGACATGTTCTTGAAGACCTTTTCCTTGATGCCGTCGTCGGCGCCCTTGAGCGCCATCACCAGCACGTCGGAGGATACCTCACGCAGCAGCACCTGGATGCCACGGTCGTCGACGTCGGCCAGGTTGTCGAAGACGAACATCAGGTCCTCGATCTGGCTGGACAGGTCCTCGTCCACATCGCGAATCGCATCCATCAGCTGGCCTTCGATGGAGCTGTCCAGGTAGTTCATGATATCGGCCGCACGCTTCACGCCGCCCAGGCTGGCGCGGCTGGTGTTGGTGTTGCCGGAGAACTGTTTCTCCAGGATCAGGTTCAGCTCTTTCAATGCGGCGGGCTGAACGGTGTTCAGCGACGACACGCGCAGGACGATGTCCAGCCGCACCTTGTGATCGAAGTGCGAGAGCACCTCGCCGGCCTGGTCCGGGTCGAGATAGGCCACCACGATGGCCTGGATCTGCGGGTGCTCGTAGCGGATTACATCGGCCACGGCGCGCGGCTCCATCCACTTCAGGCTGTCCAGGCCACTGGTATTGCCGCCCAGCAGGATGCGGTCGATCAGCCCGCCGGCCTTGTCCTCGCCCAGCGCCTGAGTGAGCATCTTGCGGATATAGCCATCGGAGCCGACGCCGAGACTGGTCTGGTCGCCGACGATTTCGACGAACTCGCTCATCACCTGTTCGATCTGCGCCTTCTGCACGTTGCGCATCTGCGCCATGGCCGTACCGACGCGCTGCACTTCTTTCGGCCCGAGGTGGCGCAGCACCTGGGCCGCGTCGGTCTCACCCAGCGAGAGCAGGAGGATGGCGGCCTTGTCGACCTTGTTGAGCTTGGCTTGAACTCGATTGTCATTCATCGGCGTTGATCCACTCTTTCACCACCTGGGCTACCCGTCCCGGGTCATCGGCCACAAGGTTCTTGATCGCGTTCAGCTGGGCTTCATATCCCTCGCTGGGGCTCGGCAGCAGAATGTTCTGCGGGCCGCTCAGGCTGACCCGGTCGCTGGCCAGGCCGGAATCGAGTCCATCATCGTCACCCAGTTCGCCCGGACCGCTGGCGACCTGCAGTTCCTTGCCAGCCGAGGGGTTGGTCAGGCTCTTGAGCACCGGGCGCAGTACGCCGAACACCAACACCAGGATGAACAGCACGCCGAGCACCTGTTTGACCACATCCCAGAACCAGGGCTGCGAGTAGAACGGTATCTCTTCGAAGGTCTCTCCGGCGCTGTCGGCGACGAACGCGGTGTTGATCACGCTGACGCTGTCACCACGGCTGGCATCGAAGCCCACCGCGTCCTGCACCAGACGGGTGAAGCGCGCCAGGTCATCGGCGTTCCAGGGCACGCGAACCATCTCGCCGGCCGCATTGAGCGTCATCTGGTCATCGACCACGACGGCAACCGACAGCCGGCGCAGGCGGCCCTGCTGCTGCTTGGTGTAGCTGATGGAGCGATCGAGCTCGTAGTTGCGGGTGGCCTGCTCGCGTTTGTCGGCCGGGAACGGCGCCAGCATCGGCTGCCCGGTTACCGGATCCATGATCTGCTGGCCATTGGCGTCGAGCAGCGGCTGGCCAGGGGCGACGGCACCAGCGGCGGCAGCGGCCTGGCTGGCCTGCTCCGGTGCTGTCGCCGGACCCGGTGGCTGGTTGCTCAGGGCTCCGGGTACGCCCTGCGGCGGCAGGCTGCTCTGGCGTTGTTCGTTGACGCTTTGCTCGCTGCGCAGCGCCGGCTGGTCCGGATTGAAGGTTTCCGATGTGGACTCGACCGCACTGAAATCCACGTCCGCCGAAACCTCGGCCTTGTAGCGACCGCTACCGAGCACCGGCTGCAGAATGTTGTGCACGCGCTGGGTATAGAGACTCTCCATGCGGCGGCTATAGTCGAACTGCTTGCCCGCCATGGTCAGCTCGGACAGCTCCTGCTGGTCGGACAGCAGGTTGCCCTTCTGGTCCACCACAGTGATCTGCGACTTGCTGAGCTCCGGCACGCTGGTGGCGACCAGGTTGATGATCGCCATCACCTGGCTCGGCTCCAGCGCGCGCCCCGGATAGAGTTCCACCAGTACCGAGGCGCTGGGCTTGCGCTCGTCGCGCACGAATACCGAGCTCTTCGGGATGGCCAGGTGCACGCGGGCACCCTTGACGTTGTTCAGGCTGGAAATGGTGCGCCCCAGTTCGCCCTCGAGGCCGCGCCGGTAGCGGGTCGCCTCCATGAACTGGCTGGTACCCAGCCCCTGGTCCTTGTCGAGGATTTCGAAGCCGATGTTGCTATCGGCCGGGGCGATGCCGGCGCCTGCAAGTTTCAGGCGCGCACGCGCCAGGTCATTGGCCTTGACCAGCAACGCGCCGGAATTGGGTTCGACGGTATAGGCGATGTCCGCCGCGGCAAGCGTCTCCATCACCTGATTCGCGTCCATCCCGGCCAGACTGCCGAGCAGTGGGCGGTAATCGGGCTGCTGCGACCAGAGCACCACGGCAAAACCGATGGCCACACTGGCCGCCAGTCCGACCAACAGGCCGACCTGCCGCAGCATGGACATTTCCGAGAGATTCTCCAGGAACGACAGTCCCAGCAAGGGCTTCTTGCCAACTTCGGGGGTAGCTGGTACCGGAACGTTGCTCACCGCTTCAGCCATGATTCAATCCGCCTCACACCGGCATCTGCATGATGTCTTGGTAGGCCTGAACCAGTTTGTTACGTACCTGGGTCATGGCCTGAAAGGAAACGCTGGCCTTTTGCGAGGCGATCATCACTTCGGTCAGGTCGACGCCGCCCTGCCCCATCTCGAAAGCTGACGCGAGCTGGCTCGAAGCCTGCTGGGTTTCGTGTACCTTGTTCACCGCCTGGCCGAGCATGTCGGAAAAGCTCGGCGCGCCGACCTCCTGGGTCTGCATCTCCGGCTTGGTGCGCGCCATGGCATCGGTCTGCATGGCCCGCATTTCCAGCATCAAGCGATTGAATTGGACACCCTGACTCATCTAATCCTCCAACAGCCGCGGTTTTTTTGACGCATCGCGGCGAGCACTGACTAGATAGCAACAAGGGTGCCAGAACCCCATGCGCCATTCCGCGTGGCGATGGGTTGCATGGACACGGGCGACGACTGTTACGTCCAATGCACCCGTGGCTGTACCGGGACGCCCACCAGTACTGCCCAATAGGCTAGCGATGAGCCGGATGGCAGCGTCCCTTTGCAATCTCGATAAATAGAAGAGCAAGAATGAATGAAACCAGCCGCATCGCCCTGCGCCCTCTGAGCGACAGCTCGCCCTCCACCGTCGTTGCCGGCTTCGTCGCCATGCTCACCGGCTATACCAGCTCGCTGGTGCTGATGTTCCAGGCAGGCCAGGCGGCCGGGCTGAGCGAGGCGCAGATCTCGTCATGGATCTGGGCACTGTCGATCGGCATGGCCATCTGCAGCATCGGCCTGTCGCTGCGCTATCGAACGCCAGTGGTGATCGCCTGGTCGACGCCGGGCGCGGCGCTGCTGATTACCAGCCTGCCTGGGGTTCCCTATGCCGAAGCCATTGGCGCGTTCATTTTCGCCTCGGTGCTGATCGCATTGAGCGGCCTGACTGGCAGCTTCGATCGCCTGATGCGTCGAGTGCCGGCTTCCCTGGCCGCCGCTCTGCTGGCTGGGGTGCTGTTCAATATCGGCAGCGAAATATTCCGCGCCGTTGGCGTTCAACCGGTGCTCGTGCTCGGGATGTTCTTCACTTACCTGCTGGCCAAGCGGATGCAGCCGCGCTTCGCCGTACTGGCCGCCCTGGTAGTCGGCTGCCTGATCGCCGGCGTCTCTGGCCTGCTGGATTTCCAGCGCTTCAGCCTGCAGGTAGCCGTGCCGGTGTGGACCACGCCGGCGTTTTCCTTCGCCGCCATCTTCAGCATCGGCATTCCGCTGTTCGTCATCGCCATGGCCTCGCAGAACATGCCGGGGCTGGCCGTGCTGCGCGCCGAAGGCTATCAGGTGCCAGCCTCCCCGCTGATCTCCACGACCGGCATCGCTTCGGTATTGCTGGCCCCGTTCGGCTCCCACGGCATTCACCTGGCAGCGATCACCATGGCGATCTGTGCCGGCCCCGAAGCACATCCCGATCCACAGAAACGCTACACCGCCGCGGCCTGGTGCGGCGTGTTCTACGGCATTGCCGGCATCTTCGGCGCGACGCTGGCGGCATTGTTCGCGGCGTTTCCGGCGGCGCTGGTGTTGTCCATCGCGGCGCTTGCCCTGCTCGGCTCGATCGGCTCCGGGCTGACCCAGGCGATGCAGCAGCCCGACGAGCGGGAAGCGGCGCTGATCACCTTTATGGTCACGGCTTCGGGCCTGACGCTGTTTGGCATCGGAGCTGCGTTGTGGGGATTGATCGCAGGGGTAATCGCCCTGCTGATTCTGCGCCGCCGCAGCTGAGCGGCGCAGAAGAAAGGGTGCCCGGCGAGACACCGGGCGCGCCCTCAGATTGCCGTCGCCCCCCCATCCACCGCCAACGAGTGGCCGGTCGTGAACGCGGCGCCGTCACTGCATAGGTAGAGCACGGCCGCGGCGATTTCGTCGACCTTGCCGATGCGCCCGACCGGATGCATGGCGGCAGCGAACTCCGCCTTGCGCGGGTCCGCCTCGTAGGCGCGGCGGAACATGTCGGTATCGATCACGGCCGGGCAGACGGCGTTCACGCGAATCTGCTTCTTGGCGTACTCGATCGCCGCCGACTTGGTCAGGCCGATCACCGCATGCTTGGACGCGGCGTAGATGCTCATCTTCGGCGCAGCGCCGAGCCCGGCGACCGATGCGGTATTGACGATCGCGCCGCCGCCCTGGGCCAGCATCACCGGCAGCTGATGCTTCATGCACAGCCAGACGCCCTTGACGTTGACGCCCATGATCGCGTCGAACTCAGCCTCGCTGCCTTCGGCCAGACGGCCCTGCTCGATCTCGATGCCGGCGTTGTTGAACGCGTAATCGAGCCGGCCGAACTGCGCCAGCGTCTGCTCGATCAGCGCCTTGACCTGCTCATCGCGGGTCACATCACAACGAACGGCGATCGCCTCGCCACCGGCGGCGCGGATGATTTCGGCACCGTCGCGGATACCCGCTTCGTCGATGTCCGCCAGCACCACCTTGAGGCCCTGCTGGGCGAAAGCCAGTGCCGTGGCGCGACCGATGCCGGCCGCCGCGCCCGTCACCAGGGCGACCTGACCGGAGAATGTCATGCTCATGATTGTTCTTCCCGAAGATTTTCGACTCGCTTTGTGCCTGAAATGACCACGCCAAGCGTCCCGGTCAGACTTATACCCTCATGCGTACGGGCATTTCACCGCCGCCGCGGTCATATCACCGAAGTGGATGCCTGTGCATTCCAGCGCTCCGACGTTCCTTGCAGCTGCGCGCCGGGCGAGCTACACCAAACCTTTCGCAACTACGAGGCAAACGTTCATGACCCTGCTCAACCAGCAATTCCTGCTCGCCCAGCGACCTGTCGGTGCACCGACCCGCGAGACCTTCGAGTTCGTCGAGAAACCGCTGGGCGAGCCTGGACCGAATCAGATTCTGGTCCAGGTCGAGTATCTGTCCATCGATCCGGCCATGCGTGGCTGGATGAACGACGCCAAGTCCTACATCCCGCCGGTGGGCATCGGCGAGGTGATGCGTGCACTGGGCGTGGGCAGGGTGATCGCCTCGCAGCATCCCGATTACAAGGAAGGTGATTACGTCAACGGCGCCCTGGGCGTGCAGGCGTACTACCTTGGCGAGCCGAAGGGCTTCTACAAGGTCGACCCGCAGCAGGCACCGCTGCCGCGCTATCTGTCAGCGCTGGGCATGACCGGCATGACCGCCTACTTCGCGCTGCTCTCGGTCGGCCAGCCCAAAGCCGGCGAGACCGTGGTGATCTCCGGGGCCGCCGGCGCGGTCGGCAGCATTGCCGGGCAGATCGCGAAGATCAAGGGCTGCCGCGTGGTCGGCATCGCTGGCGGCGCGGACAAGTGCCGGTTCCTCACCGAGAAGCTCGGCTTCGATGGCGCCATCGACTACAAGAACGAGGACCTGGCCGCGGCGCTCAAGCGTGAGTGCCCGAAAGGCGTGGACGTGTACTTCGACAACGTCGGTGGCGACATCCTCGACACGGTGCTGCAGCGCCTCAGCGTCGGCGCGCGGGTAGTGATCTGCGGCGCCATCAGCCAGTACAACAACAAGGAGGCGGTAAAAGGGCCGTCCAACTACCTGTCGCTGCTGGTCAACCGCGCACGGATGGAAGGCATGGTGGTGACCGATTATGTGTCGCGCTACCCGGAAGCGATACGCGATATGGCCGAGTGGCTCGCCAGCGGCCAACTGAAGAGCAAGGAGGACGTGATCGAGGGACTGCAGACTTTCCCGGAAACGCTGATGAAGCTGTTCACCGGCGGCAACTTCGGCAAACTTGTGCTCAAGGTCAGCTAAACATAGACCCCGGAGGCTAAAAAGGCCGAGCCTGCATGGGGCTCAGCCTTTTTTCGTTTGCGCTTAACCCAGCTCGGCGACCACATTGGCCAGCGCGCTCGCCGGGTCCGCGGCCTGGCTGATCGGGCGACCGATCACCAGATAATCGGACCCCGCCGCCATGGCCTGAGCCGGAGTCAGGATGCGGCGCTGATCGTCCTGGGCACTGCCGGCCGGCCGAATGCCCGGGGTGACCAGCTGCAGCTCCGGGAACTGTGCTTTCAGCGGCACAGCCTCCTGCGCCGAACAGACCAACCCATCCAGGCCTGCCTGCGAGGCCAGACCGGCCAGACGCAGCACCTGCTCCTGCGGGGCGATATCCAGGCCGATGCCGGCGAGATCGGCCTGTTCCATGCTGGTCAGCACCGTGACGCCGATCAGCAGCGGCGCGGGCCCGGTCATGCCAGCCAGGGTTTCGCGACAGGCTGCCATCATCCGCAGGCCACCAGAACAATGCACGTTGACCATCCACACGCCGAGCTCGGCGGCAGCTTTTACCGCCATGGCCGTGGTGTTGGGGATGTCGTGAAACTTGAGATCGAGGAACACTTCGAAACCCATCGCCTGCAACTCCTCGACGATCGCAGGCCCGCAACGGGTGAACAGCTCCTTGCCGACCTTCACCCGACACAGCCGCGGATCGAGCTGCCTGGCCAATGCCAGTGCGGCATCGCGGGAGGGGAAGTCGAGCGCTACGATAATCGGAGTCTGGCAGGTCATGGCATGTCCTCGAGAAATTCGGCGCGCATTGTCGCAGAAAATGTCCCATGCGACGAAAGCCTCGGCGCAGGGTCCAAACAGGCATGATCAGCAAAACGGTGACCGCTCGGGCGCACCCAAGTAAAGTGCGTGAACCCACCCACCGCTCGCCTGCCTGGAGGAACCCATGCCCTGGTATTTCTGGCTGATTCTGGTCGTCGCGCTCGGCTCGATCGTCGGCAGTCTGTTGATGTTGCGCTCCACGGCCCGGAAAATTCCGCTCACCGACGAGCAGAAGAAGCGTATTGCCCAGCGCAATGCCGAGGCCGACGCACAGGAGTCGCGCGACCGCTGAGCGCCGACCGATGCCTGGCGCAGGTACCGGCTGACGTTTACAGATGCCCGCCGCACTCAATAGTGGCACTATGCCTGTTTGCCGCGATCATGCAGTTCTGGCAGGACTTTCTTAATGCAATCTCCCCTCCCCGTTGACGGCCCGACCAACCCGAAGGCCAAGGCGATCTTTGCCCGTCGCATTCTCCCCGGCATGGTCGCGCTGCTGGTGGCGGCAATCGTCGCGGCCGCTTTCGCGGTCGTTCATATCGCCCGCAAGATCGACCAGGACGCCCTGCAACAGAGCCGCTTTCTCGCTGGCAAGGCGCTGCAGGCACAGTACGAATGGATGAACCGCTCCATCGTTGACTACGCCTTCTGGGGCGACGCGTACGTGCACCTCAATCAGCAGGTCGACGTGAACTGGGCATTCACGCAGGCCAATCTTGGCCCTTCGCTGTACAAGGACTTCGGCTACGACGCAGTGCTGGTGATCACCCCGGCGGGCACTACCTCGTATGCGGTCATCCGGGGCAAGCTGCAGCCGGTGGATGCTTTCCAGTATCTGCAACACGGCTTGCCCGAACTGCTGGCACGGGCCCGCGAGGCCGCCGAAGATGACGCAGGCGCCTCGACCCTGCTCTGGGCTGAAGGGCAGCCTGCTCTGGTTGCCGCTGCCTCGCTGACCACTGGCGGCACGAATATCGAAGAACACGAAGGGCCGCCTTCCACTCTGGTCTTCGTCGATCTGCTCGACGCCGCACGACTGGAGGCAATCGGCGAGCAGTACGCCGTGCACAAACTGCAGCTGCTTGCCGATCCATCGGCCCAGGCTGGACCGATCATCAGCCAGGCGCTGGAGGATGGAACGCCCGTTCACCTCACCTGGACGGCGGCAAAGCCGGGGCGCCTGCTGCTTCTGGTCACCCTGCCCGTTCTCACCGCCGTGGCGCTCGGTCTTGGGCTGCTCGCCTGGCTGCTGGTACGCCATGCGCTGCGTGTCGTGCACCTGCTCGACGTCAGCTATGCACGGCTCGCCTCCAGCCGCAGTGCGCTGGCCGAGAGCGAGGAACGCTTCCGCGATGTGGCAGAAGCTGCCTCCGACTGGATCTGGGAAACCGACGAACAGGCCCGCCTGACCTTTCTCTCAAACCGCTTCCAGCAGATCACCGGCTACCAACCGAAGCAGTGGCTGGGCCGACCTCTGCTGGAGCTGCTGATCACCGACAGCGCCGCGCTGCAGAGCTGGCTCGAGGCGCCCCACAGCGCACCGCTGCGCAGCAGCTACCGCGCCGCCGATGGCTGCGAGCGCTATTGCCGGCTGGCTGCGCGCACCATCCGGCACGATGGCAAGCTGCTCGGCTACCGCGGGACCGCCAGCGACGTCACCGAGGAGACCCGGGCACAGGCGCGGGTTCAATACCTGTCGCAGCATGACGCACTGACCGGGCTGCCCAACCGCAGCCGCCTGCGCGACTACCTCGAGCAGAACCTCGCGTCGCTGCGTAGCGGCTCGACCCTGACGCTGCTGTATATCGACCTCGATCGCTTCAAACCGGTGAACGACACCCTGGGCCATGCGGCCGGCGACGAGGTGCTGATCGGTGTCGCGTCACGTCTGCGCGAGCGCACCCGCGACGGCGACCTGGTGGCGCGCCTGGGTGGCGACGAGTTCGTCGTCGTGCTCCATCGCATGGGCGAGGACGACGATATCGATCGGCTGTGCAACCGCATCATCGATGCGCTGAGCGCTCCATTCACCTACGAGGATCAGCAAATCAGCATCGGCGCCAGCATTGGCGTGGCTCTGGCACCGAGCGACGCCAGCCAGGCCAACGAACTGTTGCGCTGTGCCGACATCGCTCTCTACCAGGCCAAGGACGCCGGCAGAGGCACATGGCGCGCCTACGGCCAGGAGATGGATCAGCGCCTGCATGAACGGCTGCGCCGCGAAGAGGAACTGCGCGTAGCGATCGCCGAACAGCAGCTTGAGGTGCATTATCAGCCGCGCTACCAGAGCCACGATCTGCACATCATCGGCGCCGAGGCACTGGTGCGCTGGGAACACCCACAGCGCGGCATGCTGCTGCCCGAGCAGTTCATCCCGCTGGCCGAGGAAACCGGGTTGATCATCCCACTCGGGCGCTGGGTGCTGCGCCAGGCCTGCCAGCAGGCGGCGCGCTGGCCGGGCAACACGGTGGTATCGGTCAATCTCTCACCGCTTCAGCTGCATGATGATCGGCTGCTGGAAGAGATCACCCAGGCACTGGCGGACAACGGCCTTGCCGGCGACCGCTTGGAACTGGAGGTGACCGAGAGCGCACTGCTGCGCGAAACCCAGAACACCCTGGAGTTGCTCAAGCGCATCAAGGCGCTGGGTGTTCGCCTCGCGGTGGACGACTTCGGCACCGGCTATTCATCCCTGACCACCTTGCGGCACTACCCCTTCGACGTGATCAAGATCGACAATAGCTTTGTCGCCGGCATCGGCCAGTCCATCGAAGATCACTCCATCGTCCGCGCCCTGATCGAGCTGGGCCGTGGCCTGCGGATGCGGGTGACGGCCGAGGGCGTGGAAACCGAAGAACAGCTACGCCTGCTGACCGACGACGGCTGCACGGAGGTGCAAGGCTTCCACATGAGTCATCCATTGCCCGCCGAAGAGCTGCACAGGATGCTGTACACAGCGGAGCGCCAGCGCTAGTCGCGGCGCCCGGGCAGCTTTAGCGCTTGAGTTCGAACTGGATTTCAGCACCTTCGATCAACGACTCGTCTTCGGCTTCGCCCGATATCAGGCGGCCGCCGATCTGCATCGATCGCGACGGCTCCCCCGTATCGAAAAGCGGTGGCAGAAGGCGGATGGATTCGCTGCTAGGCGCCGGTTCCAGCTCTTCGGCCAGTTCTTCCGGCAAGCGCAGATCAAGCACCGGCTCGACAAGCTCGACCTCGGCCGGCTTCTCCGGCTGCTTTGGCGGCGCAGGGCGCGATCGGGCGGCAGGCTGAGGAGCTTCAGGCTCAGGAATGTCGATCTGTACAGGCGGCGGCTCAGCTTCCGCCGCCTGATTCACAGGCGCCACCTCGACCTCCAGATCAGGTGGCGCCTCTGTCGCGTCAACGGGCTCTGATATCGACTGCTGCGGCGTTTGCGCTGCTCGTTCGGCTTCCGGAGCTTGCTCCTCGCGCTCGCATCCACTCAGCAAGGCCAACAATAGCAACAAAAACAGCGGCCTCGACATCGGCATCATTCCTCGCAGCGAAGGACTCAGGAGCGCCTATTGTGCGTCCTGGCACAGCTCCGACGCCAGTTGCCCGAGCGTACGCAAGGCGCGCTCGGTCTCGTGGTTCCAAGGCAAACCGCAGTTGAGCCGTATGCAGTGGTTGAACTGCTCGGTGTTGCTGAAGATCAGCCCCGGCGCAATGCTGATGCCCTGCGCCAGCGCCCGCACGTGCAGCTCTTGGGTATTGACCCGCACCGGCAGACTGACCCAGAGGATGAAGTTGCCCTTGGGCCGCGTCATCTGCGTGCCTTCCGGGAAATAGCGCTGCACCGCCAGCTGGAAGGCGCTGAGGTTCTTGCGATACTCTTGGCGGATCGCCCGCAGGTGCCGGTCATAGCCGCCGTTCTCCAAGTACGCCGCCACGGCCATCTGCGTCACGCTGCAGGCCGAGTGTGTACTGAACGTCTGCAGGCGCTCGATCTCCGGTTGATGGCGTCCTGCGATGACCCAACCGATACGCACGCCCGGGGACAGCGTCTTGGAAAAGCTCGAGCAGTAGATGACCCGCCCGTCCCGGTCATTGGACTTGAGCGCCTTGTACTGGTCCTGCTCGAACATCAGCTCACCGTAGATATCGTCCTCGACGATCTGGATGTCGAACCGTGCTGCCAGGTTCAGCAGCTGCTTCTGTCGATGGTCGGGCATGCTCACACCCAGCGGATTGCTCAGCCGCGCCGTGAGCACCAACGCCTTGATCGGCCATTGCCCTGCCGCCAGCTGCAGCGCCTCGAGGCTCATGCCGGTATCCGGGTCGCTGGGAATCTCGATGACCTTGAGCCCCAGCAGATCCGCCAGTTGCAGCAGACCGTAATAGCTCGGCGATTCAGCGGCAATCAGATCCCCTGGCCGCGTCAGCACCCGCAGCGACATCTGCAGCGCATCGACGCAACCATGAGTGATGACGATCTCGCCGGGATCGACCACCACACCGGCGTCGCGCATACGGATCGCCACCTGACGGCGCAACGGCTCATAGCCAGGACTGAACATGTAGCTGAACGCCCGCGGGCTCTGGAAGCGCGTGACCTTGGCCAGCTGCTGGTGCAGCGCCCTGACCGGCAGGTAATCCACATGCGGCACGGCGGCACCCAGCGGAATCAGCCCTTCGCGACGGGACTCGCTGAGTACCTGGTTGATGATGCTGCTGCGCGTGACCAGCGTGGGCCGCTCGACCCGCGCGATATCGGGTGTCGGCGCGGTGAGCACCGGGGTCTGGTGGACATAAAAGCCGGACTGCGGGCGCGCCCTGATCATGCCCTGATCTTCGAGATTGGCGTAGGCCTGGAGCACGGTCGCATGGCTGACGCTCAGCTGCCGGCTCATCTTGCGTACCGAAGGCACACGTTCGCCGGGTCGATACACCCCGCGCCGGATATCCTCGGCGAGCTGCTGGGCAATGCGCTGATAGAGCAACAGATTGGTCATCTCACCGGTCTCCCGCCAACTGAACCGTAACAGTAGCTCAGCGAAACACCAGCAGACCAATACAGTTGCGCAGCATGTGGGCGAAACAGTCCAGCCTCTAGCCCACGATTTCAGCGATCGGGCGCGAGATTACCTTCCCCGTCGGAAAACAGGATCTCGACCCGGCGATTCTGCGCACGGCCACGTGCCGAAGCGTTTTCCGCCAGCGGAAACTGCTCACCGTAACCGCGAACTTCGATACGCTCGGCGCTGATTCCCAAGCTAACCAACAGATCAGCCACCATCTGCGCCCGCGCGCGCGACAGTTCCAGATTCGCCTGCGGGTCGCCACGGCTGTCGCTATAACCCTCGATACGTACCTTGCGCTGCGGGTTGCGCTGCAGGAACTGGACGAGCTTGAGCAGGGTTCGGTTCGCCGTATGGCTCAGCTCCGCACTGTCCGGACTGAAAAGCACGTCACCGAGCGTCATGACCTGGCCACGGTCGGTCTCGCTCGCCGCCAGGCTCATCAGCTGGTCTTCGAGCCAGCGCCCCTGCTGTTCATCGGTCATCAGTCTGGCGTCCTGCAACATCCGCCGCAGTCGGTCCCGCTCCATTTCCAACCGCGCCACCCGCTCCTGCTGTTGCAGCAGCTTGCCCTGCAGCTCGGCGATCTCGCTGTAGCGCCGACTGAGATAGGCGTAATGGCGAGCATCCTCGGCACCGCCCCAATACTCTTTGAAGCGCTCGGATCGTTGCAGGGTTTCAACCGCGCGCTGCAAATCCTTTGGCGCACTGCGATGGACGGCAGGATCGGTCTCAATCCGCTGCAATGCGGCAGAGGCCTCGCCGATCGCCCGCTCGGTTTCCTGGCTTGCGCAGCCGACCAGCGCCAGCCCGGCCAGCAGCATTGCGAATCGCCCTGTCACCGTACGTCTCCTAACTGCTGCCGTAGACGCTGAATGCGCCGATTGAGATCGCCGACCTGCGCCTCACGCTGATCGCTGAGCACGCGCAGCTCCGCCAGACGGGCGTCCAGCTCGGCCTGCTCGGCCAACAGGCGCGCCTCACGGTTCTCGCCGGCCTCAAGCGCCGAGCGGGCAGCAGCCAACTTGGTCTCGGCCTGCACCAGTTCCTCGTAGACCAGAGCGGTTTCGATCGAGCGGGCCTGGGCAACAGCCTCTTCGGTCAGGCGCAACTGCGCCACGGGAGCAGGGTCACTTGCACACCCCAGCAGAACCAGCAGCGGCAACGAAAGGGCACAGGGAAGTAGTCGTCTCACGGTGAATCCTATTTTTTCGAAGCGCTGCCACGGCCAGTCTGCTGGTTCTTCCACACCGTCAGGTTGTGCACCAGCAACTGCTCTGGCACGCCGGCGGCGCGCAATTCTGTCATTTTCCGCGCCAGTTGTCCGCGCAACCAGGGATCGTTGCACGCCGAGTCATGGGAAATCGCCAAATGCATGTCACGGCCAACAACCGGAGGATCCAAACGTTGCACCTTGTCCAGCAATCCCAACGCGTCAGCTGCGGCAATCGTGCCGTAACGCTCATGCAACAGGTACTGGCGATCACCCTCGATCAACTGCCGCAGCCCCTGCTCGAGCCCGGGCGCCTGCTGCAATTGCAGATTTGCCTTGGCGAAGGCGTCGAACTCGCTGCCATAACGGCTGCCAGCGACAACCACGCCAGGATGACCTCGCAAGTCTTCGCGGCTGGAGTAGAAGAAACCGGGTTCATTACGCACCCATGCGACGGTTTGCAGCTGGACGATGGCCGGATGTATGAAGTCCAGTTCTTCCAGTCGCTGGATCGTCAGCGTCGCATCGGCAAGGACATCCACGCGTCCACTGCGTACCTCATCGAGCGCCTTGATGCGATCGCCGGTGTAGAGCAGCTCCAGCTTCAAGCCGAGGGAGTCGGCGATCTGCCCCAGCAGATCGGCGTTGGCACCCACCAGGCGCTTGGGGTTCTGCGGATCGCGCCAGAGAAACGGCGGGTTGTCTGCCGCACCGGTTGCCACCAGGCGATCACATTTTCCCGCTGCCGTTGCCGTGAGCGGCGCCGCCAGGGCCAACGCGATCAACGCAGATTTCAACGCAAAGGCGAAACGCATGAATATCCTCTTAGTGCGGTAAAGCTGGTGCGAAACGGTTACGCCGATGGTACACCGACGAGCCCGCTGATCGCCCATGAAAAAACCCGCTACATGAGCGGGTTTCTTCAACAGCGATCAGCTTCAGACCAGCTTTTCCAGCTCCGGCACGATCTCGAACAGATCGCCCACCAGGCCGTAGTCGGCAACCTGGAAGATCGGCGCTTCCTCGTCCTTGTTGATCGCAACGATCACCTTGGAGTCCTTCATACCTGCCAGGTGCTGGATGGCACCGGAGATACCGACCGCGATGTACAGCTGCGGCGCAACGATCTTGCCGGTCTGGCCGACCTGCATGTCGTTCGGCACGAAGCCGGCATCGACCGCGGCACGCGAGGCACCGACTGCGGCGCCGAGCTTGTCGGCCAGCGAGTACAGGTGCTTGAAGTTCTCGCCGTTCTGCATGCCGCGACCGCCGGAAACGACGATCTTGGCAGCGGTCAGCTCAGGACGATCCGACTTGGCCAGCTCTTCGCCAACGAAAGCGGACTTGCCGGCATCGCCAGTACCGGAGACTTGCTCGACCGCAGCCGAGCCACCGGTGGCATTCACCGCATCGAAACCGGTCGCACGCACAGTGATGACCTTGATGGCAGCGCTGGACTGCACGGTAGCGATGGCGTTACCGGCATAGATCGGACGCTTGAAGGTATCGGCGCTTTCAACCGCGATGATCTCGGATATCTGATCGACATCCAGTTGAGCGGCAACGCGCGGCAGGAAGTTCTTGCCGTTGGTGGTGGCAGCGGCCAGCACGTGGCTGTAGTTCTTGGCCAGGTCGGCGATCAGCGGCGCGACGTTTTCCGGCAGCTGATTGGCGTAAGCCGCGTCGTCAGCGACCAGGACCTTGGCCACACCTTCGATCTGCGCGACTGCTTCGCCGATGGCACCGCAGCCGCTGCCGGCGACCAGTACGTGGATGTCACCACCGATGGCCTTTGCTGCAGCAACGGTATTCAGGGTAGCGGCCGCGAGGACGGCATTATTGTGTTCAGCGATAACCAGGATAGTCATTTAGATTACCTTCGCCTCGTTCTTCAGTTTCTCGACCAGTTCAGCCACGGACTTGACCTTGATACCGGCGCTGCGGGCTGCCGGCGCTTCGACTTTCAGGGTCTTCACGGTGGAAGTGGTGGTGACGCCCAGTGCATCCGGGGTCAGCGTTTCCAGCGGCTTCTTCTTGGCCTTCATGATGTTCGGCAGCGACGCGTAGCGCGGCTCGTTCAGACGCAGGTCGGTGGTGACGATCGCCGGCAGGTTCAGCGCGACGGTCTGCAGGCCGCCGTCAATTTCGCGGGTGACGTTGACCTTGTCGCCAGCCACTTCCACCTTGGAGGCGAAAGTGCCCTGGGCATAGCCGGTCAGCGCGCCGAGCATCTGGCCGGTCTGGTTGTTGTCGCTGTCGATCGCCTGCTTTCCGAGGATGACCAGCTGCGGCTGCTCCTTGTCGACCACGGCCTTGAGCAGCTTGGCAACCGCCAGGGAGTTCAGTTCGTCGTTGGACTCGACTAGCACGGCACGGTCGGCGCCCAGCGCCAGCGCGGTGCGCAGCTGCTCCTGGGCAGCGGTCGGACCGATGGAGACGACAACGATTTCGCTCGCCACGCCTTTCTCTTTCAGGCGTACTGCCTCTTCCACGGCAATTTCGCAGAAGGGGTTCATCGACATCTTGACGTTGGCCAGGTCAACGCCGGAATTGTCCGCCTTGACGCGAACCTTGACGTTGTAATCGACCACTCGTTTGACAGCTACAAGAACCTTCATGGATTCCTCGTTACTCTCCGGTGAATAGAATTCCGCCGAGGCGAACCGAGCCTTGCTCGTGGCTTGGGTTTTGATAGCCGCTGCCCTGTTCGGCGAGTGCAAACCGTCCGTATCTTGACCGCAGGCCGCGGACGGGGTCAACAACGCATATGACCCGTCATAACGACGCGGTTCGGGCGATTCTAACAGGCTTCCAGAAAATTCAAACAAACGTTTGTATTGGACCGATTCGAGCGTCTATATATAATGCGCCGGCCCGGCTCGGTCAGGGGCCGATCACAGCCCTCCACCACTTATATAACAACCAAGCCCTGAGTAGGAGAAAGCCTAATGGAACGCGAATACATGGAATTCGACGTTGTCATCGTCGGCGCCGGCCCTGCAGGCCTATCCGCAGCCTGCCGCCTGAAGCAAAAAGCCGCCGACGCTGGTCAGGAAATCAGTGTATGCGTCGTCGAGAAAGGCTCCGAAGTAGGTGCCCATATCCTGTCCGGCGCGGTCTTCGAACCTCGCGCGCTGAACGAACTGTTCCCCGACTGGAAAGAACTCGGCGCCCCGCTCAACACGCCGGTCAAGCGTGACGACATCTACCTGCTGAAGACCGCCGAAGCGGCCAGCAAGCTGCCCAATGCACTGGTTCCCAAGACCATGCACAACGAAGGCAACTACATCATTTCCCTCGGCAACCTGTGCCGCTGGCTGGCCCAGCAGGCCGAGAACCTGGGTGTCGAGATCTACCCGGGCTTCGCCGCTCAGGAAGCGCTGATCGACGAGAACGGCATCGTGCGCGGTATCGTCACCGGTGACCTGGGCGTCGACCGCGAAGGCAATCCCAAGGAAGGCATGTACACGCCCGGCATGGAACTGCGCGCCAAGTACACGCTGTTCGCCGAAGGCTGCCGCGGTCATATCGGCAAGCAGCTGATCAACCGCTTCCAGCTCAACGCCAACGTCGACCCGCAGCACTACGCCATCGGCATCAAGGAACTCTGGGACATCGACCCCGCCAAACACGAGCAGGGTCTGGTGGTGCACACCGCGGGCTGGCCGCTGAACGACGATAACACCGGCGGCTCCTTCCTTTATCACCTGGAAAACAACCAGGTGGTCGTCGGCCTGATCGTCGACCTGTCGTACAGCAACCCGTATCTGTCGCCGTTCGACGAATTCCAGCGCTACAAGCACCATCCGGTGATCAAGCAGTACCTGGAAGGCGGCAAGCGCGTTTCCTATGGCGCACGTGCGATCGCCAAGGGCGGCATCAACTGCCTGCCGAAAATGGTATTCAACGGCGGTGCACTGATCGGCTGCGACGCCGGCACCCTGAACTTCGCCAAGATCAAGGGCAGCCACACGGCGATGAAGTCCGGCATGCTGGCTGCCGAAGCCGCTGCGGACGCACTGCTGGCCGGACGCGAAGGTGGCGACGAACTGACCGCGTACGAAGAGGGCTTCAAGTCCAGCTGGCTGTACGATGAGCTGTACAAGAGCCGCAACTTCGGCGCTGCCATTCACAAGTGGGGCGCAATCAAGGGTGGCGCGTTCAACTTCATCGATCAGAACATTTTCGGTGGCAAGATCCCCTTCACCTTGCACGACACCAAGCCGGACTACGCCTGCCTCAAGACGGCCGCAGAGTCGAAGAAGATCGACTATCCCAAGCCGGACGGCAAGCTGAGCTTCGACAAGCTCTCCTCGGTATTCCTCTCCAACACCAACCACGAGGAAGAGCAGCCGGTTCACCTGAAGCTGGCCGACCCGAGCATTCCGATCGAGAAGAACCTGCCGCTGTACGACGAGCCGGCACAGCGTTACTGCCCGGCCGGCGTCTACGAAGTGGTCAGCAACGACGATGGCAGCAAGCGCTTCCAGATCAATGCGCAGAACTGCGTGCACTGCAAGACCTGCGACATCAAGGATCCGGCGCAGAACATCACCTGGGTCGCGCCGGAAGGTACCGGCGGGCCGAACTACCCCAACATGTAAGCAACGAAAAAGGCTCCCTCGGGAGCCTTTTTTCTATCGGTGCTGACACCGAAATACAGCGATCACTATTCGGCACGGCCGATGGGAAAGAACACGCCGCCGCTCCATACGCCGAGCCAGCTCTCACCCTCTACATCACCGGGCACAGCCAGGCCCACCAACTGATAGAAGACGTTGCGATGAATCAGCGCCTCGAGATTGGCGCGCACATGAATGTACGGCGACGGCTCTTGGGTTTGCGGATCGAGGCTGACGCGCAGCGGGTGCTCCTGGCCGGCCTCCACCACATCGTCGACGTTGGTGACGAAACGGAGCAGCTGCGCTTCGCCCTCCCCACTCACGTCCAGCCGCACCGCGACGAAGGGTGCATCCTCGACCTGGATGCCGACCTTTTCCACCGGCGTGACCAAGAAGTAATCGTCGCCGTCGCGTCGAATAACCGTGGAGAACAGACGAACCATCGCCGGCCGCCCGATCGGCGTGCCTTGGTAAAACCAGGTACCGTCACGCGCGATACGCATGTCGAGATCGCCGCAGAACGGTGGATTCCACAAATGCACCGGCGGCAGCCCCTTCTTCTCGTTGGCCGAGAGCTGAGCCAGCAAGTCGCCCGCCTTGCCTGTATCGTTCATCCAGATCTCCTCGCTTCGCAGCTATGTCCGCTTCGATACTGCCACATCGCTCAGCGTGACAGACCCAGCAACCGACGAGCATAGTCCTCAAGCGGTGGCCGCAGAAGATGCTCGGGCCGGGTGTCATAGATCCCCAACAGTCCTCCGCGGCTGCGAATACGCGCGGTGTCGACCAAATAGCGGGTCCCCGTCTCGATCAGCATCAGTTGCACCACGCCGGAGTCCACGCCGAGTCGATCCAGCGCGCGCTGCTCATTCAGTTCGTCAAAGCTACCGATACGATCATCTGCGGCCGCATAGCGCAGATACAGAAGGTAATGGGCCCCGACCGCCGAGGCCTGTGCCATGGCCTCCTCCAATCCGGCTGGCTCGCGAGCACGGCGCACCAGCGGGAAGTATTCGACGAAACCGTTGAAGGCCTCCTCCGCCACCACATTCGGCCGTGGATAGACGTCACCCGGCGGGACGAAATGGCCCTGCGCGATATAGATGAAGGAATCCGCTTGCAGACGCCATGAGCTGGAGCGACGCGTGTCGCTGTGGTCAAGAATGCCGGCGTCACGAAGGTGATAGCGGGTACCCTCGGCCATATCACTGACCTTCATGCAGCCAGCCAGGACAAGCAGCGCCAGCAAACCTGGCACGCTTAACAGGAAACGCATGGACTCATCCTCCAGGAGGCCGGCGACGGAAAACCGGCAATCGCACCGGCAATGCAGCATCCACGCCATATTGCTCTTCGGCAGTTCACGGCGACCCCGCGCATCTGCGGTCATAGTCCGCGCTGCCACTCCTGGCGCAAAGGCGCGTTGCGGGGATCGTCGATCGCCTCGCGTAGCTGGCTCATCAGCCGCCGCTTGTCGGCACCCAGGGCGCCCTTGAGCACCAGGTAATTAGACGCGTGATCGCTGCGGAAAACCGTGTCGCGCAATTCGAGATCGCCCAGTAGCCACTCCAGTTCGACGAGCAGGTCAGTCAGCGTCAGCGGCTCGAAGTTTCCGTATCCCTCGCGAAAGCGCGCATCGCCCTGCGGGAAGCTGACCACCAGGGTAGAAAGGAACTCTGGCTGCGCCGCATTCATCAGACGCGCGGAATTGCGCGCATGCTGCCGGCTCAGCGCCCTTCCACCGAGACCGTTGAGAATCATCACCGAACGGGCAATTCCCGCCTGACCGAGCTTGTCCAGCGCACTCAGGGTCGAGTCGTAGGTTTCGCCCTTGTTGACCCGCGCCAGCACCTCGTCGTCGCCGGATTCGGCGCCGACGTAGGCCATGCCAAGCCCGGCGTCCGCCAGCTCGCGCAACTCCTCGACCGACTTTTTGCGCAGGTTTCTCGGCAGGCAGTAGCTGGAGACCCTCTGCACCTCCGGCAGGCACTGACGAATCTGCTCGAGGATCGTCAGCAGCCTGCGGGTCGGCAGCACCAGTGCATCGCCGTCGGCCAGAAACACCCGCTGAACGATCAGCTGCTCACCGCAGCGGCGGATCTCCTCGAGCACCTCGGCTTCATCGCGGGCGCGAAATTTCTTCTGCGGCGAGGTGTACATCTCGCAGAACGTGCAGGCGTTCCAGGAGCAGCCATTGGTCACCGGCAGGATCAGCGAGTGCGCCTCGCTGGGTGGCCGGAAAACCGGCTCGATGTAGCAGATGGGGAAATCGCGCATGCTCATCGGTTCTTGCCCGTCGCTCAATCAATCGCGCTTGCGCTTGTTGCCCATGCGCACACCGATATCCATCAGGAACTGGAAGAAGCCGTCCTGATCTTCCAGCACATTGCTCCAGAACGGCGAGTGATACAGCGCCACGGCTCCGTGCACCAAGGCCCAGGCGGCGCAATAGTGGAAGTACGGTGGGACGTCTTCCAGCTTGCCCTCGGCGATGCGGCCCTTGATCAGCTGGGTCAGGTGTTCGAAGTTGGAGGCGCGGATGCTGTGCAACTGCTCGACCATCTCTGGCACCTGGTTGCCCTTGACCACTTTCTCCTCTAGGCGGTCGAACAGCCGATAACGCTGCGGATCGCGCATGCGAAACTCGAAGTAGGCGCGCGACAGCGCTTCCTTGTCGCGGTCCAGGTCAGGAGAGTGGAGGATCTGGTTCAGGTCGCGCTCGTAGTCGAGCATCAGGCGCAGGTAGATTTCGGCCTTGGACTTGAAGTGCTTGTAGATCGTGCCTTTGCCGATGCCGACCGCATCGGCAATCATCTCGACCGTAACGCTGTCCTCTCCCTGATCGAGAAAAAGCTGCAACGCGGTATCGAGGATTTCCTGTTCGCGGCGACGAAATTCGCGGACCTTACGAGGTTCATTCTGCATAGGAAGGCTGCTTTGAGGTAAAAAACGAGGCAGCCATTATGCCTAACCGGTCATCAAATGCACGGGGCATCCAGCGATGTTTCACATAAATGACGAATTTCCGCAAATAGTCGGTTTGCGATATCTCAACCATGCTGCCGTCGCGCCCTGGCCTCGGCGAGCCGCCAGTGCCGTCAGTGCCTTTGCCGAGCAGAACGCCACCCTCGGCGCACGTAACTATCCGCAATGGCTTACGGTCGAGCGCAGCCTGCGCCAGCGCCTTACGCGCCTGCTCAACGCACCGACCAGCGCCGACGTAGCACTGGTCAAGAACACGTCCGAAGCACTGTCGTTTGTCGCCTTTGGCCTGGACTGGAAAAGCGGTGATCGCATCGTCATCAGCGATGAAGAATTTCCTTCCAACCGTGTCGTCTGGGAGGCGCTGCAGCCATTCGGTGTGGAGGTCGTTCAGGTCAGCCTTAAGGGTGCCGATCCGGAAGGCGACCTGCTGGCGGCCTGCGGGCCGCGGGTACGACTGATGGCGATCAGCGCGGTGCAGTACGCCAGCGGCCTGCGCCTGGATCTTGCACGTCTGGGCGAAGGCTGCGAGCAGCGCGGTGTGCTGCTGTGCATCGATGCGATCCAGCAGCTCGGCGCCCTGCCCTTCGATGTCCAGCAGAATCGCTGCGCTTTCGCCATGGCCGACGGCCACAAGTGGATGCTCGGCCCCGAGGGGCTCGGCGTCTTCTATTGCCGGAGCGACCTGCGCGATCAACTGAAGCTGCACGAGTACGGCTGGCACATGCTGGAACACGCCGGCGATTATGATCGCACGGACTGGGAACCGGCCCGCAGCGCACGACGCTTCGAATGCGGCAGTCCCAACCTGCTCGGGGCGATGGCGCTCGAGGCCAGTCTTTCCCTGCTGGAGGAAGTGGGCATGGAGCAGGTCGCCGCAGCCCTCGACGAACGCGTCGAATGGCTGTGTCGGGGATTAGGCGATCTGGGCGGGGTCGACATCCTGTCGCCGACAACAGCCGAGCGTCGGGCCGGCATCCTCACCTTCCGCCTGCATGGCTGGGACAATGCAGCGCTCTTCGAGCGGCTGAAGGCGGCGCAAGTCGTCTGCGCCTTGCGTGGCGGCGGCATTCGCTTCTCTCCGCACTTCTACACGCCGCAGCGCGTCATCGATGAAACCCTGGCGCTTCTGCATGAGCTGGCAAGTCACTGACGGCGATCAGCCAGCGAGACATGTATTCCAAATGCGTTTAAAAAGCCCGGAAATCCGCCAGCAGACCGCTAATGCAGCGTTAATACTT
This sequence comes from Pseudomonas sp. LM13, assembly GCF_041381355.1. Lineage (NCBI taxonomy): Bacteria > Pseudomonadati > Pseudomonadota > Gammaproteobacteria > Pseudomonadales > Pseudomonadaceae > Pseudomonas > Pseudomonas sp. LM13. The sequence continues at coordinate 59,696 of NZ_JACBXH010000003.1, forward strand.
GAGTCACTGGCTAGGCAATCCCCCCACTGCCTGGCCAGATGAGGTCGCCTGGATTGCGATTTCATACTCCTAATGGTCTTGGCCCGGTTTCTCAGGAATCCGGTTTTTTTTTTGCGCGCTCGTAAGCCGATCAAGTCGACGCAGCACCGAGACGCGCCCGCAACCGGAAACACAGCCAGAGGAAGCCGACCCAGAACGGAATGGCGAACACCGACAGACGAATGCCGGGAATCCACAGCATGATCACCAGGATACCGCTGACGAAGGCCAGGCACAGGTAATTGCTGAGCGGGAACCAGAACGCCTTGAAGCTCGGTACCACACCCTGGCGCTGCATTGCCCGTCGGAATTTCAGATGGGCCAGGCTGATCATCGCCCAGTTGATCACCAGTGCGGCAACCACCAGCGACATCAACAACTCCAGCGCGCCCCGTGGCAGCAGATAGTTCACCAGCACGCAGAGCAGCGTCACCACAGCCGAGACGCCGATGGCGAGCACGGGCACACCACGAGCGTTGATCTTCATCAGACTGCGCGGCGCATCGCCCTGTTCGGCCAGGCCGTAGAGCATGCGGCTGTTGCAATACACGCCACTGTTGTAGACCGACAGCGCGGCGGTGAGCACCACGAAATTGAGCAGATGCGCGGCCGTATCGCTGCCGATCAGCGAGAAGATCTGGACGAAGGGACTGCCACTGTAGGGATCACCCGCCGCCCCCAACGTCTGCAGCAGCGCATCCCACGGATAGAGCGCCAGCAGCACGGTCAGAGCACCGATATAGAAGATCAGGATGCGGTAGACGACCTGATTGATCGCCTTCGGTATCACCGTCTTCGGATCGGCCGCCTCTGCCGCCGTGATGCCGACCAGCTCCAGACCACCGAAGGAAAACATGATGATCGCCAGTGCCAGCACCATGCCGCTGAAACCGTTGGGAAAGAACCCGCCGTGGCTCCAGAGATTGCTGATGCTCGCTTGCTCGCCGCCCTGCCCGCTCACCAGCAGGAACAATCCGAGCAGGATCATGCCGATGATGGCGGCGACCTTGATGATGGCGAACCAGAACTCGGTTTCACCAAACGCCTTCACGTTGCTCAGGTTGATCAGATTGATCAGTACGAAGAACGCCGCGGCAGTCGCCCAGGTGGGCACGTCCGGCCACCAGAACTGCACGTACTTACCCACCGCGGTCAGCTCTGCCATGCCCACCAGCACATAAAGTACCCAGTAGTTCCAGCCGGACAGAAAGCCTGCGTAGCCTCCCCAGTACTTGTGCGCGAAATGACTGAAGGAACCGGCTACCGGTTCTTCGACGATCATTTCCCCCAGCTGACGCATGATCAGAAAGGCGATGAAACCGCCGATGGCGTAGCCCAGAATCATGGACGGACCGGCGCTCTTCAGCACCCCGGCGGAACCCAGGAACAAGCCGGTGCCGATCGCCCCGCCCAGGGCAATCAGCTGGATATGGCGGTTTTTCAGGCCTCGTTGCAACGGCCCGGTGTGCAGCGTCTCAGCGGTCATTACGCCACCTTGCGGATAAAGTACGAAGTGCGCAGCGCGCGGCAGATCAGGCAGGTTGCAAGCACGGAAACCGCGACCTTTCAGCCGCGAACCCGGGCAAGCGGAAAAAGCGACCTGAAGTTGGCGGTGGTCTGCTCCGCCAGCTGTTCGAAGGAAACACCCCGCAGCTGCGCCAGGAACTCGGCCACCTCGCGCACGTACTGCGGCAGATTGGCCTTGCCACGGTAGGGAATCGGTGCGAGGTAGGGCGAATCGGTCTCCACCAGCAGGCGATCGGCAGGGACCTGCCGGGCGACGTCACGCAACGCGTCGGCATTACGGAAGGTGACGATGCCCGAAAGCGAGATGTAGAAACCGAGGTCCAGCGCGGCCCTGGCCATCTCCCAATCCTCAGTGAAGCAATGCAGCACCCCGGCCTGGGGCAAGCTGGCTTCACGCAACAGCGCCAGGGTGTCTGCGCGTGCCTCGCGGGTGTGCACGATGACCGGCTTGCCGGTCAGTCGGGCAGCCTCCAGATGCAGGCGGAACGACTGCTGCTGGAGTTCGGCCGCCTCGGGCTCGTAGTGGTAGTCCAGCCCCGTCTCGCCGATGGCAACGGCATGCGGATGCTGCAGCTCACTCAGCAGCCAGTCCAATGCCGGCTGACTGGTCGGCTCCAGATCGAGCGGGTGTACACCGATGGAACAGTCGACATTGACGTAACGCTCGGTCAGCGATTTGACCGCCGACGCGTTGTCGGCGCTGACCCCGATGCACAGGAAGTGTCCGACCCCTCGCGCTCGGGCAGCATCGAGCGCTGCATCGAGCGACCCGTCATGGGCGGTCAGGTCGAGTCGGTCAAGGTGACAGTGGGAATCTACCAGCATGGAGGGCGCAACTTGCTATCGCAGAAAAGGGGCGATTGTAGAGCAAATGGCGGGGAAGCAGAAAAGGCAGGCGGCACAATGGCGCCTGACGTAACGCACCGGGACGCCGACGATCACATGGTATGGGTCGGCCGATCGGATTTCAGCGCGCCGGCCAGATAGGTTTCGATCTTGTTGCGCGCGGTGTTGTCGCCCTCGTTGAACTGCACACCGATGCCTGCAGCCCGGCTGCCCTGGGCGCCCTTGGGGGTGATCCAGACCACCTTGCCAGCCACCGGAATCTTCTCCGGCTCGTCCATCAGGTTCAGCAGCATGAACACTTCGTCGCCGAGCTTGTAGCTCTTGTTGGTCGGGATGAACAGCCCGCCATGCTTGATGAAGGGCATGAACGCGGCATAGAGCACCGATTTGTCCTTGATGGTCAGAGACAGGATGCCGTTACGCGGACCAAGGTTTGCTGGCAGGCTCATGCGGTGTTCCTAACGAAAAGTCGGTCGATTCTAGCCCGCGCCCGGCAGCGTTGCCCACTGCACCAGCAGCGCTTCGAGAAGCAACACACGGTTGAGGTTGGCTTTGCCCAGCACTTTTTGTCGATGCTCGAGCAACCAGTCCTGCAGCGCGATCACTTTTTGCTGCGAGGATTTCTGTGCAAGATACTGCAGCACCTTCTGCATATCGGCCGCGCCGAGCTCCGCTTCATCGCCGGCCATCTGGTAACGCAGGATCAGATGCGCCCATTCGCAGAACCAGTCGAAAAGCAGGATCAGTGGCAGCGCGTTCCAACCTTCGGCGAGCTGGCTGGGCGATTGCTGCTGCTTGAGCAGCTTCTTCACACCGTCGACCACCTGCGCACGCAGCTCCAGGACCTTCTGCTCGTGCAGTTTGAGCGCCGCCAGCGGCGACCCAGCGGCAAGGGTCAGCAACTGCTCACGAAGCTCGGGAGCAAGCTCAGGCAGCTGCGCGGCGAGCCAGTCGAGGCACTGCTGTCGCCCCGGCAATGGGCAGGCCTGCTGCACGCAGCGGCTCTTGATCGTCGGCAACAGGCGGCTGGGCTGATGGCTGATCAGCAGTAGCACCGTATCGCCCGATGGTTCCTCGAGGCTCTTGAGCAGCGCATTGGCAGCATTCAGGTTCATGGCCTCGGCGGGCTCCAGCAGGATCACCTTGCGCCCACCCAGCTGCGCCGTCTGGGTGACGAAGCCGACCAGATCACGTACCTGATCGACCCGGATCGCCTTGTCGACCTCCTCGGGCTCGAGGATGTAATGATCCGGGTGGGTCTGCGCGGCAAGCAACTGGCAGGACTTGCATTCACCACATGCGCGGGCATCGACCGGCCGTTGGCAGAGCAACAGCGCCATCAGCTGCTCGGCCAGCAGGCGCTTGCCGATACCTGCAGGGCCATGCAGCAGATAGGCGTGCGCATGCTGAGCACGCCCCGCCAGCTGCCGCCAAAGATCAAGCTGCCATGGAAGCACGTCAGCCATCGAGGCGCACCAGCAACTCGGGAATCAGCGCCTCGACATCACGTTGGACCGCGCTGAGCGGTTGTCCGGCGTCGAGGACGCGATAGCGCGAAGGCGCTGCTTCCGCGCGCTGCAGATAGGCACTGCGCACCGCTTCGAAGAAGCGCATGCCCTCCTGCTCGAAACGATCGAGGCGTCCCCGTGCGGCCGCTCGTGCCAGTCCCACTTCCACTGGCAGATCGAAAATCAGCGTCAGGTCAGGGCGCAGATCGCCCTGTACAAAGGTCTCCAGCTGCGCGATCCGCTCAAGGGGCAGGCCACGACCGCCGCCCTGGTAGGCGTAGGTGGCATCGGTAAAGCGATCACATAACACCACCGCCCCTCGCGCCAGCGCAGGACGGATAACCTGCGCCAGGTGTTGCGCGCGCGCGGCGAACACCAGCAGCAGCTCGGTATCGACCGCCATCGGTTCGTCCGCAGGTGTCAGCAGCAGGTCACGAATGCGCTCGGCCAGTGGCGTACCACCGGGCTCGCGGGTCAATACCACATCCAGCCCTCGCGCTCGAAGGCGATCTGCCAGATACTCTCGATTGGTACTCTTGCCCGCGCCTTCGGGGCCTTCGAGGGTGACGAAGAGTCCTTTCATTGAGCGTTCTCGCTATTGGCCGGGGCCTGCCGGGGCGGCGGACTGGAACGGTAATCGGCGCGACGCTTGAGCTGATACTCGCGTACCGCACGGTTGTGCTGCTCAAGGGTGTCGCTGAAGACGTGGCTACCATCGCCGCGGGCGACGAAATAAAGACTGGAGCCTTCGACCGGATGCAGTGCGGCCCGGATCGCCTCACGTCCGACCATGGCGATCGGCGTCGGCGGCAGACCAGCGTTGGTGTAGGTGTTGTATGGCGTCGGCGTCCGCAGATCGTTGCGAGTGATGCGCCCCCGGTAGGCTTCGCCCATGCCGTAGATCACCGTCGGGTCTGTCTGCAGAAGCATGCCACGCGCCAGTCGGCGCACGAAGACGCCGGATATCTCGCCCCGCTCTTCCGGCACACCGGTTTCCTTTTCAATGATCGAGGCCATAATCAATGCCTGATAGGCATCCTTGTACGGCAACCCCTGCGCACGCTGCTGCCATTCCTCCTCAAGCACCTGTTCGAGGCGCGTGAAGGCACGGCGCAACAGGTCCAGGTCGGACGTTCCGCGAGTGAAACGGTAGGTATCCGGGAAGAAACGCCCTTCCGGATGCAGCTCCGGCGCGTCAAGTTTCGCCATGATCTCCGCATCGGATAGGCCATCCAGGGTCTGCTCCAGTTTTGGCTGGTTCTGCAACGCACCGCGCAGTTGGCGGAAATTCCAGCCCTCCACCAGGGTCAGGCTGTACTGCACAACCTCGCTCCGCTGCCAGAGTCCGATCATGTCCCGCGCAGTCATGCCCGGCGCGAGGCGATACTCACCGCTGTGCAGGCTCTGCCCGGACAGGTTCAGGCGCCAGTACAGACGCAGCCAGAACGCATCTTCCAGCACGCCGTCGGCCTCCAGCCGTTGAAATACGCCGCTGGGCGTATCGCCTGGCCGCACATCGAGCAGCAAAGGCTCGTCAGTCACAGCCAAGGGCTGCTCCAGCGCAGCATGTTGCTTCCAGGCGAACAGCCCGAGCGCAATTACTGCCAACAGGGACACCGTCAGCAGCAAGACAAGAAGTTTACGGATCACGAATCACTCAACAGGTCGGCAACAACGGTCTGCAGTTTACGGGTCAGCGGACCGACCGGCCAGACGCACTCGGCCAAACCTGTGACCGGCCAGATGCCGTAGAGGCTGTTGCAGAGAAAAACCTCGTCGGCCTGCATCAGTTCGGCATAGCTGACGTCGCACTCGCTCAGCGGCAGCGCCAGTAGGGGGGCGCGAGCCATGATTTCAGCGCGCATCACGCCGGCAACGCCACACCGGGCAAGCGAAGGCGTCCGCAGCTGGCCATCGGCAACCAGGAAGAGGTTGCTGAACACGCCTTCGATCACCCGGCCGGACAGATCCCGCATCAGCCCTTCGGCAAAAGCCGGATCCTGCCACTCGGCACGCGCCAGCACCTGTTCGAGTCGATTCAGATGCTTGATCCCCGCGAGCCTCGGCTGCTCCGCCAGGCGCGTGTCACAAGGAAAGAGCCGAACACCGTCTTCGGCATGCTGCGCTGGGTACGCGGGAAGCGGCGATCCCAGCAGCAGGCGCCGCGGTTGACAGGGCTGTGGAAGTGCATAGCCGCGCTGACCGGTGCCGCGTGTGACGATCAGCTTGGCGACACCCTGGCCGAGCGCCTCGCAGAACTGCAGTAGCTCATTGCGCAACTCGTCTATGTCGACGGGAATGGCGAGGCGTCGCGTGCCTTCACCCAGACGCTGGAGATGCCGGTCCAGCAGATGCGCCCGACCGCCCGTCACGCGGATCGTTTCGAACAACCCATCGCCATAGGCCAGTCCGCGATCGTGAACGGGCAACCCTTCTGTGGGCCGCCCGTTCAACCAGCTCACCGTCACTCGGCGAACCGGCGGAACACCAGCGAGCCGTTGGTTCCACCGAACCCGAAAGAGTTGGACACGACGACGTCGATCGGCCGCGGCTTGGCCTGATTCGGCACGAAGTCGAGGTCACAGCCCTCGTCCGGCTCCTCCAGGTTGATCGTCGGCGGCGCCACCTGATCCCGGATGGCCAGAACGCTGAAGATCGCCTCCACGGCACCGGCCGCACCGAGCAGGTGACCGACCATGGACTTGGTCGAACTCACCGACAGCTCGTAGGCGTGGCCACCGAATACGCTGCGAATGGCGGCAGCCTCGGCCTTGTCGCCAGCCGGCGTCGAGGTTCCGTGAGCGTTGATGTACTGCACCTGCTCGACGTTCAGCTGGGCGTCGTTCAGCGCATTGCGGATGCAGCGCGCCGCACCGGCTCCGTCGTCGGGCGGCGAGGTCATGTGGAAGGCGTCTGCGCTCATGCCGAAGCCGATCAGCTCGGCATAGATATGCGCACCGCGTGCCTTCGCATGTTCGAGCTCTTCGAGCACCAGCGCCCCGGCTCCGTCGGAGAGCACGAAGCCATCGCGCCCCTTGTCCCACGGCCGGCTCGCCCCTGCCGGGTCATCGTTGCGCGTGGAAAGCGCGCGCGCCGCGGCGAAGCCGCCAATGCCGAGCCCGCAGGCCGCCATCTCGGAACCGCCGGCGACCATCACGTCGGCTTCGCCGTAGGCAATGTTGCGCGCGGCCATGCCGATGCAATGGGTGCCTGTGGTGCACGCTGTGGCGATTGCATAGTTGGGGCCTTGCAGGCCAAGGTGAATCGACAGGAAACCGGACACCATGTTGATGATCGAGCCAGGCACGAAGAACGGCGAAATACGCCGCGGCCCCTGCTCCATCAATGCCTTGCAGCTGTTCTCGATGTTGGTCAGGCCACCGATACCCGAGCCCATCGCCACGCCGATTCGCTCGCGATTGGCATCGGTGATCTCCAGACCCGAATCACGCACAGCCTGAAAACTCGCAGCGAGGCCATACTGAATGAAAAGGTCAAGCTTGCGAGCTTCTTTCGCTGGCAGGTACTGCTCGACATCGAAGCCTTTGATTGACCCGCCAAAACGAGTGGAGTAGGCCGAAAGATCCATGTGCTCGATCAGGCCGATACCACTGCGACCAGCAAGAATACCCTGCCAGCTGCTTGGCACATCGTTACCCAGAGGCGAAAGCATGCCCATCCCGGTGACTACGACGCGTCTACGCGACACAGCGATTACTCCTATACCTAAACGTACTTGGCTCACTCCTGCCGCGACAGGAACGGTTCGAGCGCAAGGCAAGCGCCCGCAGTCTCGATAAAACCCCTCTCAAAGAAAAGCCGCACTACCCGATCAAGGCAGTGCGGCTTTCTTGATTCCGAGCGGATTACAACTTACTGCGCGTGCGCGTTGATGTAATCGATGGCTTCCTGAACGGTGGTGATCTTCTCAGCCTGCTCGTCCGGGATCTCGGTCTCGAATTCCTCTTCCAGAGCCATCACCAGCTCAACGGTGTCAAGAGAGTCGGCACCCAGGTCTTCGACGAAGGAAGCGCTGTTGGTTACTTCCTCTTCTTTAACGCCAAGTTGCTCGGCAACGATTTTCTTGACGCGTTCTTCGATGGTGCTCATACCTTGTTTTCACTCCTATGGAAAAATCAGGCAGCTGGTTTGCGCGGTAGTGTATAGAAAGCGTTTTCCGCATTTCAAGCTGGAAGCAGGCAAGCATGACGCCGCCTTCAACCATCTATCTATAAATCAGCTGCAGTTTTATAGCTAATTTAAAGACAGCCGTTATGACTGTCCTCCTGCGTTTGGCGTCACACTCAGCTCATGTACATGCCGCCATTCACCGGCACCGTGGCACCGGTAACATAGGCAGCGCCGTCAGAAGCAAGGAAAGCAACGACCTTGGCAATCTCTTCGGCCTGACCGAGACGCCCCAGGGGAATCTGCCCCAAGAGCGCATCACGCTGGGCTTCCGGCAACTCGCGAGTCATGTCGGTGTCGATGAAACCAGGCGCCACGGAGTTCACCGTAATGCCACGCGAACCGACTTCCCGCGCCAATGCACGGCTGAAACCCTCCAGTCCGGCCTTGGCTGCGGCGTAGTTTACCTGCCCGGCGTTACCCATGGCACCAACCACCGAACCGATATTGATGATCCGCCCCCAGCGCGCTTTGGTCATGCCGCGCAGCACCGCCTTGGACAGGCGATACAGGCTGTTCAGATTGGTATTGATGACGTCATACCATTCGTCATCCTTCATGCGCAGCATCAGGTTATCGCGGGTGATCCCGGCGTTGTTGACCAGAATCGCCGGCTGCCCGAGGTGCTGCTGAATGTGCTCCAGCGTGCTGCTGACCGATTCGTCATTACCGACATCGAGCACCAGACCTGCACCTTCGATACCGTTTTCCTTCAGCGTTTCGGCGATGCGCTCGGCGCCTGAAGACGTGGTCGCCGTCCCGATCACGATGGCACCCTGACGGCCCAGCTCAAGGGCAATGGCCTGGCCGATGCCGCGGCTCGCACCGGTTACCAGTGCCACCTTACCTTGCAGATTCATAGCGTTCTCCTTGTTCATGCCAATGCACCACGGGTCGCGGCAAAGGCTTCGGGGGTGTCGAGATTGTAGGTGCTGACGCCCTTGACGCAGCGCTTGTTGAGACCGGACAGCACCTTGCCGGGGCCGCACTCGACCAGCGAAGTCACGCCGCGATCACCCAGGACCACCATGGATTCGACCCAGCGCACCAGGCTGTACAGCTGAGCCAGCAGATCGCGCTTGAGCGTATCCAGATCGGCCACCACCGCGGCACTGACGTTCTGCACCAGCGGGATCTGCGGCGCCTGCCAGGCGATCGCCTCGACCGATGCGGCGAAGCGCTCGGCTGCGGGGCGCATCAGATCACAGTGCGATGGCACGCTGACCGGCAGCGCCATCGCGCGCTTCGCGCCTTTGGCCTTGCAGGTCTCGATGGCGCGCTCCACGGCCGCAGCACTACCGGCGATGACTACCTGACCCGGTGCATTGAAATTGACCGCACTGACCACCTCACCCTGAGCGGCCTCGGTGCAGGCAGCCAACACATCGGCATCTTCGAGACCGAGGATAGCCGCCATGCCACCCTGGCCGGCCGGCACCGCCTGCTGCATCAGCTGACCACGCAGCTCGACCAGCTTGACCGCATCGGCGAACGGCAAGCTACCAGCGGCAACGAGTGCGGAATACTCGCCGAGGCTATGTCCGGCAACGAAAGCAGGCCGCGCACCACCCTCCGCTTGCCACAGGCGCCAGAGCGCAACAGAAGCAGCGAGAATGGCCGGCTGGGTCTTGTCGGTCTGATTCAATTGCTCTTCCGGGCCCTGCTGAGTCAGTGCCCACAGGTCGTAACCCAACGCAGCGGAAGCCTCGGCAAAGGTATCGATTATCACGCTCTGCTGAGCACCAAGCTCGGCCAGCATGCCGAGCGATTGCGATCCTTGGCCAGGAAAGACGAAAGCGAGTGATGCAGACATGAAAACGACTCTCTTATAGGTTCTGTTCGTCTGAAGAACACGCCCGTGCAGGCGTACCGAATTTCAGTTGGATGGCCAGCCATCTCCAGCGGTCACATCATCCGCCCCACTGGATAGCCTGTCGCCAGAGAGAAATTGCCCCAGACGACTGCGCAGCTGCTCCGGAAGATCATGCTCGACATCCTGCGTCGCACGACGAATGGCCGCCTTGAATCCATCCGCACCGGCGCTACCGTGACTCTTGACCACAATTCCCTGCAACCCAAGAAAACTAGCACCGTTGTATTGCGCCGGGTTGAGTTCCGCACGCAATCTACGCAACAGCGGCAGCGCAGCTGCGCCGACGATGCGCGCCGCGACCGAGCGGCGGAACAGCGCCTCAACCTTGGCGACCAGCATCCCGGCCAGTCCCTCACTGGATTTGAGCAACACGTTACCTACGAAGCCATCGCACACCACGACATCCGCTTCGCCGCGATATAACCCATCACCCTCGATGAAGCCACGGTAATTGAGACCCGAAGCCTGCTGCAGCAGCGCAGCGGCCAGCTTGACCTGCTGATTGCCCTTTATCTCTTCCGTGCCGACGTTCAACAGCGCAACGCGCGGCTGCTTTGTCCCGAGGGACTCCGCGGCCACAGCACCCATTATCGCGAACTGGTAGAGCTGCGCGGCCGGGCAATCGACGTTGGCGCCGAGATCCAGTAGCAGGCAAGGCGCGCCTTGCGTCGGAAGCGCGGTTACCATAGCCGGCCGATCGATACCGGGAAGGGTTTTCAGCACCTGACGCGCCAGCGCCATCAGCGCACCGGTATTACCGGCGCTCACACAGGCTTGCGCATTACCGTCACGCACCTGCTCGAGCGCCAAACGCATCGACGAACGAGGCTTGCCGCGTAACGCTTGAGCAGGACGCTCGTCCATCGCGACCATCTCAGGCGCATCGACGATTTTCAGGCGCGAGTGATCGACGCCGGAATGCTTGGCAACCAGCTGTTCAAGAAGCGAGGATTGGCCGACGAGGACCAGATGCAGCGAGGAGTTTTCAGCCAGACAAGAAAGACTGGCCGGAACAATGCAGTGGGGACCGAAGTCCCCACCCATTGCATCGATCGCGATGACCGGAGCGGACAAGGATTACTCGTCAGCGCCCTTGTCGATCACCTTGCGACCACGGTAGAAACCGTCCGGGGAAACGTGGTGACGCAGGTGAACTTCACCGGTGCTCTTTTCCACGGACAGAGCGTTCGGCTCGAGCGCGTCGTGAGAACGACGCATGTCACGGGCGGAACGGGATTTTTTGTTCTGCTGAACAGCCATTTGGATCAACTCCTAAACGTTTGGGTCACGCTTTAACTGCGCCAGTACGCTGAACGGGTTGGACCGCGTTACCTCGTCCTCACTCGGCTCAGGCTCATCTGGCCCAACCGGCGGCTGGCAAATTTCAGGGTCATGGAGTGGAACAATGGGCAGAGCGAGCAACAACTCGTCTTCGACCAGCGCCAGCAGATCCAGAGGATCCTCTCCCACTTCCAGCACGTCGTAGCCCTTGGGCAGGTGCTGACTGCTCGCCCCTTCATTCACAACGGCATAATCGCACTCGCTATGAATTGGCAGAACAACCGGCTCCAGACAGCGCTGGCAGATCATCTTGACCTCAACGTCGAGCTGACTGTGGATCACCACAGTACGCTGCTCGTCGCGCCCAAAGGCAAAACTGGCGCGCACCACACCCTGATCATCTTCGAGAGGATCGGCGAGCCGCTTGAGCTGCGACAGCTGCAGCTCACCCTCAAGAGTGGCCGCTCGGTCAGCGAGCTTGCGCGGATCAACGTGCGGAGGTATCGGTCCTTTCAACATAAGCGCGGCATTCTAGGGAGGAGCCTTTCGGCTGTCAAAGGAATTCCGCCCATACGCGCCGCCCACTTACAATTGCCGACCCATGCATATAAAGGAAGGACTCATGCGCCATCTGCTGCTTGCCTCCAGCTCCCGCTACCGTCAGCAATTGCTTTCGCGCCTGCAGGTTCCATTCGACAGCTGCTCTCCCGATATCGACGAAACCCCCATGCCAGGAGAAGCTGCGGAGCAACTGGTGCGTCGACTGGCCGAACATAAAGCCCGAGCCCTGGCAGCCAGCCACCCGAACCACCTGATCATCGGATCCGACCAAGTGGCCGTGCTGGATCAACAGATTCTCGGCAAGCCCGGCTCGCCAGAGCGCGCAAAGGAGCAATTGCAGGCTGCCAGCGGCAAAAGCGTTCGATTCCTGACCGGCCTGGCCGTGCTCGATAGCGCAACCGGCCGAATCCAGGTGGACTGCGTACCATTCACCGTGCACTTTCGAACGCTGGACGAGGCACTGATCGAACGCTACATCAGCATTGACCAACCCTTCGACTGCGCCGGCAGCTTCAAAGCTGAAGGGCTGGGCATCAGACTGTTTAGGGCAACGGAAGGAGCAGACGCGACCAGCCTGATTGGACTACCACTGATTCGCCTGACGGACATGCTGCTGAACGAGGGGATCGAAATCCCCTGACACTACCTCAGCATTGGCCCCTGCACACCGACCAGCATTGCCAGACGCTCGGCGACGCCCGCCCCGAGCTTCTTGGTAAACCGATCGAGCGGCGACTCCTTGACCGTATAGTCGACCATTTCCGGCTCACCGATCACTTCGCGCGCGACGTGAGCGGTACTTCCCAGGCCATCAACAAGCCCCAGCTCGAGGGCCTGCTCGCCCGACCAGATGAGCCCTGAGAACAGTTCGGGGTGCTCGGCATCCTGAAGCCGCTCACCCCGACCGCGCCTGACGCTATCAATGAACTGCTGGTGAGTAGTGGCCAGCACCTCGCGCCAGAACTCGGTCTCCTCGGGCTTTTCCGGCTGAAACGGATCCAGGAATGCCTTGTGCTCGCCTGCCGTGTAGACCCGACGCTCGACACCCAGCTTCTGCATGGTATCGACAAAGCCGAAAGTGGCTGCCGTAACGCCGATCGACCCCACCAGACTGGACTTGTCGGCATAGATCTCATCTGCCGCACTGGCGATGTAATAGGCACCCGAGGCACCCAGATCGGTGATCACGGCATAGACCTTGATGGCCGGGTACTCGCCGCGCAAACGGCGAATTTCGTCATAGATGTATCCCGACTGCACCGGACTGCCGCCGGGGCTGTTGATGCGCAGGATCACGCCTTTTGTATTCGCATCTTCAAACGCTGCCTGCAAGGCCCCGACGACGTTGTCGGCACTAGCCGACTCCTCGTCGGCAATCATGCCTCGCACATTGATGACCGCGGTGTGACTCTCCCGCACAGCCTTGTCTTTTCCGAACTGCAGTGCAGGCGAAAACAGCGCCAGCGCCCCGAACAAATAGATGAAGGTCAACAGCTTGAAGAATATGCCCCAACGCCGTGCACGCCGCTGCTCCTGCACACCCGCAAGCAGGGTCTTCTCCAGCAACTTCCAACTGTTGCGATCGTCCTTGGACTCATCCACCGGAGCTTTCCATTCATCCGACATACGTATTCACCTCGGAACCAGCCATGGAGCGCAGCCAACTGCCGAGCCCCGAAAAACAATCGATCACCAGGCGCGGCTCGAACTGCTGCAGGACCTGCAGCGGCTGCGCGCCGTAGCCAACCGCAACACTGTCCACCCCAGCGCGATGAGCCATCTGCAGATCGAACACCGAATCCCCGATCATCAGCGCCCGCTCCGGCCGAACACCGCAGTGCGCGAGGATCTCTTGAATCATCAGTGGATCAGGTTTGCTAGCCGTTTCATCCGCGCAACGCGTGATATCGAACAGATCCTCCCACCCCTGCCCCGCCAGCACACGATCAAGCCCACGACGCCCCTTGCCGGTCGCAACCGCGAGCAAATAGCCAGCCTCGCGAAACTCCGAAAGCGCCTCGGTGACACCGGGGTATGGCATCGAAGGCTGAGCTTCCAATCCCAAGTAATGGTCGACGTAGTGCTGACGAAACGCCTCGACCAGCGCCGTATCGACCTGATTCGGGTACAGCATCTCGATAGCTTCAGGGAGCGCCAGCCCAATGATGCCCTTGACCGCCGCATCGTCGACCTGCGGCAGACCACAGATCCGAGCAGCAACATGGATCGATTCGACGATACGCCCGATCGAGTCGACCAGCGTGCCATCCCAGTCGAATATCAGCAGCTGGTAGTTACTCACCAAGTCGCTCCAGCGTCCTCGCCCACATTTCATCCACCGGGGCCTCCAGCGACAGCTCGCCACCATCAGGGAGCGGCACCTTCAAGGCATAGGCGTGCAGAAACAGCCGCTTGCCGCCCAGATCGCGAATCTCACGAGTGAACTCTTCATCGCCGTACTTGCTGTCACCGGCAATGCTGTGGCCTGCGTGACGCGCATGCACTCGTATCTGATGGGTACGCCCCGTCACCGGCTTGGCCTCGACCAGAGTGGCAAATTCGCCGAAGCGACGAAGTACGCGAAACAGCGTCAGCGCCTCCTTGCCGTCGTCAGTCACTTCGACCATCCGCTCGCCGGAGCGCAGGGTGTTCTTCAACAGCGGCGCACTGACCTGCTTCTTCGATGTCTCCCAACGCCCGCGCACCAGCGCCATGTAGCGCTTGTCGACACCATCCCCTCGCAGGGCCTGATGCAGATGGCGAAGCATGCTGCGTTTCTTGGCCACCATAAGCAGGCCGGACGTATCCCGATCCAGACGATGGACCAGTTCGAGCTCCTTGGCGTCAGGACGGAGCTGACGCAAGGCCTCGATCACTCCATAGCTCAACCCACTGCCACCATGCACGGCGATACCGGCGGGCTTGTTCAGCACGATAAGCGACTTGTCCTCATAGACGATGGCGTTTTCCAGCCGCTCCAGCAGTCCCTGCGCGAGCGGCTCCGGCTCATCGCGCTCCGCCAGCCGCAACGGCGGAACGCGCACGAGATCGCCCGCCTGGAGCTTGTACTCAGGCTTGATCCGCCCCTTATTCACCCGCACCTCGCCTTTACGCAGAATGCGGTAGATCAGCGTTTTGGGGACGCCTCTGAGCTGGGTTCGAAGGAAGTTATCGATGCGCTGGCCGGCAAGTTCCGGCGCGACCTCGAGTATTTGCACACCGGAGGTCTGGGAGGGGGTATTGGTCATCGCGGCATGATACCAATTTTCATGGAATTGAAGCACTTAAACATTGCTGTTATAGTCGCGAACGCCGCCAAAAGCGGTCAGGTCACAGGATGCCAGCGATATCGCCATCCGTGACCGGCAAACAATGTTCGAGGACGTGAGGCCGTCCGACGGAGCTTCCCTCAAGTAGCGGTGAAGTTGCGAAACAAGCCTTGAAGACATGATGCGTGCCCCTTAGGGGAATCGCGATAATCGACAACCCGCTCCCCGGATTCTGCGAGCGGCACCCGATTTTCAAAGTATGCGTGTTGGGTGGAGATGCACAGCATCGGATTGCGTAGCAAAGGCTTTCACAGACGTTTCATTCCGTCCGCTACCGATGCCTGATTCCTCCTCCCGAACCATTGCTTCTGTTCCGACAGCAAGCAGGAGACGTCGTCGCGACGCCGGCCCATTTGGCCGCACATCGCTGGACACTGGAGTGCCTTACAACCATTCCTGACTCACCTGACACCGACCGCGAGAGTCGTGTGTGCCGAACGCCGTTTCCGGATGCCACGGAAACCGACGGTACTACATGAAAAGAATGCTAATTAACGCAACTCAGCCTGAAGAGTTGCGTGTCGCACTGGTCGACGGCCAACGCCTGTTCGATCTGGACATCGAATCCGGTGCCCGCGAACAGAAAAAAGCCAACATCTACAAGGGCAAGATCACCCGCGTCGAGCCCAGCCTCGAAGCCGCTTTCGTGGACTTTGGTGCAGAACGCCACGGTTTTCTTCCTCTCAAGGAAATCTCCCGCGAGTACTTCAGCAAGGCACCTGAAGGCCGTGTGAACATCAAGGACGTCCTGCGCGAAGGCCAGGAGGTCATTGTTCAGGTCGAGAAAGAGGAACGCGGCAACAAGGGCGCCGCCCTTACCACCTTCATCAGCCTTGCCGGCCGCTACCTGGTGCTGATGCCGAACAACCCCCGTGCGGGCGGCATTTCGCGCCGCATCGAGGGCGAAGAGCGCAACGAGCTGCGCGAAGCGCTGAATGGCCTCAATGTCCCTGCCGATATGGGCCTCATCGTACGCACCGCCGGCCTGGGTCGTTCCAGCGAAGAGCTGCAATCGGATCTGGACTACCTGCTGCAACTCTGGACCGCGGTCAAGGAGGCGTCCCAAGACCGTGCTGCCCCGTTCCTGATCTATCAGGAATCCAACGTCATCATTCGCGCCATCCGCGACTATCTGCGCCAGGATATCGGCGAAGTGCTGATCGACAGCGTCGAGGCACAGGACGAAGCACTGAGCTTCATCCAGCAGGTGATGCCGCAGTACGCCAGTAAGATTAAGCTCTACGAAGACTCCGTTCCACTGTTCAACCGTTTCCAGATCGAAAGCCAGATCGAAACAGCCTTCCAGCGTGAAGTGAAGCTGCCTTCCGGCGGCTCCATCGTTATCGACCCGACCGAAGCCCTGGTGTCCATCGACATCAACTCGGCGCGAGCCACCAAGGGTGGCGACATCGAAGAAACCGCGCTGCAGACCAATCTGGAAGCGGCCGAGGAAATCGCACGCCAGCTGCGCCTGCGCGACATCGGCGGCCTGATCGTGATCGACTTCATCGACATGACGCCGGCCAAGAACCAGCGCGCCGTCGAAGAAAAGATGCGCGAAGCCCTGGAAGCCGACCGCGCACGCATCCAGGTCGGCCGCATCTCGCGTTTCGGCCTGCTGGAGATGTCACGCCAGCGCCTGCGCCCATCCCTGGGCGAAACCAGCGGCATCGTCTGCCCACGCTGCAACGGCCAGGGCATCATTCGTGACGTCGAATCGCTGTCGCTGGCAATCCTGCGCCTGATCGAAGAAGAAGCCCTCAAGGACCGCACCGCCGAGGTTCGCGCCCGCGTGCCCTTCCAGGTCGCAGCCTTCCTGCTCAATGAAAAGCGCAACGCGATCACCAAGATCGAACTGCGCACTCGCGCACGTATTTTCATCCTGCCGGACGACCATCTGGAGACGCCGCATTTCGAAGTGCAGCGCCTGCGTGACGACAGCCCCGAGATCGTTGCCGGTCAGGCCAGCTACGAGATGAGCCAGAGCGAAGCCGAAGAAGTCCAGCCGGTCAGCTCGACGCGCACCCTGGTTCGCCAGGAAGCCGCGGTCAAGACCGCACCGCAGCGCAGTGCACCCGCCAGTGCCGCTCAGGCCCCTGCCGAAGCACCCGTGGCCACGCCTGCACAAGAACCGAGCCTGTTCAAGGGCCTGATCAAATCGCTGGTCGGCCTGTTCGCAGGCAAGGCCGAGGAGCCACAGCCCGCTGCGCAAGTGGAAAAGAAGCCGGCATCCGCCCGTCCGCAGCGTAACGACGAGCGCCGTAGCGGTCGCCAGCAGAACCGCCGGCGCGACTCGCGTGGCGGACGTGATGACGAGCGCAAATCGCGTGAAGAACGCCAGCCGCGCGAAGAGCGCCAATACCGCGAGGAACGCCAGCCGCGTGAAGACCGGCAAGAGCGCCAGCCGCGCCCACCTCGCGAGGAGCGCAAGCCCCGCGAGCAGGCAGAGGCCGGAGAAGCCCAGCCACGTCGCGAACGTGCCCCGCGTGAAGAACGCAAGCCCCGTGAAGAGCGCAAGCGTGAGCTGCGCGCACCGATCGACGAGGCGCCGGCAGTAGCGCAGGAAGAGCAGGCCGAGCGCCAGCCTCGCCCCCCGCGTGAAGAGCGCAAACCGCGTGCCGAACAGCCGGCCGCAGCTGCGGACGAGCTGCTGCAGCAGGTCGTCGAAGCGGGCGAAACCGAAGACGCTCAGGAAGCCAATGACGGCACCGAAGGCAATGAGAGCGAGCGCCCACGTCGTCGCTCCCGTGGCCAGCGCCGTCGCAGCAACCGCCGTGAACGCCAGCGCGATGCCAACGGCAATGAGATCGAGGAAGTCGATGAGCGCAATGCCCCGGTGAAAACCGAAGAAATCGCCATCGCTGCAACTGCTGCCGCTCTGGCCGCCAACACCGCCGATACCGAGGCTGCGCCGCAGGCAACGCTGGCCGAAGACGCAGTGATCCAGACCAGCAGCGAAGGCATCGCGACGATCGTCGAGCACGCACCGGCCACCGAGGCCCCTGTTACCCAGGAAATGGACGAGCGCAAGGTTCTCGAGGAGCCGACCGCGGTCGAGGCTCCGGTACAACCGGCTGAAGAAGCGCCGAAAGAGGTAGCGCAGCCCGCTCAGCAGGCAGCGGCTCCGCAGCCTGCGCCCGAGCCGGTGGTCGAGAAGACCGAAGCGGCACCGGTTGCCACCCCGGCGTTGACGCCGAGTGGTCGCGCGCCCAACGATCCGCGTGAGGTCCGTCGCCGTCAGCGTGAAGCCGAGCGCCTGGCCAAGGAAGCGGCTGAAGCCGAAGCCAAGGCCGCTGCGGAACAACCGCTCGCTAGCCCGGAAATCGTCGCCAGTGAACCTGTCGTCGAAGCCCAGCCGGAACAGCCAGCCGCTCAGCAGGTAGCCGACGTCCAGCCCGAGCAGACAGTAGAGCCGGTGCTTGCCGAGGAACAGCCTGCGGCTGAAGAGAAGCCGATCGAACCGACCACCGAGCAGGCACCAGCCGCCGATGCAAGCGAGCGTGATCCGCTGGCATCGCTGACCGACGAGACACCTCAGCCTGCTACCGATGAATCGGAGCAGCCTGCTCAAGGAACCGAGCCGGACAGTCGTGAGAAGCCGCAAGGCTAAAACGACACTGCTGTTGAAAGGGGATGCTTCGGCATCCCTTTTTTATTTCTGTTGTCCCGTCCTGAACAAGGTCTACACCTCGCTCGAGCACAGCGGAGCGGGCGAACGGAACAGCACATACGAAAACGCCCAATGCATCGCATCGGGCGTCAGGTATGGGGGACGTCATTGGAACCAGGCTGCCGCCCAGGCCATCGAACGGCCATCAGAGCACGTTCGGCTCGATCTCCAGGGGGACACCGAAGCGCTCGAGCAGGTCGGCCTGAATTCGTCGCGCCAGGTTCAGCAGCTGCTCGCCGGTGGCCTGTCCATAGTTCACCAACACCAGCGCCTGCAGCCGATGCACACCGGCGTCGCCATCACGAAACCCCTTCCAGCCAGCCCTTTCGATCAGCCAGCCGGCCGCCAGCTTCACCAGGCCGTCATCCTGTGGATAAGCCACCAGATCGGGATACGCCTGGCGAAGTGCCTGCGCCGCCTCGGCGGACACCAGCGGATTCTTGAAGAAGCTTCCAGCATTGCCCAGCTCTCGTGGGTCCGGCAGCTTTTCACTGCGAATGGCGCAGACCGCACGACTCACATCCATTGCCGTAGGCTCGACGATCCCCTGCTCCGCCAGCCGCTGGCGGATCGGGCCGTACTCGAGATGCAAGGAGGCCTGGCGG
Source organism: Pseudomonas sp. LM13 (assembly GCF_041381355.1). Taxonomy (NCBI): domain Bacteria; kingdom Pseudomonadati; phylum Pseudomonadota; class Gammaproteobacteria; order Pseudomonadales; family Pseudomonadaceae; genus Pseudomonas; species Pseudomonas sp. LM13. Next base: position 79,123 of record NZ_JACBXH010000003.1, read on the forward strand.
CGCAGAGCGAAACGCACCCGCAGGATCAGATAGCGCCCCGGCCGCTGCTTGAAAACGCTGTCGCGATAGGCAAATGCGCAGTCGGCCAGCGCGAAGTCCCGAAGCGCCCCGGTTTCGATATCCAGTGCCGTGAGACCGGAGAATACATCCTTGATCTCGACGCCATAGGCGCCGATGTTCTGAATCGGTGAAGCGCCCACGGTCCCGGGAATCAGGCTCAGGTTTTCCAGCCCGGTCAGGCCCTGCTCCAGGCTCCAGAGCACGAAGGGATGCCAGGGCTCCCCGGCTTCCACCTCGACGATTACCTGGCTGGCCGAGTCTTCGATGATCCGCTTGCCTCGACTGGCCATGTGCAGCACCAGGGCCGGTACATCACGCGTCAGTAGTAGGTTGCTTCCACCACCGAGCGGCAGAAGCGGCACCTCGAGCTGGCGTGCATGGCCGATCGCCTCATGCACATCGGCATCACTGTGGGCCTCAGCGAAGTACCGGGCACGCTGGTCGACGGCAAAGGTGTTAAACGGCTTGAGGGAGCGGTTGGCTTCTATGGTGAGGCTCACAGTCGTCCCTTTATCTCGGCGAGCAGCGCATCACTGGCTTCTTCGATGAGATTCAGCACGTTGTCGAAACCGTCTGCTTCGCCATAGTAAGGGTCGGGCACTACATCGCAGCCAAGCCCGTAGCGACGCAGCAGCAGGTCGACTTCCGCCTTGGCGCCGTGCTTCGGGCGCAGAGCCTGCAGCCGTGCCAGATTGTCGTGATCCATTGCCAGGATGAGATCGAAACGCTGGAAGTCCGCAATGGAAACCTGCCGGGCGCGCAAGGCGTCGAGCGTGTAACCACGCCGTCTCGCCGCCTCGCATGCCCGCTGGTCTGGCGCCTTGCCGACATGCCAGTCGCCGGTTCCGGCCGAATCGATCTCGACTCGCGCGCCAAGGCCGGCCCGCTCGATCCGCTGGCGAAACACACCCTCGGCCGTGGGCGAACGGCAGATATTGCCCATGCAGACGAACAGCACCTTCATGTCAGCCACCCAGCAAACGGCGAACCCGATCCAGATCCTCAGCCGTGTCGACCCCGGCGGGAGGAGCTTCGACGGCATCGGCGACATGGATGCGCCGCCCATGCCAGAGCGCACGCAGCTGCTCCAGACACTCCGTATCCTCCAGCCAGCACGGGCCCCAGGACACGAAGTCGGCCAGGAATTCAGCACGGTAAGCATAGATGCCGATGTGCCGCCGGTAAGGGACTCCGGGTGGTAGCTGGCTGCGGTCCACGGCAAAGCTGTCACGCGCCCAGGGCAGCGGCGCTCGACTGAAGGTAAGCGCCAGGCCGTTGATATCGGAGAGCACCTTGACCACGTTGGGATTGAACAGCGCCTGCGCATCTGCCAGCGGTTCGGCCAGCGTAGCGATGGCCGCCTCCGGATGCCCTGCAAGGTTGGCGGCGACCTGGTCGATTACAGCCGGCGGAATCATCGGCTCGTCGCCCTGCACGTTGACCACGATGGCATCGCCAGGCAACCCGAGCTGCTCGGCCACCTCGGCCAAACGATCGGTGCCGGAGTTATGCTCGGCACGGGTCAGCACGACCTCTGCGCCAAACGCTGTGCAGGCATCGACGATGCGCTGATCATCGGTGGCAATCACTACACGCTGGGCCGCGCTCTTGCTCGCCTGCTCCCAGACGTGCTGAATCATCGGCTTGCCGGCGATGTCCTGCAGCGGCTTGCCGGGCAATCGGGTCGATGCGTAGCGGGCCGGAATGACGACGGTATAGGCGGTGCTCATTTGTCCAGACGCTCATCCACATCCAGAGTACGCGCTTCGCTCTCGAGCATTACCGGGATGCCGTCACGCACGGGAAAGGCCAGGCCATCGGCCTTGCAGATCAGTTCCGACTTGTCCTCGGCGAGCTTCAACGGCCCCTTGCATAGTGGGCAGGCCAGAATGTCGAGCAGTTTGGTATCCATGCGCAGTCCTTGGAAGCGATCGACCGCGGCAGCAGGTCGAGCGGCTTAAGAGAGATCGGGCAGCAATCGCGCCAGCTGATCGTCGAACCAGGTAACGAACGCCGTGGAGGGCACGGCCTGCACCTGCAGATACGACCAACCCGGGGGTGCGAACGCCCGGCATTTCACCGCGTCCTTCTCGGTCATCACCAGTGGTAGCTCGGGGCTGAACTTCAGCTGCTCCAGGCTGTAATCGGCGTGATCGGCGAAGGCGTGCGGAATCGGTCGCCAGTGTAGCGTCTCGAGCGTGTCGAAGAAACGCTGCGGGTTGCCGATACCCGCCACCGCATGCAACTGCTGGCCGGCCGGGTAACGACTGAGCGGCCAACACTCGCCGGAGCTCAACTCCACCAGCGCCACCGGGCGGAGGTTGAATGCATATCCATCATCGGAATCAGCCGTGGCGCCGTTGAACAGTACGGCATCCACCTCGTTCAACCGCACAGGCGGCTCACGCAGGGGACCGGCCGGTAGGCAGCGCCCGTTACCCAGCCCACGCGCGGCATCGATCAGCACCAATTCGAGATCGCGCGCCAGCCGGTAGTGCTGCAAGCCGTCGTCGGAGAGGATCAGATCGAGCGGCTCCTGCTCCAGCAAAGCGCGGACGGCGCGCGAGCGATCAGGATCGACCATCAGCGGCACACCAGTGCGCTGGACAATCAGCAAGGGCTCGTCACCGCAGTACTGCGCCGGATGCCCGGCGCGGACCCGCCACGGCAGCTCCGGCGGCTTGGCACCGTAGCCGCGGCTAACGACGCCGACACGCAGCCCGCGACGTTGACAGTGTTCGATCAACCAGAGGATCAGCGGCGTCTTGCCGGTTCCGCCGACGGTGATATTGCCTACGACGACAACCGGAACAGGAGCGCGATAGGCGGTGTTCGGATCTTCGAGGAAACGCCGGCGCCTGGCTCCGACCACGCGCCGGTACAGCAGCTCCAGGGGCGCCAACAGACGCAATGCCGGATGCCCCTGATACCAGGCACGTTGCAGGCGCTCGGCAAAGGACATCAGGGCGACGCCTGCGCCTCGACCGTGGTGATCCGCAGTTGGCCGAAGCCAAGCTTGCCAGCGGCATCCATCGCGGTGATGACAGCCTGATGCGGCGTCTTGCCGTCGGCGCTGATGATTATCGGCAACCGGTTGTCGCCGCCGGACTCCTTGCTCAGCGCAGCCATCAGCGAGTTCAGATCGCTCTTGAGCAGCGCCTTGCCGTTGAGCGAATAATTGCCAGCCACATCGATCAGCACCTCCAGCTGGCGGACCTCAGCATCCTGCGGTGGTGTGCCGCTGGCCGCTTCCGGCAGATCGACCTTGAGCTGCGTTTCACGGGTAAAGGTGGTGGTGACCACGAAGAACAGCAGCAGGATGAACACCACATCGATCAGTGGTGCCAGCCCGATTTCCACGTTCTCCCGGGGTTTGCGACGGAATTTCACGCCTTGTCCTCACCCAGATCGACATCGCGGTCGCCCTGTACCACTTCCACCAGCTTGATCGCCTCCTGTTCCATGCCCACCACCAGTTCGTCGACGCGACGCTGCAGGAAACGATGGAAGAACAGCGCGGGGATACCGACCATCAAGCCCGCAGCGGTGGTGATCAGCGCCTTGGCGATGCCTCCTGCGAGAAGCGGTGCGTTGGCCATGCCCGAGCCCATGAAGGCGCTGAAGATCTCGATCATGCCCAGCACGGTCCCCAGCAGACCGAGCAAGGGTGCAATGCCGGCGATGGTGCCCAGGGCGTTGAGATAGCGCTCCAGATCGTGAACGACGCGGGCGGCGGCCTCCTCGATGCATTCTTTCATGATCTCACGGCCACGCTTGGAATTGCTCAGGCCGGCGGCGAGGATCTCACCCAGCGGGGAGTCGGCACGCAACTCCTTGAGTTTCTGGTTGCTGAGCTTCTTCTCCTTGATCCACTTCCATACCTGGCCCAGCAGATGCGGAGGCGTGACACGGCTGGGACGCAGCGTCCAGAGGCGTTCAGCAACGATACCGGCGGCTGCGATGGAACACAGGATGATTGGCAGCATTATCCAGCCGCCTGCTTTGACCAGCTCCCACACGAGATGAATCCCCCTCGAAAAAGTGGCGCCACTCTAGCATAGGGTCGCTGGGTCGCCGACGGCCGCCGTTCTCATTTTTCCCGCCAGAATCGTCGCTGCGAGCGTTGCAGCTCTGGCGGCGAAAAACCGCCCAGATCGATCCGGATGGCGCCATGCAACGCGGTGTCGTAGGCCTTGATATCGAACGCCTCGAGCCGCGCGGTCACGCTCGGGTGCGGGTGGCCGAACGGATTGTGCAGACTTCGCGAGATCAGCGCGGCTTGCGCGGCCACGCCACGCAGAAACGGCTCCGACGAGGAGCTGCGGCTGCCGTGATGGGGCAGCAGCAGCCAGTGCGATGACATCTGCTGCTCACTTGCCAGCCAAGCCTGCTCGGCGGACTGGTCAATGTCACCGGTGAGCAGGATTCGCTCACCGTTGGCCTCGATCTGCAGCACGCAGGACTGCTGGTTGCTGTCCTGCGCCGCCTGCCATTGCCACAGACTGAAGCGCACATCGTTCCATTGCCAAGTGCTGCCGCTTTCGCAAGGTTCGGCGCCCAGATCCGGCGCGTGGCGAGACGGCTCGCCACTGACCACCCGCTCGACCCGGAGCAGCCGCTGGACCGCCTCCGCACCGCCCGAATGATCATTATCGGCATGGCTAAGCAACAGCAGGTCCAACCGGCTCGCGCCAAGAGTCCGGAGCGACGGGACCACCACCCGCTCGCCCGTGTCGAACTCGCCCTGTTTCGGCCCGGCGTCGTAAAGCAGTGCATGCTCGCGGGTGCGCACCAGCACCGCCAGGCCCTGGCCCACATCCAGCACCCAGACCTGCGCTCGGCCCTCCGGGACCTCGACACGAGGCGGGAATGCCAGCGGCAACAGCAGCACAAAGCCCAGCGAACGCAGCGGAATACCGGCTGGCAGCAACAGCAACAGCACACCCAGCCCGATCATCGCCAGAGCCCAGGGCGGCAGACCCATGGCAATCCAGGCGGGCTGCCACGACGCAATCGCTGCCAGCACATCGAAAAGTAGTGCCAGCGAAAAGCCCACCATCGACAGCAACGCTTCGCCAGCCCCGCCCAGCGGCAGCAGCAGCGTACCAAGCAACGCAAAGGGCACGGTGAGACTCACCCAAGGCACGGCAAGCAGATTGGCCAGCGGCCCGCTCGCGCTTATCGGCAGCCCCAGGGCGAGCAACAGCGGAAGCAGGCCGAGGGTCGCCGCCCACTGCGCCCGGGTCAGGGCCTTCCACCAGCGCCATGAACCGAGCCGCCCCGAGAACGCCAATGCAAGAACCGCCACCGCTCCAAACGACAGCCAGAACCCGGGCTGCAATGTCACCAGGGGATCGATCAGCAGGACGCCATCGAGCGCCAGTAGCAGCGGCAACCAGACGCCCAGATGGCGAAAGCGCAACCGCCAGACAAGCACCACCGTCACCATCAGGCAGGCACGACGCACCGGCACCTCGAAACCGGCCAGCCAGCCATAGGCCAGCGCACCGCTTAACGCCAGCCCGCACGCCCAGGGCAACCATGGCAACCGTCGCGGCCACGCACCCAGGCGAGCCAGCAATGCGACCAGACCATAGAGCAGCCCCGCCAACATGCCGATGTGCTGCCCGGAGATGACCATCAGGTGGACGGTGCCGGTGTCCTGCAGCACCTGCCAGTCGCCGCGGCTCAAACCGGAATCGTCACCCACCACCAGTGCCGCGATGGCGCCCTGCCGATCGGATGCCGGAACGGTCATGAGCCGCGCCCGAAGCTGATCGCGCCATCCGTCGCTTGCCCTCGACGCCGTCAGGCGCTCACCCGCCTTGATCGTGCCGGTGGCGCCGATACGTCGCGCCAGCAACCAGGCTTCGTAATCGAAGGAATGCGGGTTGACCATGCCATGTGGCCGTTTCAGTCGCGCCGCCAGCCGCCAGCGCTCGCCGGCTTGTAGCAGCGGACCGTCATACCAGGACAGCCGCACCTTCGATGGCAACCCGGCATGGCGCGATTGGATGTCGTCGAGCTCGAAGCGCACCACATTGCCGATACGGCTGGGCAACCCCACTACCCGCCCCTCAATCCAGAACGTGCGACCGTCCATGGGCGCTGGCAACCGGTCGTCGATGGCGCTCTGGCTCTGGTAGCAGGCCCAGCTCAAGCCCAGCAGAAACAGGCCTGGCGCCACCCAGCGGACGCGCAGCAGCAGCAACAGTCCGACAGCCGCCAGCGCCGCACAGAACCATTGCGCGGGCAAGGCTGGAAGGAAGCGTGGCAGGACCAGGCCCGCGGCGAGCGCAAGCATCCATGTGCGCATTTTTTCAGACTCCAGAAATCCTTTCCGGACCGTTATCGAAGCGGGGCAATCTGTCGCAGGCGCAGATGTAATGTCACAAAACTACTGTCAGCGTCGCACCGCGATTCAAGGCATAATCGCCGGGCTGCTGCCTTCAGAGAACCTTCATGCCGCGTCGTTTTTTCAAACGCTACATGCCGCACCCCGATCGCATCAAGACTAACAAGTCTCTGCGTTTTCTCGGCGCGCTGATTCACGATCCCAATCTCTGGCATCTCAATCGACACTCGGTATCCCGCGCGATGGCGATCGGCGTGTTCTGGGCCATGATCCCGATGCCGATGCAGATGCTTGCAGCGGCCGTCTGCGCCCTGCCCTCCAGAGCCAATCTGCCGATTGCAGTGGGACTGGTCTGGCTGACCAACCCGCTGACCATGCCGCCGGTCTTCTATTGCAACTACAAGATCGGCACCTGGCTGCTGGACACCCCGGCCTCCAGCATGCCGGCAGAACTGAGCCTGGCCTGGGTACGCTACATGCTGCAGCACAACTGGCAGCCGCTGTACCTGGGCTCCCTGGTCAGCGGGCTGGTGCTGGCGGTGCTCGGTTATGTATTCACCCAGGCCTACTGGCGCTGGTGGGTTGGCCGCAGCTGGCGGCGGCGGCAGAACGGCCGTCGTTGATGGCCGAGCCGGTCATTCGTAGCGCAGGGCCTCGGCAGGCTGGGTCTGCGCGGCGCGCCAGGCCGGGTAGATCGTGGCGAGAAAGCTCAGGGTAAGCGCCGCCAGCGATACCAGCACCACGTCATCCAGACGCAGCTCCGAAGGCAGCGTACTGATGAAATAGACGTCGGAGCTGAAGATGTGCTGTCCGGAGAGCCGTTCCAGCCAGGTCACCAGGTCGCTGACGTTCAGCGCGCCGAGCACACCCAGGATCACGCCAATCACGGTGCCGCTGAAGCCGATGATGCTGCCCTGGACCATGAAGATGGCCATGATCTGCCGCGGCGTCGCCCCCAGCGTCCGCAGAATGGCGATGTCGGCGCGCTTGTCGGCGACCACCATGATCAGGGTGGCGATGATATTGAACGCCGCTACCGCGACGATCAGCATCAGGAGCAGGCCAATCATGGTCTTTTCCATCTTCATCGCGCTGAACAGACTGCCCTGGGTGTAAGACCAGTCCTCCACGCGGTAGCCTTCGCCCAGCGTGGCCTGTACCTGTGCCGCCACCTCCGGCGCACGGTAGAGGTCATCCAGCTTGAGTCGTACGCCCTGGACCTGTTGCGGCGTCCAGCGATGGATCTGCGCGGCGTCGGCGCGATGGATCATCCCCAGGCTGCCGTCCAGGTCGGCACCCACCTTGAACACCCCGACCACATTCAGCCGCTGCATACGCGGCGTGACGCCACCGGGAGACGAACTGACCTCAGGGACGATCAACGTCAGCTTGTCGCCCAGCTTCAGCCCGAATCGCCGCGCGGTCATAAGACCGATGATCACACCGTACTCGCCGGGCTTGAGCGCATCCAGGCTGCCGCCGACCAGGCGCTCGCCGACGATGGAAACCTGCGCCTCGGCCTCTGGATCGATGCCGCTGATCTGGATCGGCTGCATGCTGCCCTTGAACGACAGCATGCCTTCGAGCTGCGTCACCGGCGCCATGCCGACGATCTGCGGGTATGTCGACAGACGCGCGGCAACCGCCTGCCAGTCATCCAGCGGCTGCTCGCCGATGACCGTCGCATGCGGCACCATGCCGAGAATCCGCGCGCTCATCTCGCGCTGGAAACCGTTCATCACCGAAAGGACCATGATCATCGCCAGCACGCCCAGCGCCAGGCCGATCAGCGAGGTCAGGGAAATGAACGAGATGAAATGGTTGCGCCGCTTGGCACGGGTGTAGCGGCTGCCGATGAAAACGCTGACGGGCCTGAACATCATTCGACCACCAGGCGCCCATCTTCCAGCCGCAGCACCTGATCCATCTGTGCGGCGAGCTGACGGTCGTGAGTGACTACCAGGAAAGCGGTATGCAGCGAGGTGCTGAGTTCGAGCATCAGATCCTGAATGCCCTGCGCGGTGTGATGATCGAGGTTGCCGGTTGGCTCATCGAGCAGTACCAGCGCAGGCTCGTTGACCAGCGCCCGTGCGATGGCCACACGCTGACGCTCACCGCCGGACAGCTCCGCAGGCTTGTGCTCCAGGCGATGGCCAAGGCCGACCCGCTGCAGCAGAGCGGAAGCTCGCTGACGCGCTTCCGGAATCGGCGTGCGCCCGATCAGCAGCGGCATGCAGACGTTTTCCAGCGCGGTGAACTCGGCAAGCAGGTGATGGAACTGATAGACGAAGCCCAGAGCCCGGTTGCGCAGCAGCCCACGGTCCTTCTCGTTGAGCGCCGACAACTCCTCACCGGCCAGCCAGACGCTGCCTTCGCTCGGCGTATCGAGCCCACCGAGCAGGTTCAGCAGCGTGCTCTTGCCCGAGCCGGAGCTGCCGACGATGGCCACGCGCTGACCGGGGAACAATTCCAGCTGGAGCCCGGACAGGACCTCCACCGATTCGGGGCCTTGCTCGTAGCGCTTGCCCAGGTTGCGGCAACTCAGCACCGCCTGCTTTTGCTCGTTCATTACCCGCTCACTCATAACGTAGCGCCTCTGCCGGCTGGGTGCGTGCGGCACGCCAAGCCGGATACAGGGTCGCGAGGAAACTCAGGATCAACGCGGCGACGCAGACCTGGATCACATCGACCGCCATCAGCTGGGACGGCAGGTAGTCGATGAAATACACGTCGGCACTCAGGAACTTGTGTCCGATCAGCCGCTCCAGCGCGGCGATCCAGCTGCTGACATTGACGGCGGCGAACATGCCGAGCAATGCGCCGACCAAGGTGCCGACCACGCCGATCACGGTGCCCTGGACCATGAAAATCGCCATGATCTGCTTCGGCGTAGCGCCCAGCGTGCGCAGGATGGCGATGTCGCCGCGCTTGTCGGTCACCACCATCACCAGCGTGGAGATGATGTTGAACGCGGCGACCGCGACGATCAGCAGCAGCAGCAGCCCGATCATGGCCTTCTCCATGCGGATCGCCTGGTAGAGGTTGCCGTGGGTGCGGGTCCAGTCGCGGGAATAGAAGTCGTCGCCCAGCTGACCAGCCAGCTCCCAGGCGATACGCGGCGCCTGGAACAGATCGGCGAAGCGCAGGCGCAGTCCCTGCACCTGATCCGGCTGCCAGCGCTGCAAACGAGCCATGTCGGCAATGTTGGCCAGCGCGACGTAACCGTCGATCTCACCAGCTCCGACATGAAAGATTCCGGTCACGGTGAAACGCTTCATGCGCGGGAACATCCCCGCTGGAGTCACAGTGACCTCGGGCGCCACGAAGGTAATCTTGTCGCCGACGCCGACACCGAGCTTGGCAGCTGCCTTGTCACCGATGACGATGCCGAACTCGCCGGCCTTGAGATCATCCAGCGAGCCCTCGCGGAAGAACTGATCGATGATCGAAACCTGGCGCTCCGCCTGAGGCTCCACCGCATTGATCAGGATCTTGGTCACCTGGCCCTGATGGGTCAGCAGCCCCTGGCTCTGGATGAACGGCGCAGAGGCCAACACCTGCGCGTGCTGCTCGACGCGCGAGCCCAGCGCCTGCCAATCGTTGATCGGCGTCGGGCTTTCGATGGTCGCGTGGGGCACCATGCCCAGCACGCGGGTGCGCATTTCATGATCGAAGCCATTCATCACCGACAGCACGACGATCATCACCAGCACGCCGAGAGCGAGCCCAATCATGGAAGTCAGGGAGATGAAGGAGACGAAGAGACTGCGACGTCTGGCGCGTGTGTAGCGCGCCCCGATGTACACGGACAGCGGTCTGAACATAGATCGACGGGTTCGCTGGCGGGGGAAAACAACATGCAGCTGACGCCACCGCGGGGCCTGATACACTCTGGCCATCAACGCTACCCGGGTATCGCCATGCCGACACAAGACACTGAAGAACGCCGCGAATACTACCGTATCGAGGATCGCGTGGCACTGGAAATCATCCCGGCGAGCCAGGACCACCCCGCTGCCAGCGAGCCTCTGCCCGCGCTGTTCAACCTGCTTGGCGAGCTTCATCAGCTGGACTTCGAAGCGCAGCATTTGTTACGCCAGATTGCCGAGAGCAACCGCACGCTGGCCAACTATCTCAAGGTGCAGAACAAGCGAATCGAACTGCTGGGACAGGCATTGGCGCAGGATCTGCTGAAGGATCAGAGCGCGCCGCAACCGGTGGTGCTTTCCGAAGGTGGCATCAGCTTTGCGAGCGAACAGCCGTTGACCGAAGGCGAGCTCGTCACGCTGAAGCTGGTCCTGCTGCCGCAAGGGCTTGGCCTGTTGTTACCGGCGCGGGTCATCTACTGCACCGCAATGGAGGACGGACGCTACGACATCGGCACCGAGTTCGAAGCGTTGACTGATGCACAGCGACAACTGCTTGCACGGCATATCCTGCAGAAACAGGCGTTGGAAAGGCGCCTGGCCCTGGAAAACCTGCAAGGAGAGTGACCGATGCGCCGCCTGGCGACCCTGCTGTTCACGCTGACATTCAGCCCGTCACTGTTCGCCGACGAGATTCGCATACCCGTCGGTCAGCAAGGCCAGTCCGAGATCGCCTTGCCCGCCCGCGGCGATTCGAAGATCAAGGTCCTGGACCGTTTCGGCCTGGCCGACGAAGAGCATCCCGCCGTTGGCCAGCCGCCGATCACCCGCTGGGATTATCGAGAATTCTCCGTATATTTCGAACGCGACCGAGTCATCAACAGCGTCCGCCACCACCAGCGCGCCCAACCACCCGTGAAGGAAGATCAACAACCGTGACACTCATCTACGGCCACCGCGGCGCCAAAGGCGAGGCTCCGGAGAACACCCTGGCAAGCTTCGAGCAATGCCTGCAGCATGGCGTACGCCGCTGCGAGCTGGACCTGCACCTATCCCGCGATGGCGAGTTGATGGTCATCCATGATCCGACGCTCAAGCGCACCACCGGGCGCCGAGGCAAGGTTGCCCAGCACGATGCCGAAGAGCTGGTGAAGTACGACGCCCGCCAGGGTGGCCCAGGCTGGAAGACACCCTGCCCCATCCCGCGCCTCAGTGAACTGTTCGAGAAGTGCGACTTCGAGCACTGGCAACTGGAAGTCAAGAGTGCTTCGCGCGATCGTGCAGCGCGCACGGTGCTGGCAATCAAGGCGCTGGCCGAGCGTTATCAGCTCAAGGAACGAATCACCGTCACCTCCAGCTCACGGGAGGTTCTGCGGGCTCTGAATCGGCTGGCGCCGGAAATCTCGCGTGGCCTGGTAGCCGAATACAACTGGCTCGACCCGCTCAAGGTGGCCCGTCAGTACGGTTGCGATCTGCTGGCGTTGAAGTGGACGCTGTGCACCCCGGAGCGCCTGGAGAAGGCAAAAAAACAGGGGCTGCATGTTTCGGTGTGGACCGTGAACGAACCGGCGCTGATGCGGCGCCTGGCGGACTTCGGCGTGGACAGCCTGATCACCGATTATCCGGGCATCGCCGTCAGTACACTGGCTCAGGGCTGACCTACAGGCCTTGCACCCATGCGACGATTCGACAGTGCTGGCGCTGCCGAACCGTCTCACCTGATCAGAAGCTCTCCCGGTTCGGCCAGTGCCAATCCCGGGAGTCCCAACCCTCTCCAGCCGGCTCAGGCCGCCGGCCGGAGCCGCTCAAAAAAGCCGGTTGAGCCCGTCGAACGCTGCCACCCGATAGGCTTCCGCCATGGTCGGGTAGTTGAAGGTGGTGTTGACGAAGTACTTGATGCTGTTCGCCGGCCCCTTCTGGTTCATGATCGCCTGGCCAATGTGGACGATCTCGGAGGCCTGATAACCGAAGCAGTGCACACCGAGCACCTCCAGGGTTTCGCGATGGAACAGGATCTTCAGCATGCCCACCGGCTCGAAGGAGATCTGCGCCCGCGCCATGCTCTTGAAGAACGCCTTGCCCACTTCATAGGGAATCTTCGCCTGGGTCAGTTCGCGCTCGTTCTTGCCGATCGAGCTGATCTCCGGAATGGTGTAGATGCCCGTCGGCACGTCATCGACGAAACGCCAAGAATCGTTCTCGACAATGCTGCCCGCGGCCGAGCGACCCTGGTCATAGGCGGCGCTAGCCAGCGATGGCCAGCCGATCACGTCGCCGGCTGCGTAGATGTTGCCGATCTCGGTGCGGTAGTGCTCATCGACCTGCACCTGACCACGGCTGTTGGCCTTGAGGCCGATGTTCTCCAAGCCGAGCTTGTCGGTATTGCCGGTACGCCCGTTGCTCCAGAGGAATGCGTCGGCCTTGATCTTCTTGCCGGACTTTAGATGCAGGATCACTCCGTTCTCCAGCCCCTCGACCCGCTCGTACTCTTCGTTGTGGCGAATCAGCACGTTGTTGTTGCGCAGGTGATAGCTGAGCGCATCGGAAATCTCGTCGTCGAGGAAGCTGAGCAGTTGCTCGCGGTTGTCGATCAGGTCGACCAACACGCCCAACCCGCTGAAGATCGAAGCGTACTCGCAGCCGATGACGCCGGCTCCGTAGATGATCATCCGACGCGGCGTGTGGCTCAGGGTTAAGATGGTATCGCTGTCGTAAATGCGCGGGTGGTTGAAGTCGATATCGGCCGGCCGATAAGGACGGGAGCCGGTGGCGATGACGAACTGGCTGGCAACCAGCTTTTCCACCATGCCGTTAAGGCAGACCACTTCAACGCTCTGCTCGTCGGAGAAGCTGGCGGTACCGAAAAAGGTGTCGATGCGGTTGCGGGCGTAATAGCTGGTACGGGAGGTGACCTGCTTGCTGATGACCTTCTCGGCGCTTTTCAGCACGTCGGGAAAGGAGAACCAGCGCGGCTCACCGATCTGGCGGAACAGCGGATTGGTGTTGTACTGCATGATCTGCCGCACCGAATGGCGCAGCGCCTTGGACGGGATGGTCCCCAGATGCGTGCAGTTACCTCCTACGAGCGGACGATTGTCAACCACGGCGACCTTGCGCCCCGCCTTCACGGCGTTGATGGCCGCGCCCTCCCCGGCGGGACCGGAACCCAGTACAACCAAATCGTAGTTATAGACCGCCATATACACTCCTGAAAACGCAGCGGAAGACGCCGCCGCTGTCAACGAATTCGCCGATGTCCAAGGACGCAAACCAGCATTGCCCGCACGCCTTCTCAGCGGGACCGACCAGGCATCTCCGCTCACGGCTGCCTGGGCGCGCGAAGGGTTACATCAACGCTTTGTCGCGTCGTAGGCGAGATCGGTATTGCCCGCGTTCTTCGCCTCGTTCACTTCTTCGCACTTCTCGCGGCTACCGCCACAGATGGAGCACTCCTTCTCGATGCCCAGATTGGCGATACCCCCGCAGGAACCCGCGATGGGCTTGCGTCCCATGATCACGCCGATGGCCATGCCGAATACCACAAGCAGCATCACCAGAAAAACCAGTAACCAAGTCATTGCTCTACTCCCGCACCGAACAGCTCGTCAAAAGCCTTGGTGCTCGTTGTTACGAAGCCTTGCCCCTCGCGCACGACGAAGAACGCGGCGATCGCATTACGCTCTGCCAGTGCCAGCCCCCGCTCGGGGCCGAGCACCATCAACGCGGTAGACAACCCGTCAGCACGCAAAGTCGATTTATCGATGACCGTCACCGCAGCGAGGTGATGCTCGATCGGTCTGCCGCTTTGCGGGTCCAGGGTATGTGAATAACGCCGGCCGTCCTGCTCGAAATAGTTTCGATAGTCGCCGGAGGTGGATACGCCCAGACCATCGAGTTCGACGATCTTTTGCGCAACCCGCTGGTCATCCCTGGGCGCTTCAATGGCTATGCGCCACGGTGCACCATCAGGCTTGCGGCCCTCAGCCTTGAGCTCCCCGGTGATTTCCACCAGGTAACTCTGGACGCCCAGCGCCTTCAAACGATCGACAACGCGATCGACGGCATAACCGGCAGCGATGCTGTTGAAGTCCAGCTGTACCGCCACCGCCTTGCACAACTGATCGCCATCGATGCGCAGATGCCGATGGCCGGTCAACGCCCGTGCGGCCTCAATATCTTCCGCCGACGGAACCTGTGTGGCGCGACCTTGCGGACCAAAGCCCCACAGGTTGAGCAGAGGCTCGAGTGTAAGATCGAATGCGCCTTCGCTGTCGGCCGATAGCTGATCGCCCGCTGCGACTAATTCGCGCACCATATCCGGCATCGGCTCACAGCTACCGCCCGGCAGGGCATTGAAGCGCTCGACGTCGGAATCGCTGCGATAGGTGGACAGCTGCTTGTCGAGGTCGGCGAGGATGGCCTCGACCTCACCATGCAGCACGTCCTTGGCCGGAACATCGCCACTGCGCACGTACTTGACCGTATAGGTACTGCCCATGGTCGGCCCGGTGAAGGCTTCGACCTTGTCCTGAAACAGACAGCCCGTCAGGGCTGTCGCGAAAGCGACAGCGATGACGGGCTGGAGAGACGCGACAGCAGTGGACCAGAGTGAAGCTCGGATCATGCTAGCCGCCGAAGTCGTCGAGCAGGATGTTCTCCGGCTCCACACCCAGGTCGGTGAGCATCTTGATGACCGAGGCATTCATCATGGGCGGGCCGCACATGTAGAACTCGCAGTCCTCCGGAGCCGGGTGGTCCTTCAGATAGTTCTCATACAGCACGTTGTGGATGAAGCCGGTCGGACCATCCCAGTTATCTTCAGGCAGCGGGTCGGACAGGGCCAGATGCCATTCGAAGTTGGGATTCTCGGCCTGAAGCTGGTCGTACTCCTCGACGTAGAACGCCTCGCGCATGGAGCGCGCGCCATACCAGAAGCTCATCTTGCGCTTGGACTTGAGACGCTTGAGCTGGTCGAAGATGTGCGAGCGCATCGGTGCCATACCCGCACCACCGCCGATGAAAACCATCTCCGCGTCGGTGTCCTTGGCGAAGAATTCACCGAACGGACCATAGACGGTGATCTTGTCGCCCGGCTTGAGGCTGAACACGTAAGACGACATCTTGCCCGGCGGAATATCGTCACGACCCGGCGGCGGCGAAGCGATACGGATGTTGAACTTCACCAGGCCACGCTCTTCCGGATAGTTAGCCATGGAGTACGCACGAATCACGGTCTCGTCGCACTTCGACACGTACTTCCACTGGTCGAACTTGTCCCAGTCGCCGCGATACTCTTCCTGAATGTCGAAGTCCCGGTAACGCACTTCATGCGGCGGGCACTCGAGCTGCACATAACCACCAGCGCGGAAGTCGACGTTCTCGCCTTCCGGCAGCTTGAGTGTCAGTTCCTTGATGAAGGTCGCGACGTTGGGGTTGGACTCGACGGTGCATTCCCACTTCTTCACGCCGAAGACTTCTTCCGGCACTTCGATCTTCATGTCCGCCTTGACCGGAGTCTGACAGGACAGGCGCCAGCCTTCGCCCGCCTCACGACGGGTGAAGTGCGACTCCTCGGTAGGCAGCATCTCGCCACCACCGCTCTCGACGATGCACTTGCACTGCGCGCAGGTACCGCCGCCACCACAGGCTGACGAGAGGAAGATGTTGTTGGCGGCCAGGGTCTGCAGCAACTTGCCACCGGCGGGCACGGTAATCGTACGCTCACCGTTGATTTCGATTGACACGTCACCGCTGGATACCAGCTTGGCGCGTGCAGCCAAGATGATCACCACCAGCGCAAGCACGATGGCGGTGAACATACCGATGGCGAGGAAAATTTCGTAACTCATCAGTTCGTTCCGTCCTTACAGCTGTACGCCAGAGAAAGACATGAAGCCCAGCGACATCAGTCCGATGGTGATGAAGGTGATACCCAACCCCTGCAACCCATCCGGAACATCGCTGTATTTCAGTTTCTCGCGAATACCGGCCAGCAAAGCAATGGCCAGCGCCCAGGATGCGCCGGAGCCGAACCCGTAGACGACACTCTCGCCCAGGTTGTAGTCACGCTCGACCATGAACAAAGTGCCGCCCATGATGGCGCAGTTCACGGTGATCAGCGGCAGGAATACGCCCAGTGCGTTGTAGAGGCTAGGTACGTACTTATCCAGCAGCATTTCCAAGATTTGCACAATGGCCGCGATCACGCCGATATAGCTGAGCAGACCGAGAAAGCTCAGGTCCACATCTGGCAATCCTGCCCAAGACAACGCACCGGCTTTCAGCAGGTAGGTGTAGATCAGGTTGTTGGCAGGCACGGTAATGGCCTGCACCACGATGACCGCGATACCCAGGCCGATTGCGGTTTCCACCTTTTTGGAAATCGCGATGAAGGTACACATGCCGAGGAAGAACGCCAGCGCCATGTTCTCGATGAACACCGCACGGACGAACAAGCTGATGTAGTGCTCCATTAGTAAGCCTCCTTGTTCGAGACTTGCGGCGCCATCTTGAAGGCAGGCTTCTCGACCTGTTCCTTCTTCCAGGTGCGAATGCCCCAGATGAACAGACCGATCAGGAAGAACGCCGAAGGTGGCAGCAGCAGCAAGCCGTTGGGCTGATACCAACCACCGTCGTTCACAACTGGAATAATGGTGTAACCCATCAGCTTGCCAGCTCCGAACAGTTCGCGAACGATGCCGAGCGCGATCAGCATGGCGCTGTAGCCCAGGCCGTTGCCGATACCGTCGAAGAACGACAGCAGCGGCGGGTTCTGCATGGCAAAGGCTTCCGCACGACCCATCACGATGCAGTTGGTGATGATCAGACCGACGAACACCGACAGCTGCTTGGACAGCGAGAAGGCGTAGGCCTTGAGCACCTGATCAACCAGAATCACCAGCGACGCAATGATCACCATCTGCACGATCATGCGGATCGAGTTGGGGATCTGGCTGCGGATCATCGAAATGAACAAGTTGGAGAACGCCACCACCAACGTCAGCGCGACAGACATCACCAGCGCCGTGTTCAGGTTGGAGGTGACCGCCAGTGCCGAGCAGATTCCGAGAATCTGCAGGCCGATGGGGTTGTTGTTGAAGATCGGATTGAGCAGAACTTCTTTGACAGTGGGTTGCGACATGATCAAGCCTCCCCAGCGCGCAGATTAGCGATAAATGGACCGAAGCCGTTCTCGCCCAACCAGAAGTGCAACAGCGCGTTGACACCATTGCTGGTCAGGGTCGCACCGGCCAGGGCATCGACCTGATGGTCGGCTTTCGGGCTCTGTGGGTCGACACCGCCCTTGACGATCTGCACGGCCAGGTCGCCGTTGTCGTCGTACAGTTCCTTGCCAGGCCACATGCCACGCCACTTCGGATTGTCGACCTCGCCACCGAGGCCCGGAGTTTCGCCGTGCTGATAGAAGCCGAAGCCGGCAACGGTATTCAGATCACCCTTGACAGCCATGAAGCCATAGAGGGTGGACCACAGACCGTAACCGCGAACCGGCAGAATCAGCGTATCGATCTCGCCTTCGCCCTGAGCTTCGACGATATAGACGGTACTGTAACGCTCACGACGCTTGATCGAAGCGATGTCCTGTTCGCTCGGCAGCGCTTTGGACAGTGCAGGATCTTTGGCCGCTGCGAGCGGATCGAAGGTCTTGGCATCGAATTCGTCGCTGAACTTGCCGGTTTCCAGATTGACCAGACGAGCAACGATGCGCTCGTTGAACAGCTGCTTGACCTGATTACCGGACATGCCCGGCTCGCCGAGGCCGGCGATCGCCAGGATGCTGCGCTGTTTGTCCAGCAGGCGGTTTTCCTGCTGGGTCGGACGCAGTGCCACGGCAGCACCGGCGACGAAGATGGAGCACACCAGGCAGACCAACAGGGCTACCGTCAGCGTGCGAACGGTGGATTCTTTCTGACTAGACATTACGTGCCAGCCTCCGCTTGATATTGGCCTGAATGACGAAATGGTCAATCAGCGGCGCACACAGGTTGGCGAACAGGATCGCCAGCATCATGCCTTCGGGGAAGGCGGGATTGACCACGCGGATCAGCACGACCATCACGCCGATCAGGGCACCGAACACCCACTTGCCGGTGTTGGTCATGGAAGCCGACACCGGGTCGGTCGCCATGAAGATCATGCCGAAGGCGAAACCGCCGACGACCATATGCCAGTACCAGGGCATCCCGAACAACGGGTTGGTGTCCGAGCCGATCAGGTTGAACAGCGTGCTCAGACCGATCATGCCCAGCATGACACCGGAGACGATGCGCCAGGAGGCGATCTTGCTGCCGATCAGGACGACGCCACCGATGAAGATCGCCAGGGTGCTGGTTTCACCGATCGAGCCATGAATGGTGCCGACGAAGGCGTCCATCCAGGTGATGCCGCTCTGGACGACGTTCTCGATACCACCGGCGAAGCCCAGGCTCAGCGCGGTTGCACCGGCATAACCATCGACCGCGGTCCACACAGCATCACCGGACATCTGCGCCGGGTAAGCGAAGAACAGGAACGCGCGCGCGGTCAGCGCCGGGTTCAGAAAGTTCTTGCCGGTACCGCCGAAGATCTCCTTGCCGATCACCACGCCGAAGCTGATGCCTAGCGCGACCTGCCACAGCGGAATGGTCGGCGGCAGAATCAGGGCGAACAGCACGGAGGTGACGAAGAAGCCTTCGTTTACTTCATGCTTACGGATCGAGGCGAACAGCACTTCCCAGAAACCACCGACGATGAAGGTCACCGCGTAGATGGGCAGGAAGTAGGCCGCGCCCTGGATGAAGTTGTCCCACAGGCTGTTGGGATCGAAGCCGGCCAGTGCACCGATTAGTGCGAACCGCCAGCCTTCCTGGGCAGCCAGCAGATCGGGGCTCTGCGCGTAGATCAGGTTGGCCTGATAGCCGGTGTTCCACATACCGAAGAACATCGCCGGGAAGGTGCACAACCAGACAGTGATCATCATGCGCTTGAGGTCGATGCCGTCGCGCACATGAGCGGTGGTCTTGGTGACGCTACCGGGACGATAGAGGAAGGTGTCGGCCGCTTCGTACAGTGCGTACCACTTTTCGTACTTGCCGCCTTTTTCGAAGTGATGCTCGATCTTGTCGAGGAATGCGCGAATGCCCATGCTTAACCCTCCTTCTCGATGCGGGTCAGATTGTCCCGCAGGATCGGGCCGTATTCGTACTTGCCGGCACAAACATAAGTGCACAGCGCCAGATCTTCTTCATCCAGCTCCAGGCAGCCGAGCTTCTGCGCCACCTCGGTGTCGCCCACGATCAGGGCGCGCAGCAGCTGGGTCGGCAGCACGTCCAGAGGCATGACCTCCTCGTAGTTGCCCACCGGCACCATGGCGCGCGGACTGCCGTTGGTGGATGTGGAGAAGGCGAACTTCTTGCCACCCATCAGCTTGGAGATATAGATGTTGAGGATCGAGTGCTTCTCCACACCGGCACGCAGGTAGTGCAGCATCTCGCGCTCTTTACCTTCGCGCAGGCACGACACTTGCTGGTGATAGCGACCAAGGTAGGCGAACGCGCCGTGAGCGGTACGACCGCCGAGCACCGAGCCTGATACGACGCGGTTGGCGCCGGGCTGCAGCTCACCGGCGGTCAGCTCGTCGAGATTGGCACCGAGACGGGCACGAACCAGACGTGGCTGCTCGACCACCGGGCCGGCCAAGGAAACGACGCGCTCGACCGACAGACGGCCGCTGGTGAACAGCTTGCCGACCGCGATCACGTCCTGATAACCGATAGTCCAGACGCTCTTGCTGGCGCTGACCGGATCGAGGAAGTGAATGTGCGTGCCAGCCAGCCCGGCAGGATGCGGACCGTTGAAGCTTTCGACCTGAACCTTGGCCAGGGACTCGCCAGGCAACGAGGCATTCGGCGCTTTGCACAGGAACACTTTGCCCAGGTTGCCGAGTACCTTCAGGCCTGCCTCGAAGGCTTCCGCCTGCTCGGCGATGATCACCGCAGGATCAGCGGCTAACGGATGCGTATCGATGGCGGTGACGAAAATCGAGGCAGGCGTGGCATCGATCGCCGGGACCTTGCTGAACGGACGCGTGCGCAGCGCGGTCCACAGGCCGGACTGCTGCAGGTTTTCACGCACCTGCTCGCTGCTCAGACCATCCAGCTGGGCTGGAGAATAGCTCGCGAAGGTGACTTCCTCATCGCCATCGAGGTCGATGACCACCGATTGCAGCACACGCTTCTCGCCGCGATGCACCGCACTGACAACGCCGGCACCGGGCGCGGTGTAGTTTACGCCCGGCGACTTCTTGTCGGAAAAAAGGAGCTGCCCCAGCTTGACCCGATCACCGACCTGAACGGCCATGGTCGGCTTCATCGTCGGATAGTCGAAGCCAATGACCGCGACGCTGCGCACGGGCCTGCCGGCCTCGATACGCTGCGCCGGGGCACCGGCTATGGGCAGATCGAGCCCTCGTTTTATATTGATCATCGGTTTGCCTAACCACTGATTTTAGAAAGCTTTTTTTGCAGATCCAGCGGCATGGCGCAAAGTAGGATTGCGCCGCGCGCGCCAATAGGTTATTGGCGCGACACCATGTCGCGGACCCAGGTAAAAAATCCGCCCGATTATAGAGGTCGCGCACCTTGACTGACCACCCAAGCATTGCGGATTTTTGACTCGAAACAAGAGAAGCAAAAATACCGAAGCACGGTGGCGGGTCGGGCGGGCGACGGCTCAGGCTAGCCCGTTCGCAACACGAGACCAGCCGTCCAGAAAACGAAAAACGGGAGCCGAGGCTCCCGTTATTTGTCACTTCCGCAGCGCTTAACGCGGGAAGGCTGGCGGGTTGACCCCGGCCATGTCCTCCATCACGCGCACGACCTGGCAGCTGTAACCGAACTCGTTGTCGTACCAGACGTACAGCACGACGCGGTTGTCGTTGCAGATGGTCGCCTCGGCGTCCACTACGCCGGCATGACGCGAACCGACGAAATCAGTGGATACAACTTCCTGCGAGTTGACGAAGTCGATCTGCTTCTGCAGGTCAGAGTGCATGGCCATCTGGCGCAGGTACTCGTTGATCTCGTCACGGCTGGTGGCTTTCTCGAGGTTCAGGTTGAGGATGGCCATGGACACGTTCGGCGTGGGCACGCGGATGGCGTTGCCGGTCAGCTTGCCCTTGAGCACCGGCAGCGCCTTGGCGGCTGCAGTGGCGGCACCGGTCTCGGTGATGACCATGTTCAGCGCGGCGCTGCGACCACGACGACTGCCCTTGTGGAAGTTGTCGATCAGGTTCTGGTCGTTGGTGTAGGAATGCACGGTCTCGACGTGACCGTTGACGATACCGTACTGATCGTTCACTGCCTTGAGCACCGGCACGATGGCGTTGGTGGTGCAGGACGCGGCAGAGATGATCTTGTCATCGGCGGTGATGTCGCCATGGTTGATGCCATGCACGATGTTCTTCAGCTCACCCTTGCCTGGCGCGGTCAATACGACGCGAGCGACGCCCGGGCACTTGAGGTGCTGACCCAAACCTTCGGCGTCGCGCCACTTGCCGGTGTTGTCCACCAGCAGTGCATTCTCGATGCCGTACTGGGTGTAGTCGACCGAGGCCGGATCGTTGGAGTAGATCACCTGGATCAGATTGCCGTTGGCGGTGATGGTGTTGTTCTCTTCATCGATGGTGATGGTGCCATCGAAAGGACCATGCACCGAGTCGCGACGCAGCAGGCTGGCGCGCTTGACCAGATCGTTGTCGGCGCCCTTGCGCACGACGATGGCGCGCAGGCGCAGGCCGTCGCCACCACCGGTCTTCTCGATCAGGATGCGCGCCAGCAGGCGGCCGATGCGGCCGAAGCCGTACAACACGACGTCAGTGCCCTTGTGCCCGGTAGCCGCGTGACGCTTGTCGGCGACCTCGGCCAGCTCTTCGCGCACGAACTGCTCGAGGCTGCGGCCGTTGCCGGCATCCTTGTACTTGGCGACCAGCTTGCCGAGATCGACCGAGGCGGCGCCGAGGTTCATCTCGCTCATGGTCTTGAGGATCTGGAAGGTGTCATGCACCGACAGCTCGGTTTCGTCGGCGATGCGGTGACGGGCGAAACGGTGCGCCTTGAGGATGGCGATCACCGAACGGTTGATCAGGCCACGACCGTAGATCGAAGTCACCACGTTGTTGTTGCGATACAGCTGACCAATCAGCGGAATCATCGCTTCGGCGAGGGCTTCGCGGTCAATCCATTCACCAAGACACTGGTCGGGCTTCTGAGTCACGGGCAGTTCCTTCCAACATGTAGGGGCTGAGAAAAGGGGCTACATTATGACGGCGCACCCTAGCGTCGGCAATCTGCAGCGGACGAAACACTGACAGCCAAGCGCCTCGATAGTTACAATCCCGGCGGCCTATTTTTTCCATCGGAGCCACGCCCACTCGTGTCCGTCTTGCGCCTTCCCCCTCTGCCTGCCGCCAGCGGCAAGCAACATTGGGGCAATCTTCCAGGAGCCGCGCTGAGCCTGGCGATTGCCGAAGCAGCCAGCAACGCCAAACGCTTCACGCTCCTCCTCACCGCCGACAGCCAGAGCGCCGAGCGCCTGCAGGAAGAACTCGCCTTCTTCGCTCCGGATCTGCCGGTTCTGCATTTTCCGGATTGGGAAACGCTGCCCTACGACCTGTTCTCGCCGCACCAGGACATCGTTTCCCAGCGCATCGCCACGCTCTACCAGCTGCCTGAACTGAGCCATGGCGTGCTGGTAGTGCCGATCACCACTGCCCTACACAGGCTGGCGCCGAAGCGCTTTCTGCTCGGTTCGAGCCTGGTGCTGGATGTGGGACAGAAGCTGGATGTCGAGCAGATGCGCCTGCGTCTGGAGGCGGCCGGCTATCGCTGCGTGGACACGGTCTACGAACATGGCGAGTTTGCCGTGCGCGGCGCGTTGATCGATCTGTTCCCCATGGGTAGCGCCCTGCCCTACCGCATCGACCTGTTCGATGACGAGATCGAAACCCTGCGCACCTTCGATCCAGAGAACCAGCGTTCCATCGACAAGGTGGAGTCGATCCGCCTGCTGCCGGCCCGGGAATTTCCGCTGAAGAAGGAAGCGGTCACCGGCTTCCGCGCACGTTTCCGCGAGCGTTTCGACGTCGACTTCCGCCGCTGCCCGATCTACCAGGACCTGTCCACCGGCATCACGCCTGCCGGTATCGAGTACTACCTGCCGCTTTTCTATGAGGAGACGGCGACCCTCTTCGACTACCTGCCCGAAGACAGCCAGGTGTTCTCCCTGCCCGGCATCGAGCAGGCCGCCGAGCAGTTCTGGAACGACGTGCGCAATCGTTACGAGGAGCGCCGCGTCGACCCCGAGCGGCCGCTGCTGCCGCCGGCCGAGCTGTTTATGCCGGTGGAAGACTGCTTCGCCCGACTCAAGCTGTGGCCTCGCGTGGTCGCCAGCCAGCAGGACGTGGAACCGGGTATCGGCCGCGAGCGCTTCCCCGCGCAGCCCCTGCCGGAACTGGCGATCGAATCCAAGGCCAGCGAGCCACTGGGCAAGCTGCGCCAGTTCCTCGACAGTTTTCCGGGGCGCGTGCTGTTCACCGCCGAGTCCGCGGGGCGCCGCGAAGTGCTGCTGGAGCTGCTGGCGCGCCTGAAGCTGCGCCCGCAGGAAGTCGAAGGCTGGGACGGGTTCCTCGCCAGCGAGGAGCGCCTGGCGATCGCCATCGCCCCGCTCGACGAAGGCTTGCTGCTGGACGAAGTCGCCCTGGTCGCGGAAAGCCCGCTGTTCGGCCAGCGCGTCATGCAACGCCGGCGGCGCGAGAAGAGTCGCGACGGCGGCGACAACGTCATCAAGAACCTCACCGAGCTGCGCGAAGGCGCGCCGGTGGTGCATATCGATCATGGGGTCGGCCGCTATCAGGGGCTGGTCACCCTGGAAATCGAAGGCCAGGCGCAGGAATTCCTCCTGCTGCAGTACGCCGACGAGGCCAAGCTCTACGTGCCGGTCGCCAGCCTGCACCTGATCGCCCGCTATACCGGCAGCGACGACGCCCTGGCGCCACTGCACAAGCTCGGCTCGGAAACCTGGCAGAAAGCCAAGCGCAAGGCCGCCGAGCAGGTACGCGACGTGGCTGCAGAACTGCTCGACATCTACGCCCGCCGCGCCGCGCGCCAGGGCTATGCCTTCAAGGACCCGCAGGTCGACTACGAAACCTTCGCCGCCGGCTTCCCCTTCGAGGAAACGCCGGACCAGCAGGCCGCCATCGACGCGGTGCGCGAGGACCTGCTCTCGGTCAAGCCAATGGACCGTCTGGTGTGTGGCGACGTCGGCTTCGGCAAGACCGAAGTCGCCATGCGCGCCGCCTTTATCGCCGTGCATGGCGGCAAACAGGTCGGCGTACTGGTACCGACCACCCTGCTCGCCCAGCAGCACTACAACAGTTTCCGCGACCGCTTCGCCGACTGGCCGGTACGGGTCGAGGTGATGAGCCGTTTCAAGTCGGCCAAGGAAGTGCAGAACGCCATCACCGAGTTGGCCGAAGGCAAGATCGACATCCTCATCGGTACCCACAAGCTGCTGCAGGACGACGTCAAGTTCAGCAACCTGGGGCTGGTCATCATCGACGAGGAACATCGCTTCGGAGTACGTCAGAAGGAGCAGCTCAAGGCGCTGCGCAGCGAGGTGGACATCCTCACCCTGACCGCCACGCCGATTCCGCGCACGCTGAACATGTCCATCGCCGGCATGCGCGACCTGTCGATCATCGCCACGCCGCCGGCGCGCCGGCTGTCGGTGCGCACCTTCGTCATGGAGGCCAACAACCCGACCATCAAGGAAGCGCTGCTGCGCGAGCTGCTGCGCGGCGGCCAGGTCTATTACCTGCACAACGACGTCAAGACCATCGAGAAGTGCGCCGCCGACCTGCAGGCGCTGGTGCCCGAGGCACGCATCGCCATCGGCCACGGACAGATGCGCGAACGCGACCTCGAGCAGGTGATGAGCGACTTCTACCACAAGCGCTTCAACGTGCTGGTGGCCTCGACCATCATCGAAACCGGCATCGATGTGCCCAGCGCCAACACCATCATCATCGAGCGCGCCGACAAGTTCGGCCTGGCCCAGCTGCACCAGCTGCGCGGCCGCGTCGGCCGTAGCCATCACCAGGCCTATGCCTATCTGCTCACCCCACCGCGCAAGGCCATGACCGATGATGCGCAGAAGCGTCTGGAAGCCATCGCCAACGCCCAGGACCTCGGTGCCGGCTTCGTCCTGGCCACCCACGACCTGGAGATCCGCGGTGCCGGCGAGCTGCTCGGCGAAGGCCAGAGCGGGCAGATCCAGGCCGTCGGCTTCACCCTCTACATGGAGATGCTCGAGCGCGCGGTCAAGGCCATCCGCAAGGGCGAACAGCCAAACCTGGAGCAGCCGCTCGGTGGCGGCCCGGAAATCAACCTGCGCCTACCGGCACTGATCCCCGAGGACTATCTGCCGGACGTGCATGCGCGCCTGATTCTTTACAAGCGCATCGCCAACGCCGCCGATGAGGACGGCCTGAAGGAACTGCAGGTTGAGATGATCGACCGCTTCGGCCTGCTGCCCGAACCGACCAAGAACCTGGTGCGCCTGACCCTGCTCAAGCTGCAGGCCGAAAAGCTGGGCATCACCAAGATCGACGCCGGCCCGCAGGGCGGACGCATCGAGTTCTCGGCCGACACTTCGGTTGACCCGATGGTGCTGATCAAGCTGATCCAGAGCCAGCCGAACCGCTACAAGTTCGAAGGCGCCACGCTGTTCAAATTCCAGGTGCCCATGGAGCGTCCCGAGGAGCGCTTCAACACCCTGGAAGCGCTGCTTGAGCGGCTGGCGCCCAACGAGCAAGGTTCCTAGATGCCGCGTCGCTATCTGGCCCTGTTGTTATTGTGGCTGGCGCCGCAGGTGCACGCCGAGGCGCTGTATCGCGTCGAGCTGATCCTGTTCCGCCACGCCACGCCGCTGGAGGCCAGCCAGCACGCGCCTTACGACTGGGCACGGCAAGCCCGGCCGCTGGAGCGCCGCGCCGAGCGGCAGCCGGCGCTGGAGCACATCGCCGCCCGGCTGACCCCGGGGCAGGGTTATCAGGTGCTGCTGCACCGCGCCTGGCAGCAGCCGGTCAGCGACGACGGCCCGGCCATCGCCATTCACCAGGGCCAGCGCCACTTCGAACACTATCCGATCCAGGGTACGCTGAAGCTGCGACCGGGCCGCTACATGCAGACGGACATGACGTTCTGGGTCAACCGCTTCGGCGGGTACGGCCAGCTGCTCGCCAGCGAACGCCTGACGCAGCGGGTCCGCCTGGTACCCGGCCGACTGACCTACATCGATCACGACAGCCTCGGACTGCTGATCGAGCTCAGACGGCTATGAGCCTGTTGCCTTTGCGCCCCCGGCGGCGGCATCGCATCCCTGCAGCGGGGGCCTGAACCTTGGTCCCAGCACTGCCTTCGCGTCCGGAGCGGCGGATCGACGATCTCGCGCCAGTGCCGCAGCTCAGCCTGGGCAGCCATCTGGCGACCAACTACCAGCCCGGCAACCGGCGCATGGTCAGCGAGTACCAGCACCGGGCGGGCCTGGCGTTTCTCTATGGCTCAGCGCGCGTGCACGGCAAGCGCGACGGCGAGCGCATTCGCCATCCGGCGGACGACGAGCTCCAGCTCATCGCCCGCCAGCCGCAGGCCGAGCAGGCATTGCGCAAGCAGCTGGAGCAACTGGGCTTCCGTCCCGCGTTGCGCCAGAGCCTGGCCTTGCCGAAGGAGTCGGCGGAGATGTTCCAGCTGCCCGGCGAAGAGGCCTGGATCAGGTTCGTCCAGCAGCAGCTGCCGGAGCTGCGTCGTCAGGGCTGGCAGATCGACATTCACCCGGGCTTCGCCTACGACCTGACCGCCATCGACAGCTGGTACGCCGAGATCGACGAATCCGCGGCGGACGACTGGTTCGACCTCGACCTCGGTATTGTCGTCGATGGCCAGCGCGTCGGCATCCTGCCCGTGCTCCTGCGCCTGATCCGCCAGAGCCCTCAGCTGCTCACGCCGCGTGCACTGGCCCAGCGGGGCGATGACGAGCAACTGCGCGTGCAGCTGGAGCGACGCGACGGACAACCGCTGCAGGTCGCCCTGCCCTTCGCCCGCATCAAGCCGATCCTGGCGACCCTTGGCGAACTCTATATGCGCGAGCCGATGGATGGCCCCGCGCTGCGTCTGAGCAAGGCCGACGGCGCACGCCTGGCCGGTCTAGAAAGCGTGGCAGCACACTGGCGCGGAGGCGAGCGGTTGCGTGCATTCGCCCGACGTCTGCACAGCCCAGGCACTCAGCCTGGCCAACCGCCGAGCGCGCTGAACGCCACCCTGCGGCCCTACCAGCTGCAGGGCCTGGCCTGGATGCAGACCCTGCGCGAACTGGGCGCCGGCGGCATCCTCGGCGATGACATGGGCCTCGGCAAGACACTGCAGAGCCTGGCGCACATCCTCGCCGAAAAGCAGGCCGGACGTCTGGATCGCCCTACGCTGGTGGTGATGCCCACCAGCCTGATCCCCAACTGGCAGGATGAAGCGGCCCGCTTCGCGCCTGGGCTGCGTCTGCTGAAGCTTACCGGTAGCGGCCGACAGAAGCACTTCGCCGAACTCGTCGATCACGACCTGTTGCTGACCAGTTATGCCCTGCTCACACGCGACATCGCCGTGCTGCGCGAGCAACCGCTGCATCTGCTGATCCTCGACGAGGCGCAGCACATCAAGAACCCCTCCAGCAAGGCCGCCCAGGCGGTGCGCGAGCTGCAGACCCGGCAACGGCTGTGCCTGTCCGGCACGCCATTGGAAAACCACCTGGGCGAGCTATGGTCGCTGTTCCACTTCCTCATGCCCGGTTGGCTCGGCGATGCGCGGCGCTTCACCCAGGACTACCGCAACCCCATCGAGAAGCACGGCGACGAGGCCCGGCTGGCGCATCTGCGCGCTCGCATCCGGCCGTTCCTGCTGCGCCGCACCAAGGAACAGGTGGCCACCGAGCTGCCAGCGAAGAACGAGTTCGTCCACTGGGTCGAGCTGTCGCCCGCCCAGCGCGAACGCTACGAGACGCTACGCCTGGCCATGGACCGCAAGGTCCGCGATGAAATCGAGCGCAAGGGCCTGGCACGCAGCCAGATGGTCATCCTCGAGGCGCTGCTCAAGCTGCGTCAGGTCTGCTGCGATCTGCGCCTGCTCAAGGGCGATGCCGTTGCGACGTCTCGCGGCAGCAGCTCGGGCAAGCTGGACAGCCTGCTGGACATGCTCGACGAGCTGATGAGCGAAGGACGCCGCGTGCTGCTGTTTTCCCAGTTCACCTCGATGCTGGCGCTGATCGAACAGGCGCTGCTCAAGCGCGGCATCACCTACGTCAAGCTGACCGGCGAGACCGACGATCGACGCACGCCGGTCGAACGCTTCCAGGCCGGCGAAGTGCCGCTGTTTCTCATCAGCCTGAAGGCCGGCGGCACCGGACTGAACCTGACGACCGCCGACACGGTGATCCATTACGACCCCTGGTGGAACCCCGCTGCCGAGAACCAGGCTACCGACCGCGCCTATCGCATCGGGCAGGACAAGCCGGTGTTCGTCTATCGTCTGATTACCCGCGGCACCGTCGAGGAACGTATCCGCGAGCTGCAGGCGCGCAAGGCCGAGCTGGCCGCCGGCGTGCTCGAGGGCAGCGGTGAAGGCGGCTGGCAGCTCGCCGAGCAGGACATCGAAGCGCTCTTCGCGCCGCTGCCTTGAGGCATGCCTGGCGAAGTTGTGACGCCGACAAGCGCAGCATTTCGCGCTTTGCCAGATCATCGCCACCTCGTTTAACTTCTCACCAGACGACGGCATGGCCGTCCCCACCCGCCAGCGCTACAAGGAGCAACCCATGAGCCTCTACGAGATTGCCTTTTCCGGCCAGCTGCTCCCCGGCGCGAAGCTCGAACAGGTCGAAGCCAACCTGACCAGGCTGTTCCAGGCCGATGCCCAGCGCATCGCGCTGCTGTTCTCCGGGCGCCGCATCGTGATCAAGCAGAACCTGGACTTCGCTGCGGTGGAAAAATACCGCCAGGCCATGGAGCGCGCCGGTGCCCAGGTCGAGGTCAAACCGATGCCGGTGGATGTCGAGGAGATCGAACTGGCGCCGCCACCAGCCGCCACCCCTTCCGCTCCCCCTGCGAGTACCGCACCTGCAACGGCTCGGCCCGGCGAGACACCTGGCGCACTGAAGGTGACGCCGCGGGATGAATACATGGCCGCCTTCAGCGACGTCGAGGCGCCGGACTTCGGTATCGCACCGGTTGGCGTCGACCTGCAGGACGCCCGTCCCGAACCCGAAGCCCCGCGTGTAGACCTTTCGCAATTCAGCCTGGCTCCGGTGGGCAGCAACATGGGCGAGATGCCGCGCGCCGTCGACGGGCCCAAGCCGGACATATCGCACCTCAAGCTGGCGGACTGACAGCGCAACAGCCGGCGAGCTTCTGCCCGCCGTCGTACCGGGCGAACTCGCAGCGCCACACCGCGCTCCAAACCTACAAGCCCGCAAAGCGCCTGTACTCATGGACCTTGTCGTTGCCCGCCCCGAAGGGCTGTATTGCCCGCCCGGTGATTTCTATATCGACCCCTGGCGGCCGGTCGATCGCGCCGTCATAACCCACGCCCATGGCGACCACGCGCGCTGGGGCATGGGTCATTACCTGGCTTCCAGCGACAGCGAAGGCATCCTGCGCTCGCGCATCGCCGCCGACATGCCGCTGCAAACGCTGGCCTATGGCGATTCCATCGAGCATCACGGCGTAAAGCTCAGCTTCCATCCCGCTGGCCACGTGCTCGGCTCGGCCCAGGTGCGCCTGGAATACAAGGGCGAAGTCTGGGTCGCTTCGGGCGACTACAAGGTCGAGCCGGACGGCACCTGCGCGCCGTTCGAGCCGGTGCGCTGCCATACCTTCATCACCGAATCGACCTTCGGCCTGCCGATCTACAAGTGGCCGGCGCAGACCGAGGTCTTCCGCGAGATCAATGACTGGTGGCGCGCCAACGCCGCGGCCGGGCGCGCCAGCGTGCTGTTCTGCTATGCCTTCGGCAAGGCGCAGCGCATCCTGCACGGCCTGGATGAAAGCATCGGCACCATCGTCGTGCATGGCGCGGTAGAGCCGCTGAACAAGGTCTATCGCGAGGGCGGCATCTATTTGCCGCCGACCGTCTATGCGGGCGACCTGAAGAAGGGCGATCCGCGCCTGAAGCACGCCATCATCCTCGCCCCGCCCTCGGCTGGCGGCAGCACCTGGATGCGCCGCTTCGGTGACTATGCCGACGCCTTTGCCAGCGGCTGGATGATGCTGCGCGGAACCCGCCGTCGGCGCGGCGTCGACCGCGGCTTCGTGCTTTCCGACCATGCCGACTGGCCAGGCCTGCTCTGGGCCATCGAGCAGACCGGTGCCGAACGGGTGATGGTCACCCACGGCTCCGTTGCGGTGCTGGTGCGCTACCTGCGCGAAATGCGCGGCCTTGATGCCCAGGCCTTCGCCACCGAATACGGCGAAGAGGACGATGCCGCGACGGAGGGCACCGCATGATCGAAGGCCACGCCGCTCGCCCGTGCCGCCGCGATCGCCGAAGGGGAGGCGCCGCATGAAAGCCTTCGCCACGCTTTACGGTCGTCTGGACGCCACCACGTCGAGCAATGCCAAACTGGCCGCGATGCGCGACTACTTTCGTGAGGCCGATCCGGCCGACGCTGCCTGGGCGGTCTACTTCCTGGCCGGCGGTCGCCCGCGTCAACTGGTGCCGACCCGCGTCCTGCGCGAAACCGCCATGCAGACGGCGGGCTTGCCCGAATGGCTGTTCGAGGAAAGCTACCAGGCGGTCGGCGACATGGCCGAGACCATCTCGCTGCTGATGCCCGAGGCCGAACACAGCTCCGAGGACGGGCTGGCCGTGTGGATGCAGGACCGACTGCTACCGCTGCGCGGCCTGCCGCCGGAGGAGCTGGCCGAACGCTTGCCGGCGCTATGGGCACAGCTGGATCGGCTCAGCCTGATGGTCTGCATCAAGCTGATCACCGGCGCCTTTCGCGTCGGCGTGTCGAAACTGCTGGTCACCCGCGCGCTGGCCTCGCTGGCCGACCTCGACCCCAAGCGCGTCGCGCAGCGCCTGGTCGGCTACACCGACCTGTCCCATCGACCCAGCGCCGAGGGCTACCGCGCGCTGATCGCCGAAGAATCCGAGCATGAGCATGCCCAGCGTGGTGGCCAGCCCTACCCGTTCTTTCTCGCTCATGCGCTGCAGGCCCCGGTGGACACGTTCGACACCCTGCTTGGCGCGCCGGACAACTGGTTCATCGAATGGAAGTGGGACGGCATCCGCGCCCAGCTGGTCAAGCGCGACGGGCAGATCTGGGTCTGGTCGCGCGGCGAGGAACTGGTCAGCGAGCGCTTTCCCGAGCTGTGCGAACTGGCCCGCTGCCTGCCCGACGGCACGGTGATCGATGGCGAGATCCTGGTCTGGAAGCATGCGCCGGAGACCCCGGCCGGCGAGCTGTTCGACGCCGCCAGCACCGGCGAGCCCAGCGCCGATGGCTTCGGTGTACAGCCCTTCGCCCTGCTGCAGCAGCGCATCGGCCGCAAGAACCTCACTGCAAAAGTCTTGCAGGACGCCCCGGTCGCCGTGCTCGCCTACGACCTGCTGGAATGGCAGGGCGACGACTGGCGGCAACGCGAACACCGTGAACGCCGCCAGCAGCTCGAGGCGGTCGTGGGCCAATGCCCGAGCCCGCAGCTGATGCTTTCACCACTGGTGAACGGAGCGGATTGGCAGGACCTCGCCCGCCAGCGCGAAGCCTCCCGCCAGTTGGGCGTGGAAGGCATGATGATCAAGGCACGGGCCGCGCAGTACGGCGTCGGCCGGACCAAGGACGTCGGCGTCTGGTGGAAATGGAAGATCGACCCCTACTCCGTCGATGCGGTGCTGATCTATGCCCAGCGCGGTCATGGCCGCCGCGCCAGCCTCTACACCGACTACACCTTTGCCGTCTGGGACGGCGAGCCGGGCGACCCGGAGCGCAAGCTCGTGCCCTTCGCCAAGGCCTATTCCGGTCTCACCGACGAGGAAATGCGCAAGGTCGACGCCATCGTGCGCAAGACCACCGTGGAGAAGTTCGGCCCGGTGCGCAGCGTCACGCCGACCCTGGTGTTTGAACTCGGCTTCGAAGGCATCGCCGCCAGCAGCCGCCACAAGAGCGGCATCGCCGTGCGCTTCCCACGCATGCTGCGCTGGCGCCTCGACAAGCCGGTGGAGGAAGCCGATACCCTGGAGACGCTCAAGGAGCTGCTTGGATGATTGGCGAGGCCTGTCACCCTACCCCGCCTATCGACATCTTCGTGGTCAGCGCCGCCCTCGCACGAACGAATTCCGGCGGGCTGCTCCATGCCTGATGCAATGGGCCTGTTGAGCGAGCAGTGGTTCGCCCGTCGGGGCTGGCAACCCTTCCCCTTTCAACAAGAGGTCTGGCACGCCATCGACCGAGGCGAGTCGGGGTTGCTGCACGCCACCACCGGCTCCGGCAAGACCTACGCCGTCTGGCTCGGAGCCCTGAATCGCTTTGCGACCAAGGCACCTTCTCCCACCGCGACGGACAAGCCGGCGCCTTTGACGGTGCTCTGGATCACCCCAATGCGCGCCCTGGCCGCCGACACCGTCCGCGCCCTGCAGGCGCCACTGGACGACCTCGGCATTGGCTGGAGCATCGGCCTGCGCACCGGCGATACCAGCGGTGCCGAGCGTGCGCGGCAAGGACGGCGTCTGCCCAGCGCGCTGGTCACCACGCCGGAAAGCCTGACCCTGCTGCTGACCCGCGCCGATGCACGCCAGGCCTTCGCCGGTTTGCGCATGCTGGTGGTGGACGAATGGCACGAGCTCTTGGGCAACAAGCGCGGCGTGCAACTGCAACTGGCCCTGGCGCGCCTGCGCCAGTGGATGCCGGAGCTGATCGTCTGGGGCCTTTCCGCCACCCTCGGCAACCAGCCCCACGCGCTGGACGTGCTGCTGCACCCCGGCAGCGGCAGGCTGGTGCAGGGCAAGGTCGACAAGGACTTGCGCGTTGACACCCTACTGCCGCCGAGCATCGAGCGCTTCCCCTGGGCCGGCCATCTCGGCCTGCGCATGCTGCCGCAGGTGGTCGAAGAGATCGACTCCGCCGCGACCACCCTGGTGTTCACCAATACCCGTTCGCAGTCGGAAATCTGGTATCAGGCGCTGCTGGATGCGCGGCCGGACTGGGCCGGGTTGATCGCCCTGCACCACGGCTCGCTGGCACGCGAGGTGCGCGACTGGGTCGAACTGGGCCTCAAGCAGGGCGCGCTCAAGGCCGTGGTCTGCACCTCCAGCCTGGATCTGGGCGTGGACTTCCTGCCGGTCGAGCGAGTTTTGCAGATCGGCTCGCCCAAAGGCGTGGCGCGGCTGATGCAGCGCGCCGGCCGCTCCGGACACGCGCCGGGGCGAACCTCGCGGGTCACCCTGGTGCCGACCCATAGCGTGGAGGTGGTGGAAGCTGCCGCCGCCCAGGTGGCCATCGCCGAGCGCCGCATCGAGGCCCGCAGCGCACCGCATCGCCCGCTCGACGTGCTGGTGCAGCACCTGGTGAGCATGGCCCTGGGCGGCGGCTTCCGCCCGGATGAGCTGTACGCCGAGGTGCGCCAGGCCTGGTCCTACCGGGAGCTGACCGACGAGCACTGGCAATGGGCGCTGGCCTTCGTGCGCCATGGCGGGCATTCGCTGACGGCCTACCCCGACTATCAGCGGGTCGAGCCGGACGAAACCGGCCTCTGGAAAGTACCCAGTCGTCGCGTGGCGCTGCGCCATCGCATGAGCATCGGCACCATCGTCAGCGACGCCAGCCTGACGGTGAAGTTCTGGGCAAAGGGCGGCAGCGGGCGTTCGCTGGGCAGCGTCGAGGAAGGTTTCATCGCGCGCTTGCGCCCCGGCGACAACTTCCTCTTTGGCGGTCGCCTGCTGGAGCTGGTGCGGGTCGAGAACATGACCGCCTACGTCAGCCGCGCGACGGGCAAGAAGGCTGCCGTGCCGCGCTGGAACGGCGGACG
The DNA here is from genome assembly GCF_041381355.1 of Pseudomonas sp. LM13. Classification (NCBI taxonomy): domain Bacteria; kingdom Pseudomonadati; phylum Pseudomonadota; class Gammaproteobacteria; order Pseudomonadales; family Pseudomonadaceae; genus Pseudomonas; species Pseudomonas sp. LM13. Next base: position 113,522 of record NZ_JACBXH010000003.1, read on the forward strand.
CATGCCGCTATCCAGCGAGCTGGCCGATGCCGTGGTCGAGCAGCTCGGTGCTGCCTCGCGCGAGCAGTTCACCACGCCCGAAATGCGCCTGGTCGAACCGCTGCTTCGCGTCCAGATGGACTGGTCGGCGCTGCCCACCAAGACCACCTTGCTGGCCGAGGTGATGAAGTCCCGCGAAGGCTGGCACCTGTTCCTCTACCCCTTCGCCGGGCGCCATGTGCACCTGGGTCTGGCCAGTCTGCTGGCCTGGCGCATGGGCCAGCGTCAACCGCTGACCTTCTCCATCGCGGTCAACGACTATGGCTTCGAACTGCTTTCGGCCACCGAGGTGGACTGGCTGCACTGGCTGACGCCGGAGCTTTTCAGCGAAAACGACCTGCTGCACGACGTGCTCGCCAGCCTCAATGCCAGTGAGCTGGCGCGCCGCCGTTTTCGCGAGATCGCGCGCATCGCCGGGCTGGTGTTCTCCGGCTACCCGGGTGCGAAGAAGAGCGCGCGTCAGCTGCAGGCCTCCAGCGGCCTGTTCTTCGATGTGTTCCGCCAGTACGATCCGGGCAATCTGCTGCTGACCCAGGCCGAGGAAGAGGTGCTGCGCCAGGAGCTGGAAGTCGAGCGCTTGCAGCAGACGTTGCAACGCCTGCAACAGCGCCGTCTGGACGTCCACCAGGTCAGGCGCGCGACCCCGCTGGCCTTTCCGCTGATGGTCGAGCGCTTTCGCGAAAGCATGACTTCGGAGAAGCTCGCCGACCGCATCCGTCGCATGGTGGCGGAGCTGGACAAGGCCGCCGGTCCCGGTGGCTACCAGCCCGAGCCACAATCGACGATCACCGTCGAGCGCGACGCCCCGCGCGCCAGCAAGCCGCGCGCACGCAAGGACGGCACGCCGCGCACGAGGAAGGCCAAACCCGCCTGATGAACCAAAGCACAGGACGAACCAACGGATCATGAACGCCTACCAGCCCATCGAACTGGCCGGCGCCACGCTCTGGCTGCTGGCGGAAAAGGCGATCTACTGGCCCGCACAGCAGGCCCTGTTGGTGGCCGACATCCATTTTGGCAAGGCCGCAGCCTATCGTCGCCTCGGCCAGCCTGTGCCGCATGGCACTACCGATGCCAACCTGCACCAGCTGGACGGCCTGCTGGCCCGATACTGCTGCCGCCAGCTGATCTTTCTCGGTGACTTCCTGCACGCCCCCGAATCCCACGCGCCGGCCACGCTTGCGCGCCTGGCCGAATGGCGCTCGCGCCATCCCCAGCTGGCCATCACACTGGTGCGCGGCAACCACGACCGCCGTGCAGGAGACCCGCCGGCCCAGCTCGGCATCGACGTAGTGAACGAGCCGCTGCTGCTCGGCCCGTACGCGCTGCAGCACGAACCGCAGCCGCACCCCAGCCACCACGTGCTGGCCGGCCACGTTCACCCTGCCTTCCCGCTACAGGGTCGCGGGCGCCAGCGCCTGCGCCTGCCCTGCTTCTGCATCGGCGAACGGCTCAGCCTGCTGCCAGCCTTCGGCAGCTTCACCGGCACGATGACGGTGGCAACCGAAGACAACTGGCGAATCTATGTGGTGGGAGATGGGGAGGTATGGCCGGTGGCGCGCCAGGTCCCGGTCAGGCCTGGGAGATACCGGTGATGGTGATGCCGTAGCGTTCGGCAAGGCGTGTGGCGGGGGTGTCCTCCAGATCAGGATCGTGTTCATGCTCGATCTCCTGATCCGGATAGAGCTCTTCCGCCTTGCGCGTCACCAGTTCGACCGCGTCGTCGATGTCCGGCTGGTGTTCGGAGTCGATCTTCAGCATCGAAGTGTTGCCGTCTTTGTTGTACGCAATGATCCAGGTCGTCATGGTATGCCCCTCGCCTTAAAGAAACCCGTGTGAACGTTATAACGCCCATTTTGGTTTTTGTAAGTTTTTAGACCCATCCGGCGTCGGCAGTTCGGTCCCTCACTTCAAAGTTAGCAGCTTTAATTGAAATGCCAGGAACAACCATGCGGACGCCCGGTCATCTGTATTCAAACACCAAGGAGTCGGGAACATGAACGCCTCGCCTCTGCGCGTTACCGAACCGTCCGAAGAGCATTTGGTGATGCTTGCTGCGCCAGCACGCCGAGCCGCTGCCCGCGCTGGATGATCCACGCTTCGCCGATAGCTTCGAACGCTTCGCCGACGCGCGGGTCGTGCTGATCGGTGAAGCCAGCCACGGCACCTCCGAGTTCTACCGCGCCCGCGCCGCGATCACCCAGCGCCTGATCGAGCGCCATGGTTTTTCCATCGTCGCGGTCGAGGCGGATTGGCCCGATGCCGCGCGAATCGACTGCTACTGTCGCCAGCGTGAATCGGTCGCCTGGACAGAGGATGCCTTCAAACGTTTCCCGACCTGGATGTGGCGCAACCGCGAAGTCGAGGCTTTTGTCCACTGGCTGCGCGAGCACAATGCGGCGCTGGATGCGTCACGGCGCGTCGAATTTCGCGGCCTGGATGTATACAGCCTCGGCAGCTCGATCCGCGAGGTACTGCGTTACCTCGACCATACCGACTCTGAAGCTGCGGCAGATGCACGCCAGCGCTATGGCTGCCTGAGCCCCTGGCAGGAAGACCCGGCCATCTATGGCCGCAACGTCATGCTCGGTCAGCCAACCTGCGAAAACGCGGTGATCGAGCAGTTGCAGGCCTTGCTCGCCCAGCGCCTCGAGTACATCGGCCAGGATGGCGAACGGTTCTTCAATGCCGAACGCAACGCACGGGTGGTACTGGCCGCGGAGAGCTACTACCGGGCCATGTACCGCGGCTCTACGGAATCCTGGAACCTGCGCGACCGGCATATGTTCGACACGCTGCGGGCCCTGCTCGACCATCGCGGGGCAAACGCGAAAGCGGTCATCTGGGCGCACAACTCGCATATTGGCAATGCAGCGGCGACGTCGATGGGCTGGGGTGGCGAGTTCAACATCGGCGAGCTTTGCCGCACCGCCTTCGGGCGCGATGCCGTGCTGATCGGCATGGCGACCGATCGCGGCGAGGTGGCCGCTGCGGACAACTGGGACGAGCCGATGCGGATCAAGCAGGTCATCCCGTCGCGGCCGGACAGCTGGGAGCAGCTCTTTCTGCGCGCCGGCGTGCCGGCCTCACTGACCGACTGGCGCGATGATCGCGACGAACTGCGCGAAGCGCTCAGCCACCCGCGGCTGGAGCGCGCGATCGGTGTCATCTACCGGCCGCTGACCGAGCGCCAGAGCCACTACTTCCGAGCCATTCTCGCCGAGCAGTTCGATGCGTTGATCTGGCTTGAACAGACGCAGGCGGTAACGCCCATCGGCCCGCAGGACATCGATGCGAGCGTCGTACCGGATACTTACCCGTTCGGCGAGTGAGACGTCGTCGCAGCGCCGGAGCGTTGCGACGACGTCACACAAGAAGGGGACAGTCGACCGGCTTATGCCACCGGCGCTGGCGGTGGCTGATCCGGCACGGTGGGTTCGCCGGGCTCGGACGGCTGGGTGGGAACGCCCGGCTCCTCCGGATCACCCGGAACACCGGCGGCGCGCCAGCCATCGGTTTCGGCGGCGTGGAAATAGCGATTCGATCGAGCGTCCATAACGTCCTCCACTGCATTAACCCGCAGCTGCGGGCTGGTCTGTAGTAGAGGTCGGGGCAGGCACTTTCTATCCGACCTTCCGTCGGGCCGCCGACCTGCCCCAGCGGGTTACCACATCAGGTCGTCAGGCACCTGATAAGCGGCGTAGGGATCGTCGGCATCCGGCTCTTCAGTGCGGATGTTGAGCTGCACCACGCGCTGCGGGTCGCGCTCCTGAATCTTCAGCGCCGCCTCGCGCGGAATGACCTCGTAGCCGCCGCCGTGGCGCACGATGGCCAGCGAGCCGCTGGCCAGCTTGTCACGCATTAGCTTGTTGACCGACAGGCGCTTGACCTTCTTGTCGTCGACGAAGTTGTAGTAATCCTCGGTGGTCAGCTTCGGCAGGCGGCTGGTCTCGATCAACTGCTTGATCTGCGCTGCACGGGCCTTCTGCTCGGCCTTCTGCTGCTGCTGGCGGTTGAGCTCCTGATCGCGGGCGAGCTTCTCGGCCTGGGCCTTCAGCGCCGCTTCGCGCTGCGAATCGTCCTTCTCGACCTGGCCCTTTTTCTCCAGGCGCTGCTGCTTCTGCTTCTGCTTGACGGCCTGCTTGGCCTGCTTTTCGTTGACCAGCCCGGCTTTGAGCAGCTGATCACGGAGGGAAAGACTCATGTTTCGGCTCGTCTCGTCGTGAATTCAAGTGGGACGCAGGTGGACGCGTCAGCCGTCCACCGAGCGGCATTGTGGTGGATGTGAAAATCCACATCCAGCCTGGAAAGTGCGGTTAGCCGCAGGACGGCGATCGTTCGGCCTTCTTCGCTTCACCCCAGAGCCCATCGAGCTCTTCGAGATCGCAGCTCTCGATGGGCCGTCCCGCTTCGCGCAAGGCCTGTTCGATGAAGCGGAAGCGCCGCTCGAACTTGCCGTTGGCCGCGCGCAGGGCGTTCTCCGGATCGACCTTGAGATGGCGGGCCAGGTTGACCACCACGAACAGCAAATCGCCCAGCTCCTCGGCGATGGCCTGCGGGTCGTTCTCGCTCATCGCCTCCAGCACTTCGCCGAGCTCCTCGCGCACCTTGTCCACCACCGGCAGTGCCTCGGGCCAGTCGAAACCAACCTGGGCGGCACGCTTCTGCAGCTTGGCGGCCCGACTGAGCGCCGGCAGCGCGCTCGGGACATCGTCAAGTAACGACAGCTGTTCAGGCGCGGCAGCTTTCTCGGCACGCTCCTCGGCCTTGATCTCCTCCCAGCGCTGCTTGATCGCCGCCTCATCGAGCCGCGGCAGTTCCGGCGAACCGTACAGGTCACCATCGGGGAAGACGTGCGGGTGACGGCGCACCAGCTTGCGGGTGATGGCGTCGACCACCGTGGCGAAGTCGAAGCGCCCCTCCTCCCGTGCCAGCTGGCTGTAGTAGACGACCTGAAACAGCAGATCACCCAACTCGCCTGGCAGATGGTCGAAGTCGCCACTCTGGATGGCGTCGGCAACCTCGTAAGCCTCTTCCAGCGTGTGCGGGACGATGCTCGCGTAGTTCTGCTGCAGATCCCAGGGGCAGCCATGCTGCGGATCGCGCAGCCGGGCCATCAGGTGCAGCAGATCGTTGAGTTGGTACATAGGATTCCTCAAGCCGGGCTATCGCAGCGGCGTTCCGGTGGATGTAAAAAGCGACATCCACCCTACGGATGTCAGGCCGATTGTAGGGTGGATCGGGGCGCGTAGCTGACGCTTCACCCATCCACCGTGGCGCGACCGGCAACACCGCCGGCCTCGCGCCTTACGTGGCCCGCTGGCGCTTGGCCTCGATGATGTTCGGCAGCTGCGAAATGCGGCTGAGCAGGCGACCCAGGGCGTTCAGCCCGGGAATCTCGATGGTCAGCGTCATCTGCGCGGTGCTGTCTTCCTTGTTCGAACGGGTGTTCATCGACAGCACGTTGATGCGCTCGTTGAGCAGCATCTGCGAGATGTCGCGCAACAGCCCGGCGCGGTCGTAGGCGCGGATCATGATCTCTACCGGATAGGTCTTCTCCGGCACCGGGCCCCAGCTGACCTGGATGATCCGTTCCGGCTCACGCCCGGCCAGCTGCAGCACCGATGGGCAGTCCTGGCGATGGATGCTGACGCCGCGACCCTGGGTGATGTAACCGACAATCGGGTCGCCCGGCAGCGGCTGGCAGCAGCCGGCCATCTGCGTCAGCAGGTTGCCGACGCCCTGGATCTGCACATCGCCGCGCTTGCCTGGCTTGTGCGGTGCGGAACGCCGCGGGATCAGTTCCAGCTGGTCGTAACCGCGCTCCGGCTCGACCAGTTGCTGCGCCATGTTGATCAGATGGGCCAGGCGCAGGTCGCCGGCGCCCAGCGCGGCGAACATGTCCTCGGCGTTCTTCAGGTTGGCCTTCTCGGCCAGCTTGTCGAAATCCACCGGGGGCAGATCCAGCCGTCCCAGTTCACGCTCCAGCAGCGCCTTGCCGGCCGCGACGTTCTGGTCGCGTGCCTGCAGCTTGAACCAGTGAACGATCTTCGCCCGCGAGCGCGAGGTGGTGATGTAGCCCAGGTTGGGGTTCAGCCAGTCGCGGCTCGGCGAGCCGTGCTTGCTGGTGATGATTTCCACCTGCTCGCCGGTCTGCAGACTGTAGTTGAGCGGCACGATGCGCCCGTTGACCTTCGCCCCGCGGCAGTTGTGGCCGATCTCGGTGTGCACGCGGTAGGCGAAGTCCAGTGGCGTGGCGCCCTTGGGCAGGTCGATGGCATGGCCATCCGGGGTGAATACATAGACGCGGTCGGGCTCGATGTCGACGCGCAGCTGGTCGGCCAGCCCGCCGATGTCGCCCAGTTCTTCGTGCCATTCGAGCACCTGACGCAGCCAGGCGATCTTCTCCTCGTAGTGGTCCGAACCGGAATTGACGTCTGTGCCCTTGTAGCGCCAGTGCGCGCAAACCCCCAGCTCGGCCTCCTCGTGCATGGCGTGGGTGCGAATCTGCACCTCCAGCACCTTGCCCTCGGGGCCGATCACCGCGGTATGCAGCGAGCGGTAGCCGTTCTCCTTCGGGTTGGCGATGTAGTCGTCGAATTCCTTCGGAATGTGTCGCCACAGGGTGTGCACGATACCCAGCGCGGTGTAGCAGTCGCGCACTTCCGGAACCAGCACGCGAACGGCGCGAACGTCGTAAATCTGGCTGAACTGCAGGCCCTTCTTCTGCATTTTTCGCCAGATGGAATAGATGTGCTTGGCGCGCCCGTCGATTTCCGGCTGGATGCCGGCCGCGGTCAGTTCGTCCTTGAGCTGCTGGACGACGTTGGTGATGTACTGCTCGCGATCGAGCCGACGCTCGTGCAGCAGCTGGGCGATCTGCTTGTACTGCTCGGGCTCGAGGTAGCGGAAGGACAGGTCCTCCAGCTCCCACTTGATGTGGCCGATGCCCAGACGATGGGCCAGCGGCGCATAGATGTCGAAGACCTCGCGGGCGACGCGCTGGCGCTTCTCGTCGTCAGCCAGCTTGACCGCGCGGATGGCGCAGGTGCGTTCGGCCAGCTTGATCAGCGCGACGCGAACGTCGTCGACCATGGCCACCAGCATCTTGCGCAGGTTCTCCACCTGCGCCTGGGAGCCCAGCACCAGCGATTCGCGGGGATTGAGACTGGCGCTGATCGCTGCCATGCGCAGCACGCCTTCGATGAGCTTGGCCACCACCGGGCCGAAGCGCTGATGCACGTCGGCCAGCTTGATCTTGCCTTCGCGCACGCCACGGTAGATCACCGCGGCCACCAGGCTGTCCTGGTCGAGCTTCAGATCGGCGAGAATCTCGGCGATCTCGAGGCCGATCTGGTAACTGGAGGTCCCCTCGCTCCAGAGATTCTGCGCCGCGTTGGCCTGTTGTTCCGCCTCGCGAGCGAACTCGCAGGCTTCCTTCAGGGCCGCGCGGTCGAGTGCCGGGTCCATGCCCAGCACATGATCGAGCCAGCCATCCAGGTTGATACTACCGTCCGTATTGATCGGCTGAAGCGCTCTGACCTGTACCATCTAAACCTTCCCTTCTGCGCACCTACTGCGCCATGAACGCCGGCATTCTGCGTGCCGGTCGATTGAACCACAGGCCTGTTGCCTGCCAAGAATGCATCACCGCGGTGCGTCGGGCCCCTCGAACAGTGCCATGGCCTCGACGTGGGCCGTCTGCGGGAACATGTCCAGCACACCTGCACGCTTGAGTCGGTAGCCCTGGCTGGCCAGCTCACGTGCGTCGCGCGCCAGGGTGGCAGGATTGCATGAAACATAGACCACGCGCTGCGCCCTCAGCATCGACATTTGTCGAACGATTTCCAGCGCGCCATCGCGCGGTGGATCGAGCAGCACCGCAGCGAAACCGCCGTCCGCCCAGGGGGCATCGGCAAGCGGCTTCGACAAGTCGGCACGATAAAAGTGCGCCGTCTCGATGCCGTTGTACCGGGCGTTTTCCCGCGCACGCGCGACCATCGCCTCGACACCTTCGACGCCCACCACCCGAGCGCCGATGCGCGCCAACGGCAGGCTGAAGTTGCCCAGCCCACAGAACAGATCCAGCACTGCTTCGTCCTTGCCAGCGCCCAGCCATTCCAGCGCCTGAGCCACCATCGCATCGTTGACCGACACGTTGACCTGGACGAAATCCCCCGGCCGCCAGGCCAGTTCCAGATCCCAGGCATCCAGCCGGTAACCCAGCTTCGCCGCGGGATCATCCGGCTCCGGCTCACCTTCGCCCTGCCACCAGAGCTGCGCTGCGTTGGCACTAGCGAAGCTGCGCAGACGTGCCACGTCTGCTTCGGGCAGGTCGGCGGTGTGACGAATCAGCACCGCCTCGGCCGTACCACTGAAGAGTTCGACATGACCGATCGCCTGCGGCTTACCCAGATCACGTAGCGCTGCCAGCAATGCCGGCAGCAGCGACTGCAAGGGCTGTACCAGAACAGGGCATTCACGGATGGAGATGACGTCCTGGCTGGCGCTGGCGCGGAAACCGATATCGAGCTGCTTGCTCTTGACGTTCCAGCGCACCGCCAGCCGCGCCCGGCGACGATACCCGAAGGCTGGGCCCACCAGCGGCTCGGCCCATGCTTCTGGCTGCAAGTCGGCCAACCGCGTGAGCTGCTCGGCAAGCGTGCGCTGCTTCAGGGCAAGCTGATCGGTAAAGGGCGAATGCTGCAGGTTGCAACCGCCACACAGACGGGCATGTGGACAGGGCTCGACCTGACGCTGCGCACTGGCCTGAAGCACACGCTCGCAGCGCGCCTCGACGATCTGACTGCGCGCAGCCAGCACGCGCGCCTCGACCTCTTCGCCGGGCAACGCGCCCTCGACGAACCAGGTGCGTCCCTCGATGAAGGCGATACCGCGTCCGTCATTGGCCAGCCGCTCGATACTCAGCCGTTGCTTCTTGCCGACCGGTACCTGAGGCCTGCGCTCGCCGCCACTGGGTTGAAAGCGCAGAGCGCCGCTACGTTTGGCCATCAGTTGGAACCTGCACTACGGGAAGGCCGGCCGGCCAGCCGATCAATTCGGTGCGTCATATACGCCGGTCGACAGATAGCGGTCGCCGCGGTCACAGACGATCGCCACGATCACCGCGTTCTCCAGTTCCTGCGAAAGCCTCAGCGCTGCCGCTACGGAACCGCCGGACGATACGCCACAGAAGATGCCCTCTTCGCGGGCCAGGCGGCGCATGACCTGCTCGGCCTCGGCTTGGGACATGTCGATGACGCGGTCGACCCGTTCGGCCTGATAGATCTTCGGCAGATACTCCTGCGGCCAGCGGCGGATACCGGGGATGGCTGCGCCCTCCATCGGCTGCAGGCCGACGATCTGCACTGCCGGATTCTGTTCCTTGAGGTAGCGCGACACGCCCATGATGGTGCCTGTGGTGCCCATGGAGCTGACGAAGTGCGTGATGCTGCCCTGGGTCTGCTGCCAGATCTCGGGGCCGGTGCTGGTGTAGTGGGCCTCGGGATTGTCGCCATTGGCGAACTGGTCGAGCACCTTGCCGTGGCCTTCGGCCTGCATTTGCAGCGCCAGGTCGCGAGCACCTTCCATGCCCTGCTCCTTGGACACCAGAATCAGCTCGGCACCGTAGGCGGTCATCGCCGCCTTGCGCTCGGCGCTGGAGTTGTCCGGCATGATCAGGATCATCCGATAGCCCTTGATCGCGGCCGCCATGGCGAGCGCGATACCGGTGTTGCCGGAGGTCGCCTCGATCAGCGTATCGCCCGGCTGGATATCACCGCGCAGCTCCGCGCGGTTGATCATCGACAGTGCCGGGCGGTCCTTGACCGAGCCGGCCGGGTTGTTGCCCTCGAGCTTGACCAGGATGGTGTTGCTGGTCTTACCCGGCATCCGCTGCAGGCGAACCAGCGGGGTGTTGCCGATGCAGTCGGCAATGGTCGGATAGTGTGTAGTCATGGCGTCGCACGGCATCTGAGAAGGTCGACATGATACCGGCATCGTTCGACGACGGGCAGCCGTGATTGTCTGCGCCAAATTGCGAAAGGCCGCGGAACGCGGCTAGGGGCGAGCGAGAATCTTCGGCGCCGCCTCGACGATCTGTCGCGAAAGATGCTCCATTCGCGGCGATTGCACCTTCCAGGTATGCCAGTACAGGGCGATTTCCAAGGGCTCGTCGGCCGCCAGATCGACCACCTCGCCGGATTGCAGCGCATCATGCAGCAACAGTTCGGGCACCATGCCGTAGCCCAGGCCGTAGCGAATCGCGCTGAAATGCGGCTCCGCGCCAGGTACGTAATGGCAGGGATAGGCGCCCTCGGGGAGGCCGAAGCGGCGCAGCAGAAAGGAAGACTGCAGGGTGTCCTTGCGCGTGTAGGCGACCACCGGCGCCTTGCGCGCGGCGTTGCGGTTGAGTCCGTTGGCGAAGTGCTTCTGCCGGAATTCGCTCGACGCCACCAGTCGGTAGCGCATGCGGCCCAGCGCGCTGGCCGTGCAGCCTCGCATCGGCTTGGGCTCGGTACTGATGCAGCCGATCGCCAGGCCAGTCTCCAGCAGGCTGTAGGTGTGGTCCTGGTCCTCGACAGTGAGATCGAGCAGCACCCGCTCGCGGATCAGCACCTCGGCCAGCGCCGGAAAGAACCAGGTACCCAGGCTGTCGGCATTGAGCGCCGCGACCACCACCAGCGGTGCATCGCTGCGCTCGGCCAGATCGGCCAGCAGATCCGCCTCCAGCAGCGTGGCGCGCTTGAGGTATTGCAGCAGGCGCTGTCCGGTTTCGGTGGGACGGCAGGGCCGACTGCGTACCACCAGGGCGCTGCCCAGCGCACTCTCCAGCGCACGCACGCGCTGCGAAATGGCCGGTGGCGTCAGGTGCAGACGCTGCGCAGCCTGCTCGAAGCTGCCGGTGCGAATGACGGCACGGAAGGCTTCGGTCTGCTTCGGATCGAGATTCATGACGGCACCGATAAAGAAAATGTTTGCATGGCCTAAAAATACTTAGCAAAGAAAATTAAAGCGACGCTTGCCCCATAATCGCGCACCTCGAGCTGCAGCGCGCGTTGGCGGTGCAGCGAGTCTGTCCGGAGTATGCCGTGGAACTGCTGCACACCATCTATCTGATCGCGATCACCGCCGAAGCCATGTCCGGGGCCATCATGGGCATGCGCCGCGGTATGGACCTGTTCGGCATCTGCCTGCTCGGCACCGTGACCGCGCTCGGGGGCGGCACGGCACGTGACGTGCTGCTCGGCCATTACCCGGTTGGCTGGATCGCCCACCCCGAGTACCTCACGTTCACCATCGGTGCAGCGATCGTTACCGGCTTTATCGCCCGTCACCTGCATCACCTGCGCATGGTCTTCCTGCTGGTGGACGGCCTGGGGCTGGTGGCATTCACCGTGATCGGCTGCGACGTCGCGATGGGCATGGGCGCACACCCGTCCATCGTCGTGCTGGCTGGCGTCATCACCGGCATCTTCGGCGGGCTGATGCGCGACGTGCTGTGCAACCAGGTGCCGATGGTCCTGCAGCGCGAGCTTTACGCCACAGTGGCACTGTTCACCGGCGTCTTCTACGTCGGCATGCTCTGGCTGGAGATCAACACCACCCTGGCCACCCTGGCGGCGCTGGGCAGCGGCTTCCTGTTCCGTGTGTTGGCGATGACCTTCCACTGGAAGCTGCCGGACTTCAATGGCAAGGAAATTCGCGGCCTGGACTGACCACCCGCTGCCACGCGACATCAGGGCTTGATGTCGCGTGCAGATTCCACCGGTCCGAGCCGCTACACTAGCGCGCTGGCAAACCGGGATCGGTGAACGGACTGTGCTGAAAGACCTTGGAATTCGTGGCCGCGTACTGATGCTGACGCTGCTGCCCAGCACCCTGCTGGCGGTGGTGCTCGGCGCCTACTTCACCTGGATGCAGCTGTCGGAGATGCGCCACCAGCTCGATGAGCGCGGCCAGCTGATCGCCGAGCAACTGGCCCCCCTGGCCGCACCGGCCATGAACCTTGGTTATGACAAACGCCTGCAGCGCATCCTGACCCAGGTGTTGGACCAGGCCGATGTCCGCGCGGTTACCATTCTCGATCCGGAGCGTACCCAGCGCGTGCATGCCGGGCCGCGAATGCTGACCCCCCCTCCCCCAGGCGATCCAGAAGGCCTCACCCGCGTCAGCAGCATGGATCACACGCGCATCCTCATGCCGATCCTCAGCCGCCACCTGAACCTTGCCGACGAAGCCCGCGGCCCGGACGAGAAACTCATCGGCTGGCTCGAGCTGGAACTGTCGCACCACAACACCCTGCTGCGCGGCTATCGCAGCCTGCTGACCAGCCTGTTTCTGGTCGGCGCGGGGCTGATCATCACCGCACTGCTGGCATTGCGCATGAGTCGCGCCATCAGCCTGCCGTTGCAACGGGTCAAGGCCGCCGTCGCCCAGCTCAAGGACGGCCACCTGGAAACGCGCCTGCCACCCCTGGGCAGCCATGAAATGGACGAGCTGGCGTCCGGCATCAACCGCATGGCCGAGGCCCTGCTCAGCGCCCGCGAGGAACTGCAGCAGAGCATCGACCAGGCCACCGAAGACGTGCAGCAGAACCTGGAGACCATCGAGATCCAGAACATCGAGCTGGATCTGGCGCGCAAGGAGGCACTGGAGGCCAGCCGTATCAAGTCCGAATTCCTCGCCAACATGAGCCATGAGATCCGCACCCCGCTCAACGGCATCCTCGGCTTCACCCAGCTGTTGCAGAAGAGCGACCTGACGCCGCGCCAGCAGGACTACCTGGGCACCATCGAGAAGTCCGCCGACAGCCTGCTCGGGATCATCAACGAGATCCTCGACTTCTCGAAGATCGAGGCCGGCAAGCTGGTGCTCGACAGCATCCCCTTCAACCTGCGCGACCTGATCGAGGACACCCTGACCATCCTCGCCCCGTCTGCGCACACCAAGCAGCTCGAGCTGGTCAGCCTGGTTTACCGGGACACCCCACTGTCGCTGATCGGCGATCCGCTGCGCCTCAAGCAGGTGCTGACCAACCTGATCAGCAATGCGATCAAGTTCACCAACGACGGCACCATCGCCGTGCGCGCCATGGTCGAGGATGACAATGCCGAGCGGGCGCAGCTGCGTATCAGCGTGCAGGACACCGGTATCGGCCTGACCGACCAGGATCTGCGCGCGCTGTTCCAGGCGTTCAGCCAGGCGGACAATTCCATTTCTCGCCAGCCCGGCGGTACCGGCCTGGGCCTGGTGATCTCCAAACGCCTGATCGAACAGATGGGTGGCGAGATCGGCGTCGACAGCATCCCCGATGAAGGCTCTGAGTTCTGGATAAGCCTCAGCCTGCCGAAGGCGCGCGACGATGTCGAAGACCTGCCTCATCCTGCCCTGCAGGGGCGCCGGGTCGCGCTGCTGGAGCAACACCCGCTGGCCCGCCAGGCATTGCAGCACCAGTTGGAAAGCCTCGGCCTGGAGGTGCATGCCTTCGATACGCTGGACCAGATGCAGGAAGCCATCGCCGCTCAGCGTCAGGGTAGTCAGCTGATCGATCTGGCAGTGCTGGGTGTCACCGCTCGGGAAATCCGGCCCGAGGTCCTCGGTCGCCGACTGGCAGAGATCGAGACGCTCGGTTGCAAGTGCGTAGTGCTGTGCCCGACCACCGAGCAGTCCGTGTTCCACGACGCCCTGCCCGAAGCTCACAGCTACACCCAGCTGCAGGGCAAGCCGACCTGCACGCGTAAATTGCAGCGCGTGCTCGTCGAGCTGGTACGTCCGCACCAGGCATATGCCGAACCCAGCGCCCCGGCGGTCGGCCGCCCGGCACGTGTGCTGTGCGTGGACGACAATCCCGCCAACCTGCTGCTGGTGAAAACCCTGCTCGGCGACATGGGGGCCGACGTGGTCGCCGTGGACAACGGCCTCGCCGCTCTGGAGTCGGTCAAGCAAAGCGCCTTCGATCTGGTGCTGATGGACGTTCAGATGCCGGGCATGGATGGCCGCCAGACCACCGAGGCCATACGCCACTGGGAGCACACCAGTGGCAACACGCCGTTGCCGATCATCGCCCTCACCGCTCACGCCCTGGCGAACGAAAAACGTTCCCTGTTGCAGAGTGGCCTCGATGACTACCTGACCAAGCCCATCAGCGACCGCCAGCTCGCGCAGGTGGTGCTCAAGTGGACCGGCCTGGCGCTGCGCAGCCAGCCGCAGCGCCAGGCTGAACCGTCGACGCAGCCACAGCCGGAACCGCTGCCGGAGCCGCCGCCGGCCCTCAAGGTTCTCGACGAAGAAGAAGGCCTGCGCCTGGCGGCCGGCAAGGCCGACCTCGCCGCGGACATGCTCGGCATGCTGCTGCAGTCGCTGGAGTCCGATCGGCGCACCATCCGTGAAGCGCGCCAGGCCGGTGATCGCCAGGCGCTGATCGAGCGCGTGCACCGCCTGCATGGCGCGACTCGCTATTGTGGCGTACCGCAACTGCGCAACGCCTGCCAGCAGAGCGAAACGCTGCTCAAGCAGAACCATCCGGACAGCGAAGCCGCGCTGGATGAACTGGACGCGGCCATCGCCCGACTCGAGCAGGAAGCAGAAGCTGCCAGTTGACCCGAACGGGCCGGGCCGCTGCCCCGCCCCTGTTTATCAGGAATCTAAATGACCGACCGTCCCGTCACCGATGTTTTCACCCACGCCGAACTCGACTGGGACGAAAATGGCTTGCCGCAGTCACGCCTGTACGGCGATGTGTATTTCTCGCGAGCCAGCGGGCTTGCCGAAACCGAACACGTGTTTCTTGTACAGAACGATCTTGCACGACGCTTCGCCGCGCTGCAGGCCGGCGAGCGTCTGGTGGTCGGCGAGACAGGCTTCGGCACCGGCCTCAATTTCCTTTGCGCCTGGCAGCTGTTCGAACGCACCGCCGATCCACAGGCGCGCCTGCACTTCGTCAGTGTCGAAAAACACCCGCTAACCTGTGATGACATGCAGCGCGCCCTGTCGCTCTGGCCGGAGCTGCGGGCACAGACCGAACAGCTGCTGTCGCAGTACGTCGCGTTGCACCCCGGGTATCAGCGCCTGGTCCTGGCCGGCGGCCGGGTCATACTGACCCTGCTCATCGGCGATGTCGCCGACTGCCTGCCGAACCTCGATGCCCGAGTGGATGCCTGGTTCCTCGACGGTTTCGCACCGGCGAAGAATCCGCAGATGTGGCAGCCAGCCTTGTTTGCCGAGCTGGCCAGGCTATCGGCACCCGGGGCGACCCTGGGTACCTTCACCAGCGCCGGTTTCGTTCGCCGCGGGCTGATGGAGGCCGGCTTCGACATGCAGCGCGTGCCCGGCCATGGGCACAAGCGCGAGATCTTGCGCGGGCGCTTCCTCGCCACCAACACGCCGGCAACCGACAAGCCCTGGTTCGCCCGGCCCGGATTCGCCTCGAGCGAGCGCCGGGCGGTGGTTGTCGGTGCCGGGCTGGCCGGCTGCGCCACGGCCGCATCGCTGGCCGCGCGCGGCTGGCAGGTCAGCGTGCTCGAACGCCATGCCGATGCTGCGCAGGAAGGCTCCGGCAATCCACAGGGCGTCCTGTACCTCAAGCTGTCCGCCCATGGCACGGCCCTGTCGCGGCTGGTGGTCAGCGGTTTCGGCTATACCCGTCGGTTGCTGGAGAACCTGCACGGAGGCCACGACTGGCAGCCTTGCGGCGTGCTGCAGCTGGTCTACGACGAAAAGGAACGTGAGCGCCAGGCCGAACTGACGCAGGCCTTTCCGGCCGATCTAGTCCGCGCACTGTCAAAGGCCGAAGCCGAGGCGCTGGCCGGTGTCGAGCTGCCCGAAGGGGGACTGTTCTATCCGCAGGCGGGCTGGGCCAATCCGCCTGCGCTGTGCCACTGGTTGCTGCAACGGCCCGGCATCGAGTTGCTGCGCCACCATGAAGTTCTGGATCTGCGGCGCGTTGGTCGATCCTGGCAGGCCTGGAGTGGGGAAACGTTGCTTGCCGAGGCGCCGGTAATGGTGCTCGCAGGTGCGGCCGAGGTTGCGCGCTTCGGCCAGAGCGCCTGGTTGCCGCTCAAGCGCATACGCGGCCAGATATCCTGCCTGCCGGCGACCTCACAGAGCGAGGCGCTACGCACCGTGCTCTGCGCCAAGGGCTACGTCGCACCGCCACGTGACGGCATGCACACCCTGGGCGCCAGCTTCAACTTCCAGGAGACCGACGCTGCGCCCAGTGTTGCCGAACACCAGGCGAACCTGGAAATGCTCGAACAGATCTCGGCCGACCTCTACACACGCCTGGAGGCCGATCCACAACGCACCGAATCGCTGCAGGGGCGCGTCGGGTTCCGTTGCACCAGCCCCGATTATCTGCCGATCATCGGTCCAATGGCCGACTCGCAAGCCTTTGCCGAAGCCTATGCAGGACTGGCCAGAAATGCACGGGCGAATCAGAACGCGCCCTGCCCCTGGCTGGACGGTCTCTATGTCAATACCGCCCACGGCTCGCGAGGAATGATCAGCGCGCCAGTCTCTGGCGAATTGCTGGCCGCCTGGCTGGATGACGAGCCGCTGCCGTTACCACGGGCTGTGACGGAAGCCTGCCATCCCAACCGCTTCCTGTTGCGCAAGCTGATTCGCGGCACCTGACCTCACCTGGCAGCGCAAGCCGTCATCCGAGCGGGTGACGGCTTGCATCGAAGCGCGCACCGAAAGATACTCCCCCCACTATACAAAGCAACCGGCGTAGGTCCCATGAAAACCCTGTCTCTGCTCGCTCTCGGCTTGTTTTCCCTCAGCGCTCAAGCGGCCCCTGCGGCCGATCCGGAGCAACTGCGCGTCGAGGCCGTCGGCCTGATCGCCCCGTTCCAGCAACAGCTGCTCGGCACCGTCAAACAGGCGATGGCCGATGGGGGTCCGGCGCAGGCGGTCGAAGCCTGTCAGTCCCTCGCGCCGAGCATTGCCGCCCAGCACAGCCAGGCGCCCTGGACCGTCGGCCGCACCGCCCTCAAATTGCGCAATCCGGACAACGCACCGGATGCCTGGGAGCGCCGCGTGCTGGAGCAGTTCGCCCAGCGCGCCGCTGCCGGTGAACCCGTTCAACAGCTCAGCCATGGCGAAGTGATTGCCGGCGAGTATCGCTACATGCAGGCAATCGGCACCGCCGAGGCCTGCCTGGGTTGCCATGGCGAGAACATCAAGCCGGAACTGTTGCAGCTGCTCGATAAGCACTACCCGCAGGACCAGGCGCGCGGCTTCCGCGAAGGCGACCTGCGTGGCGCATTCACCCTGAGCCGTGCCCTGGCGCCCTGATAGGCTTTACACTCCACGGCGGTCGCGCACCGCCAGCGCCCGCCGTTCATTGTGGGGAACGCTCGTCAAAGCGGACGTACCAACGATGACAATGGACGCTCACGATGGAGTATTCATGCAGCCAGATACGGCCCCCCACATGTCCCCGCCCCCGAGCACTTGCGCCTGATGGACGTACTGCTGCTCGAAGCGCTGGGCATCGGCCTGGTACTCGGGCTGCTGCTTGGCCTTACCGGAGCCGGCGGATCGCTCGTCGCCCTGCCACTGCTGCTCAGTCTGCACCTGCCGCTACGCGATGCCATCGGCGTCAGCCTCGGTGCCGTGGCCATGTCGGCGCTCATCGGCGCGATCCCCCGGGCGCGGCTCGGTCAGGTCGCCTGGCGCCCGGTGGTGTTGCTGGCGGCCTGCGGCTTGCCGGGCAATGCCGCCGGCCAGTGGCTGGGGCAGTTCATTCCCGAACGTGCCCTGATCATCGGCTTCTGCCTCCTGGTGCTCTGGTCGGCCTGGCGGATGTGGCGCGGCGCCAGCCTGCCGGCCAAGGAAAACGTCGAGAATCGCTATTCGGCGCTGCTCGGCATTGGCCTGGGAGTTGGCCTGTTGTCGGGGCTGATGGGTGTCGGTGGAGGCTTTCTCATCGTCCCGGCATTGCTCTGGTTCACCTCGTTGTCACTGCTCAGCGCCATGGCCACGTCGATGGCGGTGATCGCGCTGGTCAGCGGTGGCGGCTTCCTGCTCTATCTCACCGACGCCGAACCTCCGCTGGCACTGCTTGGCGGCCTGGCACTCGGTGGTGCCTGCGGCGTGCTGTTCGGCAACCGCCTGGCGCAATACCTCAACAGCAGCCTGCTGCAACGCCTGTTCGCCCTGATGTTGGTACTCGTCAGCCTCTCCCTGGGGATTCAAAAGCTGGTGCTGGGTCACTGACGCTCGGCGTCATCCCAGAACGGCCGGCTCGCTTCCCATTCGATGTCGGCACGGCTGCGGCCGATGTCCTTGAGCATCTCGTCGCTCAGACTGGCCAGCTGCCTCCGCTGCCGTGCCAGCTCGCGCCAACGGCGTGTCTTCGACCAGGCCCGCGCGAGAACCGCGGTCAGGGAAGTCTCCGGCAGCTGAAGCCTGTACGAAACGATCTTCTGCATGTTCATCACGACGCCCTCCGGTTTGGATTGGCGCCAGTCTCGCGCGGCGATTATGATCAATCCAACGAATGCTTCTGATGCCTTGCATCTTGGGGATTGATGAATGGCGAGCTACCCGAACATCGACACCGAACTGCTGCGCAGCTTCGTCGCCATCGCCGATCACGGCGGTTTCACTCGCGCCGCCGCAGCGGTCAACCGCACTCAGTCGGCGGTCAGCATGCAGATGAAGCGTCTGGAGGAGGACGTCCTGGAGCGTCCGCTGTTCGAACGCAGCGGCCGTCAGGTCAGGCTCACAGCCGAGGGTCAGATACTGCTGGGCTACGCCCGGCGCATCCTCAAGCTGCATGGCGAGGTGATGACCACGCTGCGCCAGCCGCACATGGTTGGTGCCGTTCGCATCGGCACGCCGGACGACTACGTCATGCGCTTCCTGCCGGGCATCCTGGCGCGCTTTGCCCAGGCCTTTCCCCTGGTCCAGGTAGAGGTGCACTGCGAGCCGTCGAGCCAGCTGCTGCAGCGCCGCGACCTGGACCTGAGCATCGTCACCCGTGAGCCAGGCACCGAAATCGGCCAACTGTTGCGTCAGGAGCACGTGGTCTGGGCGGCCGCACCAGGCTTCAATCTCGAAGACCACAGTCCACTGCCGCTTGCGACTTTCAACTCCGACTGCTTTTGCCGGGCCTGGGTCTGCAATGCGCTGGATGCCCGCGAAATCGACTACCGGATCGCCTACAGCAGCCCCAGTCTCGCCGCGATCATGGCCATCGTCGGCGCCGGGCTGGCACTGACAGCGCAGCTGCAGAGTCTGATCCCGGCTGAGCTGAATATCCTTGGCGAGGCGGACGGGCTGCCCGGCTTGCCGCAAACCAGCATCGTCCTGTTACGCAATCCGCAACGGCATTCACCGGTCAGCGAGACCCTGGCCGGCTATATCGTCGACGGTTTCCGACTGTAGTTGCGACGACTTAAACGCCGGCGGCCAGCTGGTCGAACACCTCCGGTACCAGAGCAGCCTCGCCCTTTTCCGCCAGGCGTTGGCGCCGGTCCTGCTCAGCAGGCGAGTCGAGAATCGCCAGCAGGCGCGAGCCACGCTCGGTGAGAACGAAATTCTCACCGTTCCCGCCCTGCTCTTCGGGGCGACTGGCGATGAACCCTCCCTCGAACAACAGGCTCTCGTAGTCGGCCGCCTCGGCACGCAGGCTGTCCAGATTGGGCATGGACTTGCCTTCGCTCTCCAGCTGCGCGGCATGCTCCTCGGCATAGCGACGTGGTTTGAATGTATCGTTCGCGCTGTCCTGCACTTCATGCAGCAAGCGCTGGATCAGGTCCCATTTGTAGCTCATGGCCATTCTCCCGTAGCAGGTATTCCGCCCCGTAGACAGGGCGCCTGTACATACCGACCGCTTTCGCTGGCCGCCGGTTCGCGCTGAACTAAAGCGGCTGGGCGGCAATCCACCTTTAGGAACGACTGAGCGAGGACACAGCCATGAAACTGCTGACGATTACGTTGACCGCCGCCCTGCTGGCCGCACCGACCGCCCATGCGGCCTGCACGCCGGACGAGGTCAATGCCAAGGCGGAACAGCTGGCCGAACGGGTCAATCAGCTCACCAAGAGCAACCCGGCCCGGGCAGAAGAGATCAACGAGGAGATTCGACAGATGGACGCCAAGCGCAGCGCCGATCAGCTTGGCAACGAGTGCGAAGCCTATGACAAACGCCTGCAGCAGATCGAGCAAGCGGAGCGCGAGGCCGACATTCCGCCGGCCGACGCGCAACGCTAGGGCGAATCAGCCGAGTGTCACTCGGCCGTCGGCTTCTTGCGCTTGAGCGGTGCCATGCCGTCCTGGCTGACTACAGGCGACGGCGTCTCCCGCTTGGCGCCGTTCGGGCGCTTGCCGGCAGGCTTGGACTTCTTCTCTACGCCCTTTTTCTTGTCGATCTTTTTCTTCTTGCTGCCAGCGGCCTTGCCCGAAGCCTTGAGGTTCTTCGGCCCCTGATAGGTGCCTTTCAGCCCCTTGATCACCCGCTTCTCGAAGCGTTGTTTGAGGTAGCGCTCGATGCTGGACATCAGGTTCCAGTCATTGTGGCAGATCAGCGAGATCGCCAGGCCCTCGGCGCCGGCACGTCCGGTACGGCCGATGCGGTGCACGTACTCGTCACCCGAACGCGGCATGTCGAAGTTGATCACCAGGTCCATGCCCTCGATATCCAGGCCGCGCGCAGCCACATCGGTGGCTACCAGCACCTTCACACCGCCCTGCTTGAGGCGCTCGATGGCGAGCTTGCGCTCCTTCTGGTCCTTGTCCCCGTGCAGCACGAAGACCTTGATGTCGCCTGCCACCAGATGACCGTACAGACGATCGGCCTGGGCGCGGGTGTTGGTGAAGATGACCGCCTTCTGATAGGTCTCGTTGGCCAGCAGCCAGTGCACCAGCTTTTCCTTATGTGCCACATCGTCGGCGGTGATGATCTGCTGCCGGGTCGCCTCGTTCAGCTCGCTGACGCGGTTGAGCTGAAGGTGCAGCGGATCACTCAGCACCTTGGCGACCATCTCGCGCAGCCCGGCGCCCCCACTGGTGGCAGAGAACAGCAGCGTCTGCTGACGCTTTTCGCATTCTCCTACCAGACGCTGCATGTCTTCGGCAAAACCCATGTCGAGCATGCGATCGGCCTCGTCGATCACCAGAACCTCTACATCCTTGAGGATCAGGTTGCCCGCGTTCAGATGCTCGATCAGCCGGCCCGGCGTGCCGATCAGCACGTCCGGCACCTTGCGCAGCATCGCGGCCTGGACCTTGAAGTCCTCACCACCGGTAATCAGACCGGACTTGATGAATGTGAACTGCGAGAAGCGCTCGACTTCCTTGAGGGTCTGCTGGGCCAGTTCGCGGGTCGGCAACAGGATCAGCGCGCGCACGTCGACCCGCGGCTGGGCATCGCCGATCAGACGGTTGAGCATCGGCAGCACGAACGCAGCCGTCTTGCCACTGCCGGTCTGGGCCGTTACACGCAGATCGCGCCCTTCCAGCGCCGGCGGAATCGCCGCCACCTGCACCGGGGTCGGCTCGACGAATTTGAGTTCGGCGACGGCCTTGAGCAGGCGTTCGTGCAGGGCGAATTGGTCAAACAAGGGAGCTACCTCGGAGGTCGAAAAGAACGATGGCATAGGTTACCCGGTCTGCCCGGCAAAGGCGCGTTCTGTAACAGCCGGCATGTTTTCTCTGGCAAACACAGGCTAAGCTGACAAAGCGAAGCGGCTTAATGCCCAGGAGGTTCGCATGAACTCGATGAAGCGGATCGCGCTGCTGGCCGGCGCGCTTTCACTGGCACTCTCCACGGTGACGGCGGCGCAGCCGAACAACGATCACCCCGGCAACAGTAAGTACAAGGCTCAGCGCGGCCAGGGGCAGGCGCCGGCGCAGCAATATCATCACCAGGGGCCGTCCGTGGATATCGGCGCGGTTCGCATCACGCTGCGCAACCACCGCGAGCTGCTCATGCCGCCATCGTCCCTGCCCCCTGGCATCCAGAAGAACCTGTCGCGCGGCAAACCACTACCGCCGGGCATCGCCAAGAACCTGGACAATCGCCTGCTCGGCCATCTGCCACGCTACGAAGGCTATGAATGGAAGCAGCTGGGGCGTGACGTGATCCTGGTGGCCATCGCCACGGGCATCGTTTACGAAATCCTGGAGAACGTACTGGATTGATCCCGTACGGCTGGCGCCTTGGCGGCCGAGCTACTTCGGTTCGCAGGTCAGTTTGATGCGCAACCGGATCACGTCGCGCTTGAACTTCGACGTCAGCGCCTTGCGCTCACCGGGTTGCAGCTCCGTGCGCCGGGTACGCGGTGCCTCCGGACCGTTCCGGAACACGGCAGTGCAAACGGCTGCCATCTCCCCGTAGTTGTGCAGCAGAAGGCCGGCGAGATCGCGATCGATGACCTGCGGCGTCACGGTGACTTCGGCGCCGTTGAGCTGCTGGTCGATGTCCACGGGATAGGAGGCGGCGCTGGCCGCAAAAGGCAGCAGGGCAAAGAGCAGGTAACCGATTGTTTTCATTTGACTGAGCTCCTCGACAGAAGGGCCAGCGTAACAGACCTTGCTAAAGGAACCGAAGGAATGAAAGTGCCCCGTGTGACCCTCGATCAGTGGCGCACCCTGCAGGCGGTCATCGACCACGGCGGCTTCGCCCAGGCGGCCGAAGCCCTGCATCGCTCGCAGTCTTCGGTCAGCTATACCGTGGCGCGCATGCAGGAGCAGCTCGGCGTACCGCTGCTGCGCATCGACGGCCGCAAGGCGGTGCTGACCGAAGCGGGTGAGGTGCTGCTGCGTCGCTCACGGCAACTGGTCACCCAGGCCAGCCAGCTGGAAGAGCTGGCGCACCACATGGAGCAGGGTTGGGAAGCCGAGGTGCGGCTGGTGGTCGACGCCGCCTACCCCAGCGCCAAGCTGATCCGCGCCCTCAGCGACTTCATCCCCAAGAGCCGTGGCTGCCGGGTTCGGCTGCGCGAGGAGGTATTGTCCGGCGTGGAAGAAGTGCTCAAGGACGGCACGGCGGATCTGGCCATCAGCGGCCTGGACATCACTGGCTATCTGGGCAGCGAACTCAGCACTGTCGAGTTCGTCGCCGTCGCCCATGCCGACCACGCCCTGCATCAACTGGGACGCAAGCTCAGCGTGCAGGACCTGCAGAGCCAGATGCAGATCGTGGTGCGCGACACCGGCCTGCGTCAGCCGCGCGACGCCGGCTGGCTGGGCGCCGAACAGCGCTGGACGGTGGGCAGTCTGGCTACCTCAGTGGCCTTCGTCAGCAGCGGGTTGGGCTTCGCCTGGCTGCCGCGCCACCTGATCGGCCGCGAGCTGGCTGAAGGCATACTCAAGCCGCTGCCACTGGTCCAAGGCAGCATTCGCCGGCCGCTGTTCTATCTCTACACTAACCACGACAAACCGCTCGGGCCGGCTACCCGGATTCTCATCGAGCTGATCAAGACGTACGATGCCGGACAGGCCAACTCGCTGGCCGGCTGACCGCTTTCCCCAACATCAGGAAACCATCATGTTGAAACGCATCGCCCTCGCCGCCTGTTCCGTACTACTGGCCGGCAACCTGCTCGCTGCCGAAAACCCTCGCGTGCTGCTGACCACCAGCCTGGGTGAGATCGAACTGGAGCTCGAGGCGGAAAAGGCGCCGGTCAGCGTCGAGAACTTCCTCGGCTACGTCGATAGCGGTTTCTATGACGGCACCGTGTTCCACCGCGTCATCCCTGGCTTCATGATCCAGGGTGGCGGCTTCGGCGAAGGGCTGAACCAGAAGCCCACCAAGGCGCCGATCAAGAACGAGGCCGACAACGGCCTGCACAACGTGCGCGGCACCGTGGCCATGGCCCGTACGCAGAACGTCAACTCAGCGACCAGCCAGTTCTTCATCAACCACCGAGACAACGACTTCCTCGACCACGGCAGCCGCGATTTCGGTTACGCGGTGTTCGGCAAGGTGGTGCGCGGCATGGAGGTCGTCGACCAGATCGCCCAGGTCCCCACCGGCAACCGCGCCATGATGCAGAACGTGCCGCTGACTCCGGTGAAGATCATCACCGCGAAGAAACTCTGATCCCCGAAGGGCCGGTTCACCGGCCCTTCGCATTTACGGCGGCGCGTACCCCGCTGCCGCCATCGTGCGAAACCCTCAACCGACAGGAGATCGCGATATGACTACCCCGCAAAGCCCGCTGAACACACCGGAAGGCGAAGCCCAGCTGCTGCAGGACCTGCTCAGCGCCGAACGTGCGGGCGCCAAGGTTGCCGGCGAATCGCTGCAACAGGCCACGGACCCGGAACAGCGGCAGCTGCTCGAGCAGATTCGCCAAGGCGAGATCGAGAGCTGCAAGCTGCTGCTGAACTGCCTGCAGCATCTGGGCGTGGAGCCCAACAAGGACACCGGCGCCTTCTACGGCAAGGCTATGGCGATCGAGTCGCTGGACGAGCGTCTGCCGTTCGTCGACAAGGGGCAGCAATGGGTAATCCGCAAGCTGCGCGAGTATCTGCCGGGCTGCCAGGACCCCCTGCTGCGCAGCGAATTGCAGCGCATGCTGGATATCCACGAGGAAAACAGCGCCGCGTCCCACGCCTGACGCAAGTGCTAGCTGCCGGCCTGCCGGTACGGCAGCGCCTGGCGCGCCGCCTCGGCGTAAGCCAGCACACCGACGCGCTCCTGCTGCAGAAAATCCGTCACCGCGGCGCGCAAACCGGGGTGCTGCAGGTAATGCCAGGAGCGCGTGATCACCGGCTCGAAGCCCCGAATCAGCTTGTGCTCGCCCTGCGCACCGGCATCGAAGCGCTGCAGGCCGTCCGCGATGGCCTGGTCGATCCCCTGGTAGAAACAGGTCTCGAAGTGCAGACGGTCGAACTCTGCCAGGCAGCCCCAGTAACGGCCGTATAGCCCGCTGTCGTCACGAAGGCTGAAGGCCATCGCCACCGGCCTCGAGCCCTGTAACGCCAGCACCACGCGAATCGCCTGCGGCATGCGCTCGGCCAGCAGGCTGAAGAATTGCCGAGTCAGATAGGGCGTCTGACCGCGGACCTGATAGGTGTTGGCGTAGCAGGCATAGACAAAATCCCATTCCGCTTCGCTGAGCTCGTGCCCATCGCGCCACTCGAAGCTGATGCCCTGCCCCGCCACCTGTTCGCGCTCCTTGCGCAACTGCTTGCGCTTGCGTGAGGTCAGTGCATCGAGAAAGTCCTGAAAGTCGCGGTAGCCACGGTTGTGCCAATGAAATTGGCAGCCGATGCGCTCCAGCCAGCCCTCCCGCCCCGCCAGCAGCTGATCGGCCAGCGGCTCGGTGAAATTCACATGCAACCCCGACAGCTCCTGCCTTTCAAGCCCAGCGGTGAGTACATCGAGCAGCTCGGCGGCAGCCTGCATGTCGCCCAGCAGGCGACCGCCAGCGACCGGAGTGAAAGGTACCGCGCAAAGCAGCTTGGGGTAGTAGGCGATGCCAGCCCGCTGGCAGGCATCCGCCCAGGCCCAGTCGAACACGTACTCGCCGTACGAATGAAACTTGCGATACAGCGGCAAGGCTGCCTGCAACGCGCCCTGCGGGTCGCGCAGCAGGAGATGGGCAGGTTGCCAGCCGCTACGCCCACCCACGCTGCCGCTGTCTTCCAGCGCGCAGAGGAAGGCGTGACGAAGGAAGGGCTGATCATCGCTCAGCAGCGCATCCCATTCGGCGGGAGGCAGTTCGGCGAGGCGGTACAGGGTCTGGATAGGCATGCGCGCAGTCTGGCCTGTCCCGCAGGCGAAAAAAAGCCCCGCCAGGGCGGGGCTCAATGGAGCATCACGGATGAGGTGATGTTTTAGAACACGTACTGGGCGCGCAGGCTGATGGCGTCGCCGTCGTCGTCGCCATTGGCGTTTACCACGTCGTCCACGCTGGTCTTCAGGTAGTTGGCCGAGAGCTTCACCGACTCGTTGGCGTACCAGTTGAGACCGATGGTGTGGGTCTTCGCACCAGCTTCTGCGCTGTCCAGCGCCCCGACATAACCGCTCGGTGCAACACCGGTTTCATCGACGGTGATGTCGTCGAAGCGGTAGAACACTTCCCAGGCACCGATCTGCTTGTTCTCCGGCTTGATCTTGTCGAACTTGCCGCCATCGAGCTTGTAGGAACGCGACTCGCCGGTCAGGGTGTAGGCCAGCTGGACGTTGTAGCCGGTGGCTTCGAGGTCTTCGAAACCTTCCATGGCGTCGACGGTGCGGGTCAGGTATTCGCCCTGAACCGAGAACGGGCCGATCATGTAAGCCGCTTCCAGACCCCAGGCCTGATCGCTGCCGTCGGTGCGAGTGCCGCCGAAGGTGGCGCGGTTGCCGTTGGCACTGTCTTCGGTGGTGCCACGCACGGACAGGCGCGGACGGATGCGTTCCAGGTAACCTTCTTCCACGTCACGCTGACCGAAGCTCGCGCCCAAGTGCAGCACCTGGTCCTTCTCGACGATCGGGGCGATCACGCCACGCAGCACGAAGCTGGTGTTGTTGGCGCCATCTTCGTCCTCGAGCATGTCGACGCCGTCGCCACCATCCTGACGATAGGCACCGGCCTCGCCGTGGAACATGCCGACAGTGGTACGCACGCGGATGCCTTCGCCGTCTTCGTGGTCGTTCAGCCAGGGCGCCAGGTCATAGATCGCCGAGCGCTCGATGGCGGTGATCCACTTGGAGCTGACCGCTTCTTCCAGGCCAAAGGTCGGTTTGATACGGCCAATCGAAACCTGGACCGGCTTCCAGCCGTTGTAGTGGATGGCCAGTTCGTTCCAGTTGCTGGAATCGTTGGTGAAGTTCCGGTAGAAGGTGTAGCCCCAATCGGTGAAGGCAACACCGGAAATCTCCAGACGCGCACGACGGAAATAGGTCTCGTCTGCGCGCTCGCCGTTCTGGGTGTAGAAACCATCGAAGCTGTCGGCATCAGCCTGCAGGCGGCCATTGATCTTGAACGAGAACTCCTTGTCGGTGGTTCCGACCTCCAGGCCGCCCTTGGTCTTGATAACGAGATCGGCGCCGTCGGTGGTGACGGTACCGGCGAAAGCCTGGGCGGAAACGGCCAGAGCGAGGGCGCTGGCAGCGAAACCGGCGAAGTGCTTACGGATCATCAAAATTCCCCTTTATGTTTAGCGTCGGAAACACACGAGATGGGCTCTTTGTGTTGGGGGCAATCTTGGCGACGGCGTATGTCAGCCAAATGACTGATATGTAAATCTTTTGTGACAGCGGAACTTTCCGGGGAGCCGCATCGCAGAGCGGCTGCGGCACGTTTTCATCAGCTGCGGGCGTTGCGCTCGCTAGGCCGCCGGGCTCCGGCGACCAGTTTGTCGACCGCCTTCGCGGCGGCGACCATGCCGAAGGTGGCGGTGACCATGGTCACCGCGCCGAAGCCACCGGCGCAGTCGAGCTTGACGCCCTCGCCGACGAAGCTCTTGCTCTGGCACACGCCGCCGTCCGGCTTCGGGTAGCGCAACTGTTCGGTGGAGAACACACAGGGCACGCTGTAGGTGCGCCCCGGCGTGCGCGAGAAGTTGTATTCGCGACGCAGCAGCGAGCGCACCTTGGCCGCCAACGGGTCGTTGAAGGTCTTGTTCAGGTCGGCGACCTGGATCTGCGTCGGGTCCACCTGCCCGCCCGCGCCGCCGGTGGTGATGATCTGGATCTTGCGGCGCTTGCACCAGGCGATCAGCGCCGCCTTGACCGGCACGCTGTCGATGCAGTCGATGACGCAGTCCATGTCTTCGGTGATGTACTCGGCCATGGTTTCGCGGGTGACGAAATCCGCCACTGCATGAACCTGGCAGGCCGGGTTGATGGCGCGAATACGTGCGGCCATCTCGTCGACCTTGGCTTTGCCCACTGCGCCATCGAGGGCGTGAATCTGCCGGTTGGTATTGGTGATGCACACATCGTCCAGGTCGAACAGGCTGATCTCGCCTACCCCGCTGCGCGCCAGCGCCTCGGCCGCCCACGAGCCGACGCCACCGATGCCGACCACCGCCACATGCGCAGCCGTCAGCCGCTCGAGGCCGACGCGGCCATACAGGCGGGCAATACCGCCGAAACGCTGATCATCGATAGACATGCCGACTCCCCGGAAAAAACCTGGCGATTATAAGACCTCATGACGCCACGACCACTGCATCCAGCCGTCACCGCAACCGCGCCTTTGCTTTAATATGGCGCCCTTTCCCCGCCGCACCGGAGCCCTGATGACCGCGCCTGCCCTCTCCCCGACGCTCGAACTCGCCTGCGAGCTGATCAATCGCCCATCGGTGACGCCGCTGGATGAAGGCTGCCAGCAGCTGATGAGCCAGCGCCTGGCGGCCTGCGGCTTCACCATCGAGCCGATGCATATCGAGGACGTGGAAAACTTCTGGGCCATTCGCGGCAACGAAGGCCCGGTGCTGTGCTTCGCCGGCCATACCGACGTGGTTCCCACCGGCCCGCTGCAGGCCTGGCAGAACCCGCCGTTCAGTGCGCGCATCGACGAGCAGGGCATGCTCCACGGTCGCGGCGCGGCAGACATGAAAGGCAGCCTGGCCGCCATGGTCGTCGCAGTGGAACGCTTCACCGCCGACCATCCGGACCACAAGGGACAGATCGCCTTTCTGATCACCAGCGATGAGGAAGGCCCGGCGCACCACGGTACCAAGGCGGTGGTTGAACGCCTGCGCGAGCGCGGCCAGCGCCTGGACTGGTGCATCGTCGGCGAACCCTCGAGCACCAGTCTGGTGGGCGACGTGGTGAAGAACGGTCGCCGCGGCTCGCTGGGCGGCACGCTCACCGTTCGCGGTCAGCAGGGCCATGTGGCCTACCCTCATCTGGCGAAGAACCCGATCCACCTGGCTGCGCCGGCACTGGCCGAGCTGGCTGCCGAACATTGGGACGATGGCAATGCGTTCTTCCCGCCGACCAGCTTCCAGATCTCCAACCTGAACGCCGGCACCGGCGCCACCAACGTCATCCCCGGCACGCTGGAAGCGGTATTCAACTTCCGCTTCTCCACCGAGTCGACCGTCGAAGGCTTGCAGCAACGCACCGCGGCGATCCTCGACAAGCACGGTCTGGACTGGAACGTGGACTGGGCACTGTCCGGCCTGCCGTTCCTCACCGAACCGGGCGCGCTGCTCGACGGAGTGGCCAAGGCGATCCGCAGCGTCACCGGCCGTGAAACCACACCATCCACCAGCGGCGGCACCTCGGACGGACGCTTTATCGCCACCCTGGGTACCCAGGTGGTCGAGCTCGGCCCGGTCAATGCCACCATCCACCAGGTCGACGAGCACATCCTGGCCAGCGATCTCGATGTGCTGACCGACATCTACTACCAGACCCTGGTGAACCTGCTGGCATGCTGATCTGCCCGATCTGCCAGACGCCGCTCAGCGCGGTGGAAAACGGCGTGGCCTGCCCGACCAACCACCGTTTCGACCGCGCGCGCCAGGGCTACCTGAACCTGCTGCCCGTGCAGCACAAGAACAGCCGTGATCCAGGCGACAACCAGGCGATGGTCGAGGCGCGCCGGCGCTTTCTCGATGGCGGTCACTATGCGCCGCTGGCTCGACGCCTCGCCGAGCTGGCCGCCGAGCGCGCGCCGCAACGCTGGCTGGACATCGGCTGTGGCGAGGGCTACTACACAGCCCAACTGGCCGCCGCGCTGCCGGATGCAGAAGGCTATGCACTGGACATCTCCCGCGAGGCGATCAAGCGCGCCTGCAAACGCGCGCCGCAACTCGAGTGGCTGGTCGCGAGCATGGCCCGCGTGCCGCTGGCCGAGGCCAGCTGCGACCTGCTGGCCAGCGTGTTCAGTCCGCTGGACTGGCAGGAAGCGCGACGCCTGCTCTCGCCCGGCGGCGGACTGCTGCGCATGGGGCCGACCCGCGAGCACCTGTGGGAGCTGCGCGCGCGGCTCTACGACGAGGTACGCGACTACGACGACGAGAAACACCTGTCGCTCATTCCGGACGGCATGCGCCTGACCCACAGCGAAACCCTCAGCTATGAACTGCAGCTGGACAACGCCCAGGCCCGCGCCGATCTCCTGGCGATGACCCCGCACGGCTGGCGCGCCAGCGCCGAGCGGCGCGCCGCCGTCATCGACACGCCGCTGACGGTGCGGGTTGCGATACGCTACGACTGGATCGAACGAATTTCCTAAGGCAAACGCCTCGACAGCATACGAGGCAGGCCAAGGCACAACACAGAAGGCAGTCGCCCATGCGTCAACCCGATATCGAGATCTACCTCAGGGATGCCAGCCAGGAAGCCGTCGGCGAGTGGCTGGCCGAGGCCATCGGCCCCTGCTCCGCCTGGCAGCAGAAAGGCCAGACCTTCAAGTGCAACGCCGCCGGGATTCCAGTGACCTGGCTGCCCAAGGCGGTCGGCAAATGGCACTGCCTGCTCCTGGAAAGCGACGCCACGCCCTGGGCCGATGACCTGGCCTGTGCGCGCGCGGCACATCAGGCCCTGGGTGTGGAAATCCGCTGCGCACCGGGTGGCTGGCAGGAAGAGGAAGCCGAGGAAGAGGCCGACCGCTGGATTCGCGTCAGTGCCGACGGCGAGGAAGAAATAGTCTGGCGCACGGGTTGATCGCACCCGGGTTGTGAAACACCCACCAGGAAACAGCAGATTGGCCCTTGGTGGTCTGCAGCGGAGCGTCGCCAGCTCAAAAAACAAAGCCCGTCATCAGGACGGGCTTCGTTCTTCTGCGACCGGAGTCAGAGGCCGGCGACGTCCTCGGCCTGCAGGCCTTTCTGGCCCTGGATCACCGAGAATTCCACCTGCTGCCCCTCGGCCAGCGAGCGATGGCCTTCGCCACGAATGGCGCGGTAATGCACGAACACGTCGGCGCCATTACCCCGCTGAATGAATCCATAGCCTTTTGCATCGTTGAACCACTTGACGGTCCCGGTTTCGCGCTCAGCCATTACCACTTCTCCAACTCGCTTTTTGTTATTCCTCGGAAGAGGGTTTGCACAGCCTGGCCCTCGTGCATTCGTCAGCTTGCAAATGCGACTCGAAAGCAGCCGTCGCCGGAGTATAAGCCAAGGATTTCTGCTGTCAGCCCCTTTCCGTCTCGCATTGTCCGTCTGCACGACGGCCGTGGCCGCCGTGCCGGCCAGCGTCAGGCACTACGGCGGCGGCGCCACAGCCACAGCGCGAGCACGCCCAGCGTCAGTACCAGCGGGACCAACGCGATATTGGCGAACTTCAGCGTACGTCCCAGCGCCTCGATATCGGCGTTGAGCTGGTAGCGCACCTCGCGCAGCTCTTTGCGGATGCGCACCTTCTCTTGCAGGAACTGGCGCAACGCTTGTTCCTGCTCGCCGGTGAGCTCCAGTGCCTGTTCGGGGTCCGGGCTCTGCAGCTCGGCCAACTTTTGCTCGGTATCGGCCAGACGCTGCTGCAGCACCTCCTCCTTCTCGCGGAAACGATCCTCGGCCTGGCGCTGCAAGGTTTCCACTACCGTGAACGGACGGGTGAAGCGACCGCGCGAACGCACGCTGATCAGCGCATCGGTGCCGGAGAGATTATCCAGCGCGTTGATCACGAAGGCGCCGTTGTCCGCCCAGGGCTGCGGAACGCGCTGACCGAAGAAGTCCTGCACCTGCACCCACATGCGGTCGGCCAGCATATCGGTGTCGGCTACCGCGATGACGTTGATGTTCTGGCTCTCCTGGATGCCCTTCTCACGCCCTTCGATGCCATTCGGGAACGCGGTTTGCGCCGGACCCTGAATCCGCGCCGCCAGGGTATAGCGCTCGCCGGTGGGCTCGAAGTCGAGCAACAGGGTCTCGGGGTTGTCCAGCGTGGCGAAGCGTCCGGCATCCACCGGCATGGCGTATTCGGAGCTGCGCATCAGCGGGGTGAAGCGCGTGGTCGCCCCTTCCAGCGGCTCGAGAATGCCGGCACTGCCGAGCGTGATGTTCTCCAGCGCGGCGACACTCACGTCATCCTGGTCCAGCGCGGCACGCGGCAGGCTCAGCCAACCGGCATGCCGCACCGGCCGACGCTCAGCGCCCATGCCCACCGACATGCCGTAAGCGGCATCAGCGAGCGCCTTCTTCGGCACCATACGCACGCCCCAGGCCTTGAACAGCGGTTCCAGGTCAGAGACCCGCTCCTCGCCGAACTCGCCCGGGCCGATGCCCATGCCCGGATCGATCTCGCTGTGCGGATCAAGGAACACCAGGAGCTTGCCACCGCGCAGGACGAACTGGTCGATAGCGAACAGCGTCTGCTCGGGCAGATCCTTCGGATGGATCAGCAGCAGCACCGATACATTGGTGGGGATCAGATCGACATCGCGCTGCAGGCTCTCGATATGGAACAGCTGGCGGACCTCCTCCAGCACCATCCACGGCGGCGTCGCCTGCTGCGTGCGCATGTCGAAGCCCCCGGTCAGCTGCAGGCCGGAAAGCACACCCACCACCGGCAGCTCGGCAGTCGCCAGGCTCTGCACCAGGCGGCTGACCTCGTACTCGAGAAACTCCTCCTGATCCAGCGGGAAGAACGGGATGATCTGCGTATTGCCCTCGGCATTGGTGCCGGCCAGCCCGAAGTAGACCTTGTCACCGCCCTGGTTGAGCGGCACCGCCTGCAGGCCGAACTCGGCGGCGCGGTCTTCTTCCTCGGAGAACGGCTGCGGATCGATCACGTGCAGCTTGAGCTTGCCGCCAGAGGCGCGCTGATAGGCACGCAGCATCTCCTCGACCCGACGCGCGTAGTTGCGCAGCGCGACCAGGTCCTTGGCGGTCTCGTCCGAATAGAAGAAATGCAGCTCGATGGGTGACTGCAGCCCCTCGAGGATGCGCTCGGTACCCTCGGAAATGGTGTAGAGCTTCTGCTCGGTCAGGTCCAGCCGGGCATTGGTCAGCAGCGTGCCGGTCAGCCCATTGAACAGCAGGAATGCCAGCGCGATCAGCAGCAGCCCGGCACCGGAATAGATGACTCGTTTCATGGTGACTCCTCAGGCGGCTTTCTTCAGGTCGACGACCACGGCGGTGGCCGCCAGCCAGGCGACGATCAGCGTGACGAAATACAGCAGGTCACGCAGGTCGATCACGCCCTTGCTGATGGAGTCGAAACGGATCAGGAAGCTCAGCGAAGCCACTGCATCGATCAGCCACTGCGGCGCCCAGGCGAGGGCGTCGAGCACCATCGGCAGACCGCTGACGATGAACAGGAAGCACACCGCCACCGAGAGGATGAAGGCGATCACCTGGTTTTTCGCCAGCGCCGACATGCACGAGCCAATGGCCAGGAAGGCGCCGGCCAGCAGCCAGCTGCCGAGATAGCCGGCGACGATCACGCCATTGTCCGGCTCACCCAGGTAATTGACGGTGATGACCATCGGGAACGTCAGCAGCAGCGCGATCCCGGCAAAAACCCAGGCGGCGAGGAACTTGCCGGCGACCGCCTCGAAACGGGTGATCGGCAACGTCATCAAGAGCTCGATGGAACCGGACTTGCGCTCCTCGGCCCACAGGCGCATGGCGATAGCGGGTACCAGGAACAGGTAGAGCCAGGTATGAAAGCTGAAGAAGGGCGTCAGGTCGGCCTGGCCGCGCTCGTAGAAACCGCCCAGGTAGAAGGTGAATACCCCGGACAAGACCAGGAAGATCAAGATGAACACATAGGCGAGCGGTGTGGCGAAATAGCTGCCCAGCTCGCGCTTGAAGATGACCGGCAACTGGCTCATAGCGCTTCCCCTCGCGTCAGGTTACGGAACACCTCATCCAGCCGGCCGCGCTCCACGTCCAGCTCCGTGACGGCCCAGCCCTGCTGGGCGATCAGCGCGTTGACCTGCGGGAAGATCACGTGCCCGGGCTGCGCCAGTACGGTCAGGCTGTGCTCGCGCTCGTTGCGCTCGACACCGGCGACACCCGGCAAGGCCGCCAGGGCGACTTCGTCCAGCGGCGCATCACTGACCAGCGTGACCGCCTGGTGATGCTTCGAGCGGCTTTCCAGCTCCAGCGGCGTGCCATCGGCCACCAGCCGGCCATTGGCGATCACCACCGCGCGGGTGCAGACCGCACTCACCTCCTCGAGAATATGGGTGGAAATGATGACGATCTTGTCCTGCGCCAGCCCCTGAATCAGCTGGCGCACCTGATGCTTCTGGTTCGGATCGAGCCCGTCGGTGGGCTCGTCGAGGATCAGCACGTCAGGGTCGTGCAGGATCGCCTGGGCCAGACCGACACGCCGCTTGAAGCCCTTGGACAGCGTCTCGATGCTCTGCCCCAGCACCTTCGGCAATTCCACCTGGGCGACAGCTGCATCGACCCGCTGACGCTTGTCCGCACCGCGAAAACCGCGCACTTCGGCGATGAACTCGAGAAAGCCACGCACCGTCATGTCGCCATAGCAAGGTGCGCCTTCGGGCAGATAGCCGATCAGCCGCTGGGCCTGGAGGGTCTGGGTGCGGATGTCGTGACCGAGGATGCGGGCAGTGCCGGATGTCGGCGCGAGAAAGCCGGTCAGCATCTTCATCGTGGTGGACTTGCCGGCCCCATTGGGGCCGAGGAACCCCAGCACCTCTCCGCGCTGGACCTGGAACGACAGGTCGTCGACCGCGGTGTGCTGGGCAAAACGCTTGGTCAGGTTGCTTATTTCGATCATGGGCTCTCACCAGTGCGCACAAGGCCTGGCGTGCCGCCGCGCGACCCGAGCCAGGCCCTGCAAAAATGCCGGCGGAACTATAAGAACAGCTACTGGACGAATGCAACCACGCGGCTTGGCGGCAACGTTTGCCGGACGTTGCCGCCAAGCCTCCAAGCGATGCAATGGACCCCGCACAGCGCTTGAAGTACGTTCTCGAATCCATGGAAAGCGGCGATCGATCTGCCTGATCACGCCGCCTCTCAAGGTGGTTACCGACACATGTCCCTACGCTTCGGAGAAATTCCTGCCTCACTGGCGCCAATGGAGCTGTTGCTGTTCGCCGATCCTTCGCCGAGCAAGGTGCGCTCGTATCTGGCGGACTCGACGTGCTTCGCCGCATCGCTCGACGGAACGGTCGTCGGCATCGGTGTCGTGCGGCCGATCGGCGAAGGCGCGCATGAGCTGATGAATATCGCGGTACGACCCACCCGGCAGAAAGCGGGCTACGGCACGGCACTGCTGGAATGGATCATCGAGCACTACCGCAGGCTCGGCGCCGGCCGGCTCGAAGTGGGCACGGGGTCGTTCGGCTATCAACTGGCGTTCTATCAACGCCAGGGCTTTCGCGTAACGCGAATAGAACGAGACTTCTTCGTCGACCACTACCCCGAGCCGATCATCGAGGTCGGGATCCGCCACCTGGACATGCTGCGCCTAACGCTCAGCTATTCAGGTGATTCCGGTTAGCCGCGGCCAAGTCGCCGCCCTTGCTGCAAACGGAGCTGCGAGCAACAGCCTCCTCCTTTGATCCGAGAGCACTGCAATGCCGAACCCGATCGAATTCGAAACCGAACGCCTGTTCATGCGGCAATGGCGCCCGAGCGACCGGGCGCCCTTTGCCGAACTGAACGCAGACCCGCGGGTCATGGAGTATTTCCCTGCCCCGCTCGAGCGCGACGAGAGCGATGCGCTGGCCGATCGCTGCCAGGCGCTGATCGAGCAGCGAGGATGGGGCTTCTGGGCCGTGGAGCTGAAGGCATCCGCCGAGTTCATCGGCTTCCTCGGCCTGCATGTACCGATCGCCGAGCTGCCCTTTTCGCCCTGCGTGGAGATCGGCTGGCGCCTGGCCTTCCAGCACTGGCACAGAGGTTTGGCAACGGAGGCCGCGCGCGGTGCGCTCGCGGTGGCCTTCGACAGGCTGGATTTGGCGGAAATCGTCTCTTTCACCACGGTCGGCAATCAGCGTTCGCGCGCGGTCATGCAACGAATCGGCATGCGCGAGGCGAGCCGCTTCGAGCATCCGAGCATACCCATCGGTCATCCACTTCGCGCACACTGCCTGTACCGTCTTTCGCAGGTGGACTATCGGGCGCAGCAGATTGCAGGTGACTGAGCCCCGTCCGAACACGCTCCCACCTACAACCTGGTCCTGGTCATGCCCGTCCTGTTGCTCTCCCTGTTGCTGCTCGCTGCTCCCGGCTTCGCCCATGCGGAGGACGGGGCAATTGCCCGTCTGTTCGAACGCGCGGGGGTCGAGGGGACACTGGTGATCGAGTCCGTCGCCACGGGCCAGCGCTTCGTCCACAACGATGAACGCGCCGGCACGGCTTTTCCCGCAGCGTCCACGTTCAAGGTGCTGAACACCCTGATCGCACTGGAGGAAGGTGCCATCGCCGGGGCGGACGAGATCATCCCCTGGGACGGCACCCGTTACGAGATCGAGGACTGGAACCGCGACCAGACCTTGAAGAGCGCATTCAGGGTCAGCTGCGTCTGGTGCTACCAGAGGCTGGCCCGGCGGGTGGGCACGGCGGCCTATCTGCGCCACATCCGCCAGGCGCATTACGGGCAGCTGCACGAACCTGTCATCGTCACCGAGTTCTGGCTCGATGGCTCGCTGCGGGTCAGCGCCGAACAACAGGTGGGCCTGCTGCGCCAGGTGGTCGCGCGCAGCCTGCCGTACCGGGCGAAGAGCTACGACACCCTCAGGACCATCATGCGCGTCGACAGCACGCCGGCTTATAGCCTGTATGCCAAGACCGGTTGGGCGGCTCGCGACAATCCTGGCATCGGCTGGTACATCGGCTATGTTGAAGCCGGCGCCGGCACTTGGCTGTTCGCGCTGAATCTGGACACCGGCGATGCGACCGATCTGCCCCTGCGCCAGCGGATCGCGCTAGATGCGCTGCGGGCCAAGGGCATCCTGCCTGCCGAATGAATCCTCCGGCGAGTTCCGCGGTAGCCGGCGAAGCCACGATCTGCACCACCCCACATGGAGCCGCCATGCGCAGCGACGAGATCAAAGCGGTATTCGATCAACAGGCCTCCAGCTATGACGAGCGCTGGGCCAGAACCGCGCCCATTCGCAATGCCCTGCATTTTCTTCTGGAGGCGGTGTTCGCACCGCTGCCGGCCGAGGCGCGGGTACTGTGCATCGGCGCCGGCACCGGCGAGGAAATTCTGCACCTGGCCCAGTGCCGACCCGGTTGGACCTTCACCGCGGTGGAGCCATCGGGCGCGATGCTGCACGTCCTTCGCGACAAGGCAATCCGAGCCGGAATCGAACAGCGCTGCCAGTTCCATGAGGGCTACCTGGAGACACTGCCTGAGCAGGCCCCCTTCGACGCGGCAACCTCCCTGCTGGTATCCCAGTTCATTCTCGAGCGCGACGTACGCATCGGCTTCTTTCGTGACATAGCCGCCCGACTCGGCCCGGGAGCGCTATTGGCCAGCTCTGACCTGGCAGCGGACGTCACCACGCCAGCGTATGCGGCGCTGCTGGAAACCTGGCTGAACATGATGACCCTCGCCGGCATTCCCGCGGCAGGCCTAGAGCAGATGCGTGCCGCCTATGACCGTGACGTGGCGATACTGCCCCCGGAGCAGGTCGCGTCCATCATCGAGGCCGGCGGCTTTGCCTGCCCCGTGCCGTTCTACCAGGCCGGGCTGATCCATGCGTGATACGCGCGGCGAGCCGATGCGCCCTAGCGCCCGGCCGGTCGTGCAGGCGCTGCTGATCGCCTCTCTCGCCGGCGCTTTCATCTGGGCATTGTCGCCCTGGGCCAGTGGTCAGGCCGAACCCTGGGACGGCGACGGCCTGTACTACAGTGGTGCGCTGTTTACCGCCGGCGTGCTGTCCGGTTTTATCGTGCCGCGACCGCTCTGGGCACAGTACCTGGGGGGCGTCGTCGGTCAGGTGCTGTACCTGCTCCTGTTCCTGCCCCTCAGTCCGTTGCTCGCCGTGGGCCTCGCGTTTCTGCTGCTCTGGTCGCTGCTGTTTCTCGCCGGGGCCTATGCCGGCGCGCGTCTTCGTAGCCGTTGACGCGCTTCGAAACGGCTGCCTAGCGAGCCATCGCAGGTCACGAGCCGGGCAGATGCCGGTCCGATCGGGCCCCAACCGAGCAGCGCAGGTTTTGCCCGCCCACCTCGCTTGGGGCACACTTGCCGCCTTCGAGGGCCCGCCCCTTCCACAGTCGAATCCGCCGTATGACCCGCTCCCCCGTTCGCCGTCTGATCTTCTCCCTGCTGCGCCGTGTGCTGTACACCTGGGTGCGCTCGGAGACCATCAACCAGTCCGCCTTTACCCTCAAGCTGGATCGCAGCAAACCGGTGTTCTATGTGCTGCAGCAACCCTCGCTGAGTGATCTCGCCGTGCTCGATGCCGAGTGCAGCAAGGCCGGGCTGCCGCGCCCGGTGGCCGACGTGGCGGTGGGCGAACTGGTGGAACCGGCCGCTTTCTTCTTCCTCAATCCGGCACCCAGCTGGTTCGGCCGACGCACCCGACTGGTCGCGCCACAGGCGCTGGTGCGGCTGGTCGGCGCGCTGGAACACAACGCGGTGGAGAACGCGCAGATCGTTCCGGTCAGCGTGTTCTGGGGACAGTCGCCGAATCGCGAGACCAGCGCCTGGAAGTTGCTGTTCGCCGACAGCTGGGCGGTCACCGGGCGCCTGCGCAAGCTGCTCAGCATCCTGGTGCTGGGGCGCAAGACCCGCGTGCAGTTCTCCGCGCCGATCCAGCTCAACGAGCTGGTGGCGCAGAACAAGGGGCACGAGCGCACGCTGCGCATGGTCCATCGCATGCTGCGGGTGCACTTCCGCAACCAGAAGACTGCGGTGATCGGGCCGGACCTGTCGCACCGGCGCAATCTGGTGAAGGGTCTGGTGCACGCACCGCAGGTCCGCCAGGCGATTCGCGAGGAAGCCGAACGCGAGAAGATCACCATCGAGAAGGCCGAGGCCAAGGCGCTGCGCTATGGCAACGAGATCGCTTCGGACTACGCCTACACGGCGGTGCGCTTTCTCGAGGTGGTGCTTTCCTGGTTCTGGAACAAGATCTACGACGGCATCCGCGTCAACCATATCGAGCCGCTGCAGGACGCCGTGCGCGGCTACGAAGTGATTTACGTGCCCTGCCACCGCAGCCATATCGATTACCTGCTGCTCTCTTACCTGCTGTTCCGCAACGGCCTGACGCCGCCGCACATCGCCGCTGGCATTAACCTCAACATGCCGGTGATCGGCAGCCTGCTGCGCCGCGGCGGCGCCTTCTTCATGCGCCGCTCGTTCAAGGGCAACCCGCTGTACACCTCGGTGTTCAACGAATACCTGCACAACCTGTTCACCCGCGGCTTCCCCGTCGAGTACTTCGTGGAAGGCGGGCGTTCGCGTACCGGCCGCATGCTGCAACCCAAGACAGGCATGCTGGCCCTGACCCTGCGCAGCTACCTGCGCTCGTCGCGCCTGCCGATCCTCTTCGTGCCGGTCTACATCGGCTACGAGCGGGTGCTGGAGGGCCGCACCTACCTCGGCGAGCTGCGCGGCGCGGCGAAGAAGAAGGAGTCGATCTTCGACATCTTCAAGGTCATCGGCGCGCTCAAGCAGCGCTTCGGTCAGGTCTGGGTCAACTTCGGCGAGCCACTCAAGCTCAACGAATTCCTCGAGCAGGAACAACCCGGCTGGCGTCAGCAGACCTACGCGCCGGATTACCGTCCCGAATGGCTGAACGACACCACCAATCGCCTGGCCGAGCGCATCGCCCAGCGCCTCAACGAGGCGGCGGCCGTCAACCCGGTCAACCTGGTGGCGCTGGCGATGCTCTCCACCAGCCGTCAGGCGCTAGACCAGCAATCCCTGGCACGCATCCTCGATCTCTACCAGGCGCTGTTGCGCGCGGTGCCCTACTCGCCGCACACCACCCTGCCGGAGGGCGACGGCAACGCGCTGATCGCCTACGTGAAGAGCCTCGACCTGCTCGCCGAGCAGAAGGACGCGTTGGGCAACATCCTCTATCTAGACGAGCAGAATGCCGTCCTGATGACCTACTACCGCAACAACGTGATGCACATCTTCGCGTTGCCGGCGCTGTTGGCGAGCTTCTTCCAGAGCAGCTCGCGCATCAGCCGCGAGCAGATCCAGCGCTTCACCGAGGCGCTGTACCCCTATCTGCGTGCCGAGCTGTTCATGCGCTGGGAGGTCGAGGAACTGGAAGCCGTGGTCGACCAGTGGCTGGCGGCATTCGTCGAGCGCGACCTGCTCAAGGTGGACGGCAACCACTACGTGCGCCCGGCGCCGAGTTCGCGGCAGTTCGTGCTGCTCACGCTGCTGGCGCGGGTGCTAGTGCAGACCCTGCAGCGTTTCTACATGGCCACCTCGCTGCTGCTCAACAGCGGCCAGCACAGCCTGAGCGCCGAGGAACTGGAGAACCTCTGCACGGTCATGGCCCAACGCCTGTCGATTCTCCACGGGCTCAACGCGCCGGAGTTCTTCGACAAGGCGCTGTTCCGCCATTTCATCCAGAGCATGCAGGAACAAGGCGTGGTCAGCCCCGACGAAAACGGCCGACTCGGCTATCACGAAAAGCTCGCGGAACTGGCCGAGGGCGCGGCCAAGCGCGTGCTACCGGCGGAGATTCGCCTGTCGATCCGTCAGGTCGCGCTGGAGCGTCATCACGACGAAAGCGATTCACCGCCGCCTGCAACCGACGCCTGACGCTGCCAGGTCATCACCCGCTCCGGGTGGCCGGTGTGCGCGTCCAGCTGCTCGCCTGCGATCTGGAAACCGTGGCGACGGTAGAAGGCGATACTGGCGCTGTTGGCGGCATAAACGGTCAGGCTCAGCCGCTCGCGCAGGCCCTTGGCGTGCTCGAGCAGCGCCGAGCCGATGCCATGGCCCTGCTCCGTTGGCGCCACGAAGATAGCGGCCAGGACGTCATCGAGCAGCGACACGAAGCCGACCACCGTGCCATCCCGCTCGTAGACCCAGGTCTGCGCAGCGGGCAGATAGAGGTTGCGCATGTCATCCAGCCGCGCCTCCCAGAAGCCGCGCTCGACAAAATCATGGGCACGGCTGGATGCCTCGAGCCAGATGCCCAGCAGCGTTTCCAGATCATCGGGGCGGTTAGGGCGGATCATGTACGGCTCTCCAAAACGGCGAAGGGCAGGACGGT
The DNA here is from genome assembly GCF_041381355.1 of Pseudomonas sp. LM13. NCBI lineage: Bacteria > Pseudomonadati > Pseudomonadota > Gammaproteobacteria > Pseudomonadales > Pseudomonadaceae > Pseudomonas > Pseudomonas sp. LM13. Next base: position 154,588 of record NZ_JACBXH010000003.1, read on the forward strand.
AGCGCATCGTCGCCGGGATGTCGCGCCGCCGGTAATCCACTAGCATCAATGCAAGAACCCAGCGGCGTTAAGACGCCAGACACACTCCACCTGCCAGCAAGGTAATCACCATGTATCGCATCACCACTCTCGTCGCCGGCCTAGCCCTCTCCGCCAGTGCCTTCGCCCTGTCGCTCGCCGACCTGACCCAACGCGATGCCAGCGCCGGCCTCAAGGATGCCCTGAGCCAGGGCGCCAAGGTCGCCGTACAGCAGCTCGGCCGCCCTGGTGGCTTCAGCAGCGATCCGGACGTGCGCATCGAGCTGCCGGGCAACATCGGCAAGGCTTCGCGGATGCTGAAAATGCTCGGCATGGGCGCGCAGGTCGAGCAGCTGGAGAACAGCATGAACCTCGCCGCCGAGAAGGCCGTGCCCGAGGCCCAGCAACTGCTGCTCGATGCCGTGCGCAAGATGACCGTGCAGGACGCCAAGGCGATTCTCGCCGGCGGTGACGATTCGGCTACCCAGTACCTGAACAAGTCCAGCCGCGAGCAGATCCGCGCCAGGTTCCTGCCCATCGTCAAGCAGGCCACCGACCAGGTCGGCCTGGCGCAGCAGTACAACGCGGTGGCGGCCAAGGTGCCGGCGGGGCTGAACGGCAACTACGCCAATATCGAAAGCTATGTGACCGAACAGGCGCTCAACGGCCTGTTCACGGTGATTGCCGAGCAGGAGGCGAGCATTCGCAAGAATCCCGCCGCGGCGGCCACCAGCCTGGCGAAAAAGGTATTCGGCGCGCTTTGATGCGTACTAGCGAGTCGCCTACCGGGTGGATGGCTTCAACCATCCACCCGGTGTCTATTGCCCCGCCGCAGGGTGGAAAACGTGCGCAGCGCTTTTCCACGCATCCCTAGCGCCGCGTCAGCGCGGCCCCATGATGGTATCCAGCGCATCGGGCCGCGGTGCGCCCTGGTGCTGCTGCAGACGGTCGTTGTCGTCGAGATAGAAGATCGCCGGAGTCGCCTGGGCACCCAGTTCGCTCATCAGCATCAGGTTGTTGGTGAGCTGTTCTTCCAGTTCTGCCGGGATCTTATCCAGCGCCTTGAGCTTGCTCGCCTTGCCGGCCGCCTCGTGCTCGTTGAGCGCTGCCTGAGGATCCTTGGCGCTGAGCAGCGCGGCGGATTTGCCGGCGCTGTCGGCGCGCAGCATGCCGACCATGATGTGCCGCAACTGCACCTTGCCGGACTCGACCCAGGGCCGGGCCTGCTTCCAGAACATGTTGCAGTACGGACAGTTAGGGTCGCTGAACATGTAGATGATGCGCGGTGCGTCGGCCTTGCCGTCGGCGATCCAGGTGCTGTTCTCCATGCGCGTCCACATTTCCTTGCCCAGCGGTTCGTAGACCAGCTTCTCCAGGTGCGCGCGGGTCAGGTCCTCGCCTTTTGCATCGAGCAGGCTACCGATCAGCACGTGCTCGCCATCCGGGGTGAGATACAGCGCCATGCCCTGCCCGTTGTAACGCGCGGCATAGCCCTTGAGCCCGCCGGGTGCCTCGAAACGGCCGACGACCTCGCCGCCACGCGCCTCGACGGCCTTGATCGCCTCCGGCAATTCCTCGGCCTGCGCCATGGGCAGGGCCAGCAGGCTGACGCCGGCCAGCAGGTAGGGTAACGGCTTGAATCGAATCACTGCGCAGCTTCCTCTTTCAGTTTTTCCAGCGCGCGCGCCAGGCTGGCGTGCGAGAGTTCACCAAGATGGCTGCTGACCTGGCGGCCATCGGCGTTGTAGAACAGCGTGGTCGGCAGCGCCGTGGAGCCCACGTGCTGACCGAGGCGCCCGCCACTGTCGAGCAGGACGTTATCGAGACTCAGCCCTGCGGTTTCCAGGAAGCGGTTGATCTCCCCCTCCCCCTCGCCCTGATTGACGAACAGAAACAGGGTGTCGCTTTCCCGTGCCTGGGCGTCGGCGAGTACCGGCATCTCGCGCCGGCACGGCGGGCACCAGGTCGCCCAGAGATTGATGACCAGTGGCTGACCTGAATAATCCTCCAGCGCCACCGGACGCCCCTGGTTGTCGCGCAGGGCCATTTCCGGCAGCCGCGTGCCCTGCTCGAAGGAATGCCAGGCCAGGTTACTGAAGCCCCAGCTGAGGATTCCCACCGTCAGCGCGATACCCAGCGGCTTGCGCAGTTCGCGGTCGCGCCAGCCCCACCAGATGCCCAACGCCAGCGCAGCGACCAGCCCGGGCCAGGCGATGAAGCCACCGTCACGGATATCGATGACGCTTAGCCAGTCATCCCGGTAGTACGCCCAGTACAGCGTGACAAAGGCCAGGCGAGCCACGAACAGCGCCACCAGCAGCAGGCGAAACAGCTGCCGCTCCGGGTTGCGCTCGCTGCGGCGGCCGACCCACCAGCCGGTCAGGGTCGCCAGCAGCAGGCTGCCCAGCAGCAATACATGGGGCACCGCCAGGGCCAGCGGCCCGATATTCACAGTCAGCATCAACCTCGCTCCCGGGTCTGGTTCCAGTTCTGCAGAAAGTCCCCGGCACCGACCTCACCGGTGATACGGCGTTCGCGGCGCTCGACGCCATCCGGGCCGATCCACAGCAGCGTCGGCGGGCCGAGCACCTGGTAACGGTCCAGCAATTCGCGGCTGGCGGCGTCGCTGCGGGTCACGTCGGGGCGCAGCACGCGCACGCCGTCCAGGCTCGCCTGCACCTCGGCATTGCCGAAGACCTCCTTCTCCATGACCTTACAGGAGACGCACCAGTCGGCGTAGTAATCGATCAGCACCCACTGGCCCTGCGCCTTGGCTGCCGCCAGCTCGCGATCCAACACCGCTGGATCGCTGAAACCGAGCGCGTGGGACTCGACCGCCGCACCCGTCGCCACGCCGCCGGCATAGATCGCCAGTGGCCGACGCGGATCATCCGCTCCGCCGGCGGCACCCAGCAGCATCGCCGCGCCCCACAGCCCCAGCAGCACGCCGCTGGCCTGACAGAGCACGCGCTGGCGTTGCACTGCCTGCGCCACATGCAGCAAGGCGGTGGCGAGCACCACCAGCAGCGCGCCCCACAGGCCCAGCCACAGCCAGTCGGCCAGCAACGGACGCGCAACGAACAGCGCTGCCGCGAGGAAGAGAAAGCCGAACACCACCTTGACCCGATCCATCCAGGCGCCCGGCTTGGGCAGAAAGCGCTGGCCGACCGTCACCAGCAACAGCAACGGCGTGCCGATGCCGAGGCCCAGCGCGAACAGCACCAGGCCACCCTGCAGCGCACTGCCGCTCTGTGCGATGAACAGCAGCGCGGCGGCCAGTGGCGCGGTCATGCAGGGGCCGACCAGCAGGCCGGAGAGCACTCCCAGCGCGCCGGCACCGGCCAGGCTGCCACCGCGTTGCTGGCGCCAGGCACGCTCCAGGCGATCACGCAGCGCCACCGGCAATTGCAGCTCGAACAAACCGAACATCGGCAGCGCCAGCAACACGAACAGCACGGCGAAACTGGTCAGCAGCCAGGGCTGCTGCAGCGCCGCCTGCAGGTTGGCGCCGAGCAGCGCCGCCAGTACACCGAGCCCGGCGTAGACCAGCGCCATGCTGACCACGTAGGTCGCCGCCAGGGCAAAACCACGGCGCAAGGTGGCACCGCTGCCGACCACGATGCCCGCCAGGATCGGCAGCATCGGCAGCGAACAGGGGGTGAAGGCCAGCAACAGACCGAGACCAAAGAACACCAGCAGGCTCCAGCCCAGTGCCTGATTTTCGAGGCCGCTGGCCAGCGCCTGATCTTCGGCCTGCCCGGAGGCTGCCGAGGCGATGCCGTCACCGCTCAGCGATACCTCGCGGGTCTGCGGCGGATAGCAGAGCCCGGCATCGGCGCAGCCCTGCCAGCCGAGGCGCACACTGTTCTCGGCGCCTGGCGGGACCAGCAGTTCGAGGCTGTCGCGGTAGATCTGCGAATCGCCGAAGAACTCGTCGCTGTAGGGCTCGCCCTCGGGCAGTGGCGGCTGGCGCTCCGGCGGCAGGCCGTCGAACTGCAGACGCTGCTGATAGAGGTAATAGCCCGGTGCGATCCGCCAGTGCAGCAGCGTCGCGCCGTTCTCCTGCGGGCTGACCGTCAGCGCGAACGCCTCGTCCACCGGCAGAAAATCACCCTGCGAGCCGCCGCCGAACAGCCCACCGGCCGGCAGCGCCAATCCGGGCGCCAACAGAAACAGCAGAAGAACCAATGTGCGCATGAGAGTCCTGGCCGAGAAATGACTGCCGCGCAGCATGCCGGGGCGGGATTAACGCGCCATTAACGCAACCACACGGGCTGCGTAACGCTGCCTTAATCGCTAAGGTCCACCCTCGAGCTTTTTCTGCGGACCCTCCCCATGCACGTGCTGCTTGCCGAAGACGACGCGCTGATCGCCAGCGGTATCGTCGCCGGGCTCAACGCCCAGGGCCTGATCGTCGACCATGCCGCGACCGCGGCGGCTGCCGAAGCCCTGCTGCGCGCGGCGCACTTCGATGTGCTGATCCTCGACCTCGGCCTGCCCGACGAAGACGGCCTCGCCCTGTTGCGACGCCTGCGCCAGCAGGGCCTGGAGCTGCCGGTGCTGGTGCTCACCGCGCGCGATGCGGTCAGCGACCGGGTCACCGGCCTGCAGGCGGGGGCCGACGATTACCTGCTCAAGCCCTTCGACCTGCGCGAGCTGGCCGCGCGCCTGCACACGCTGATGCGGCGCATGTCCGGCCGCAGCGTCAACCTCATCGAGCATGGCCGGTTGAGCTACGACCCGAGCCGCTGCGAAGCACGCCTGGACGGCCGCCTCGTCGACCTGTCACGCCGCGAACAGGCACTGCTGCAGGCACTGCTCAACAATCAGGGCCGGGTGCTCAGCAGCGAGCAGCTCAAGGACGCGGTCTATGGTTTTGCCGACGACGTCGAGAGCAACGCGCTGAACGTGCATATCCACCATCTGCGGCGCAAGCTCGGCAGCGGCATCGTCGAAACCGTGCGAGGCCTCGGCTACCGCCTCGGCCTCGCAGGCGACGAGGACGCGCCATGAGCCTGCGTCTGCGCCTGACCCTGATGCTCGGCTCGGCCTTCGTGCTGCTCTGGGCATTGGCTGCGACCTGGATGCTGGTCGATCTGCGCAGCCAGATGATGCTCTCGCTCGACCAGCGCCTGGCGGCCTCGGCGCGCATGGTCGCCGGTCTGCTGGTGCAGTTGCCGCAGCCGGTGCCCGGCGACGGCCCGCCGCAGCGTCTGAGCGCCGAGCAACTGGGCATCCCCAACGGCCTGGCCTGCCAGGTCAGCTCGCTGCGTGGCGAGGTGCTGGCGCGTAGCCACAGTGCGCCCGACCAGCAGCTGGACGCCGAGCAGAACGGCTTTCGCGACCAGTTGATCGACGGCGTGCCCTGGCGCAGCTTCACCCTGGTGCAAGGCGAGCTGCGCATCACCACGGCCGACCGTCTGGATGAGCGTGCCGCGCTTAAACGCTCGGTGTTGCTGGCGGCGGCGTTGCCGGTGGCGGTCGCCCTGCTCGGCAGCCTGGGTCTGCTCTGGCTTGGCCTGGGCCGTGGGCTGGCGCCCCTGCGCAGGATTCGCGAGGCACTGACCCGACGCAGCGCCGACTCCCTCGAACCCTTGCCGGTCGAAGGCCTGCCGCCGGAGCTGCTGCCGCTGGTGCAGACGCAGAACCAGCTGTTCCAGCGCATCGCCCAGGCCATCGAACGCGAACGCCGGCTGACAGGCGACGCCGCCCACGAACTGCGCAGCCCGCTGACGGCGATCAAGACCCACCTGCAGGTAGCACGCATGACCGAAGGCGCCGCCGCCGAACAGGCGCTGGCGAACGCCGAGGCCGGCGCCGACCGCCTGCAGCGCACACTGGAACAGCTGTTGTTGCTGGCCCGGGTGGAAGGCAGTCTGGATTTCGACGATGGCCTGCAGTGCACCGCCGCCGAGGTCGCGCGACTGGCGATTCAGGACGCCAGTGGCGGTGACGGCGCGCCAATCCTGTTGCAGGTCCCGGCGGAATTGCCCGACACGCCGCTGGCCATGCCGCCGGTGCTGGCCATCGCCGCGCTGCGCAACCTGCTGGAAAATGCCCAGCGCCACACCGCGCCGGGCAGCGCCGTCAGGCTGACCCTGCTGCCTGAAGCGGGGCGAGTACGCTTCGAAGTACGCGATCAGGGCCCGGGCATCGCCGCCGAGCATCTCGAGCACCTGACCCGGCGCTTCTGGCGACACGCCGCCAGCAGTGGCAGCGGCCTGGGCCTGGCCATCGTCCAGGCGATCGCGCAACGCTGCGACTGCACCCTCACCTTCGACAGCCACGCCGACGGCCTGCGCGTTTCGCTGACGGTGCCGTTGCAGCGCTGATCAGTTCGGGAATTCCAGCACGAAAGACGTCAGCCCCTGCGCGGAACTGCACTGGATACGACCGCGATGGGCCTGAACGATCGAACGGGTGATCGCCAGGCCCAGCCCGGCATTGCTCGGGCTGCCTTCGCGCCGCGCCGGGTCGCCCCGATAGAAGCGGTCGAACAGTCGCTCCAGATGCTCGGGCGCGATGCTCGCGCCGGGATTGCTCACCTCAAGCGTCACCTGATCAGCGCCGCGCTCGATGGCCACGCGAATGCGCTCCCCGTCGGGGGTGTAGCGCAGCGCATTGGACATCAGGTTCGACAGCGCCCGGCGCAGCATCAACAGATCGCCCTGAATGGTGCCGGCACCGACAAGCTCGAAACGCACCCCGCGCTCGTCCGCCGAGAGCTGGTAATAGTCCAGCAGCTGCGCGCACAACGCATCCAGCGCGATGGGCTTGGCGTCCGGCACGATCAGCCCGTTATCTGCCTTGGCGAGGAACAGCATGTCGTCGATCATCCGCGACATGCGCTGCAACTCCTCCAGATTCGAATGCAGGTTGTCCTGGTACTGATCCAGCGTGCGCGCGCGGGTCAGCGCCACCTCGGTGTGAGTCATCAGGTTGCTCAGCGGCGTGCGCAGCTCGTGGGCGATGTCGGCGGAGAAGTTCGACAACCGCACGAAGGCGTCTTCCAGCCGCGCCAGCATGGCGTTGAAGGCCTGCACCAGCTGCTGCAGCTCGGCCGGTGTCGACTCGTCAGGGATGCGCTCGCGCAGCGACTTGGCCGAGACGGAGGCGGCCACCTGGGTCACCTCGCGCAACGGTCGCAAGCCGCTGCGCACCAGCAGCCAGCCGAGCAGCCCGCTGAGCAAGGCGCAGAGCACCAGCGCCGACCATAGCCAGCCGCTGAACGTATGGAAGAATGCCTTGTGCGCGGTGACATCGAGCAGGATCAGCAAGGTCAGCCGCTGCGCGCCGATCGCGACATGCCCGGCCTCGCCACGCCAGACGTGGCCGTCCAGTGTCAGCTCTCCCGCCTCCCGGCCGATCAGCTCGAGTAACGGCGGTTCCGCTTCATCAACGCCCGGCTGAGGAAACAGCTGTGCACCGCGTTCATCGAAAATGAAACCGCGCATCTCGCTGTGCCCGCCGAGCAGCGCCTGCAGCTGTGGGCGAACGCGCTCGAAGTTCTGCAGGTCGTCCAGCTCCCCTAGCAGGCGTCGGCTTGCCTCGAGCTTTTCGTGCAGCGTATGGCGGTCCAGTTCGTCGAAGTGATGTTCGCTGAGCTGGCTGAAGAAGTAACCGGCCGCCGCCAGCACGCCGGTCACCGCCAGCATGAACATCAGGCTCAGCTGCGCGGTCAGCGACAGCCGCTTCATGGCGCGTCCGGCTCGTCGAGCATGTAACCCATGCCCCGTGCGGTGTGGATCAGCTTGGGCTCGAAGCCATCGTCGATCTTCACACGCAAGCGACGGATCGCCACCTCGATGACGTTGGTGTCACTGTCGAAATTCATGTCCCACACCTGGGAAGCGATCAGCGACTTGGGCAGCACCTCGCCGCGCCGACGCAGCAGCAGTTCCAGCAGGGCGAATTCCTTGGCAGTCAGGTCGATATGCTGGCCGGCCCGCACCGCGCGGCGCTTGAGCAGATCGACCTCCAGATCGGCGATCTTCAACTGGAGCTGCAAGGCCGCCGCGGTGCCTCGTCGCAGCAGAGTGCGCACGCGCGCCAGCAGTTCGGAGAAAGCGAACGGCTTGACCAGATAATCGTCGGCGCCCAGCTCCAGCCCCTTGACGCGATCCTCGACGCGATCGCGCGCGGTCAGAAACAGCACCGGCACCTCGTTGCCCGACGCCCGCACCAGGCGCAACACATCCCAGCCATCCAGGCCCGGCATCATCACGTCGAGAATCAGCAGGTCATAGGGCGTACTCAGCGCATGCTGCAACGCGTCGATGCCGCTGGTGACACGGTCGACCGTAAAGCCGGCCTCGCTCAGTCCCTGTTGCAGGTACATGCCGGTTTTCGGTTCGTCTTCAGCGACCAGCAATTTCATGGCGGCGAGTTCCTTCGGTGGCGACGCCGCAAGTGTGGCAGTGCCCGCAGCTGGGACGCCACGAAGCTGACAAAAAAGTAATCTTCCGATCAGCCTCTTGTCAGGCCGCTGGGGTTAGCGTGGCACTAAGAAAAATGAGGCTTGACCTTACCATCACGTCAAGGTTGAGCATCAAGCCAGTACTACCAGACTGGCTAACCGAGGACCATCCCATGACCAGCATTCAAATCAAGGTATCCGGCATGACCTGCGGCGCGTGCGTCCGGCATGTAACCGCGGCACTACAGCCCTTGGCGGGTGTCGAGCGCATCGAGGTCGATCTGGCCGCCGGGCTCGCCCGGATAGACGGCACGGCCGATAGCGCGGAGCTGATCGCCGCACTCGACGAAGCCGGTTACCCTGCCGAGGTCACCACCGACTCGCCTGCCCCGACGCCCCGCAAAACCGGATGCGGTTGCGGCTGCAACTGAACATCGCTCTGGAGAAGCCCATGAAACTCTACCTCACCGCACTCGCCGCTCTGCTGATGTCCGGCATGGCCCACGCCGCGGACGTCATCGATGTGCATCGCGATGCCAACTGCGGCTGCTGCAAGGACTGGATCAAGTACCTGGAGGCCAACGGTTTCGAGGTGCGCGATCACGTCGAAAGCAACATGTCGGCGGTCAAGCAGAAGCTGGGTGTCGCGCCTCGCCTGGGCTCATGCCACACCGGTGTGATTGACGGCAAGTTCGTCGAAGGCCACGTTCCGGTTGCGGCGATTCATGAGCTGAAGAAGCGCGACGATCTCGCCGGTGTTGCCGTACCGGGCATGCCGGCGGGCTCGCCGGGCATGGATTATGGCCAGCCGCACCAGCAGTACCAGGTGATCGGCCTGACCACCAAGGGCCGCGATCTGGTGCTCGGCGACTACCTCGGCGCGCAACCGGTTCGCTAAGCCGCGCTGCCATCAGGACAGGCGATGCCGTTCGGCATCTCCGGCAGGGCCAGCCCGATTGGGGCTGGCCACGCTGCCAGCTGACAAAATCGTAATTTTCGCTTCAGGTCGCTGACAGATGCACCGCGCTATGGTGCTTGTCACAAGCGTTGCAACGTCGCGCCTGCGCGGCGGCAAACCAACAATTCGATCGACCGAACAGGACCCGCATGCAATTGGCCAGTTCTCGGCGCACCTTCGTCAAAAGCCTGGCTGCCGGCGGCGCCGTCGCTGGCCTCGGGCTGTGGCAACAGCCCGTCTGGGCGCTGACCAGCCCAGGTCAGCCGACGGTGCTCAGCGGCACCGAGTTCGACCTCACCATTGATTCCATGAGCGTGGACTTCACCGGCAAGCGCCGCACTGCCATGGCCATCAACGGCAGCATCCCCGGCCCATTGTTGCGCTGGCGCGAGGGCGACACCGTGACCCTGCGCGTGCGCAGCCGGCTACCCCACGACACTTCCATCCATTGGCACGGCATCCTGCTGCCGGCCAACATGGACGGCTTACCGGCTTCAGCTTCGCCGGCATCGCGCCGGATGGCATGTACGAATACCGCTTCAAGGTCGTCCAGAGCGGCACCTACTGGTACCACAGCCACTCCGGTTTTCAGGAACAGCTGGGCGTCTATGGCGCGCTGATCATCGATCCCAAGGAGCCGGAGCCTTTCAGCTACGATCGCGACTATGTGGTGTTCCTTTCCGACTGGACCGACGAAAGCCCGGCACGGGTGCTGGCCAAGCTGAAGAAGCGCTCGGACTACTACAACCGGGGCCGCCGCACGCTTGGCGATTTCATCAATGACGTCGCCGACAACGGCTGGAGTGACACCGTCAGCGAGCGCTGGGCCTGGGCGAAGATGAACATGTCGCCGACCGATCTGGCCGATATCAGCGGTGCCACCTACACCTACCTGCTCAACGGCCAGGCGCCGGACGGCAACTGGACCGGCCTGTTTCAGCCAGGCGAGCGCATCCGCCTGCGCCTGATCAACGGCTCGGCGATGAGTTATTTCGACTTCCGCATCCCCGGTCTCAAGCTCACCGTGGTCGCCGCCGACGGGCAGAACGTCGAACCGGTGCAGGTGGACGAAGTGCGCCTGGCCGTGGCGGAAACCCTCGACGTGATCGTCGAGCCGGACGGCAGCCAGGACGCCTACACCCTGTTCGCCCAAGCCATGGACAGCAGCGGCTATGCCCGCGGCACCCTGGCCGTGCGCGATGGCCTGCAGGCGCCGGTGCCCAAGCCGGACCCGCGCCCAGAACTGAGCATGGAGGATATGGGCCACGGTGATCATGCCGCCCACGGCCAGGCTGCTGCGCCTGCGCCGAGCGACGATCCTCACGCCGGGCATGGCGACATGAATCACGGCGCGATGAATCAGAATGAGATGAATGGCCAGATGGACCACGCGACCATGGGCCACGGCTCGTCCGGCGGCGGCATGCAGACGCATCCGGCCAGCGAAACCGACAACCCGCTGGTGGACATGCAGACCATGATGCCGGTGCCCAAGCTGGACGATCCCGGCATCGGCCTGCGCGATAACGGCCGGCGCGTGCTGACCTATGCCGACCTGCACAGCACCTTCGCCGATCCGGACGGCCGTGAGCCGACGCGCACCATCGAACTGCACCTGACCGGCCATATGGAACGCTTCGCCTGGTCATTCGACGGCATTCCCTTCGCCGACGCCGGGCCAATCCGCCTCAAGTACGGCGAGCGGGTGCGCTTCGTCCTGGTCAACGACACCATGATGCACCACCCCATCCACCTGCACGGGCTGTGGAGCGATCTGGAGGACGAACACGGCAATTTCCAGGTGCGCAAGCACACCATCGACATGCCACCGGGTTCGAAACGCAGCTATCGCGTAACCGCCGACGCCCTCGGGCGCTGGGCCTATCACTGCCACATGCTGATGCACATGGACCTCGGGATGTTCCGCGAAGTCCGCGTAGAAGAATGACGGAGAAAACCATGAAGACAATCAAGCGCACCGCCCTGCTCGCCTTCGGCCTGGCTGCGACGTTCGGCCTCACCACTGTCTACGCTCAGAGTGAGCACGATGGTCATCATCCCGCCAACGCGCCAGCCGAACAGGCCGCGCCGCAGGCCAGCCAGCCCAAGCCCGGACAAAAGCAGGGCGACATGATGCAGGGCATGGGCCACGACAAGATGCAGGACATGCACGACCAGCACATGGGTTCCGACCACATGGACCACGGCAGCATGGGCAACGGAAAGATGCAGAAGGACCTGCCAAAGGGCGCCGAACAAGGCAAGCCGCATGATCATTAAGACACTGCCGGTCGCCATCGCCCTCGCACTGGCTGCGACGGCGAGCCAGGCGCAGCAGGCCATGGATCATTCCGGACACGCCGGGCACGCTGCGCCAGCGGACCACAGCCAGATGGATCCTGGGCAGATGGATCACAGCCAGATGAACCATGAGCCCATGAACCAAGGCGGCATGGATCATCGCGATCACAGCAGCATGGATCACAGTTCAATGGCTCACCCGCCGGTCACCGGCGTTGGCACCGGACAGGAGCCGCGCACGCCAATTCCTACGATCAGCGATGCTGACCGCGCCGCGGCATTTCCCGACCTGCCGCCTCATTCTATGCACCAGGGCGGCAGCAATTTTCTGTTCCTCGCCGATCAGCTGGAATGGCAGGACGCCGACGAAGGCAGCACGCTGGCCTGGGACATTTCCGGCTGGTATGGCGGCGATATCGACCGCCTCGCCTTCCGTTCCGAGGGTGAGCGCACCAATGGCCACACCGAGGAGGCCGAGCTGCAGCTGCTCTGGAGCCACGCCATCGGCCCCTGGTGGGAGACCGTCACCGGCGTGCGTCAGGACTTCAAGCCCGGTTCGCCACAAACCTGGGCAGCCTTTGGCGTGCAGGGCATGCCGCTGTTCGGTCTGGAAACCGAAGCCACCGCGTTTCTCGGCGAGGGTGTGGCCAGACTGCGCTGCGCCTGGAGGCCGAATACGACATCCTGCTGAGCCAGCGCTGGGTACTGCAACCCACCGCGGAGTTGAACCTGCACGGGCGCAACGACGAGGCGCGCGGCGTCGGCTCCGGTCTCAGCGACGCCAGTGTCGGACTGCGCCTGCGTTACGAGATCAGCCGTCAGTTCGCGCCTTATGTCGGCGTCAGCTGGGGCCGAGCCTACGGCAATACCGCTGACCTGCTGCGTGCCGATGACGAAGACGTCAGCGAGGCGAAGCTGGTGGCGGGTATTCGTTTCTGGTTCTGAGACCCGACCTATGAAGACTGTCCTGGCGACACTGGCACTGAGCACCCTGTTGATCGCAATCGGCGGCGCGCTGGTGGCGTATTCCGGCATCATCGACGTCGGCGCGGACGCCCCGCACAGCGCGCCGCTGCACACCCTGCTGGAGACCACCCGGGAACGCGCCGTGGCTGTACGCGCCGGTGACATCGAGGTACCTCCGCTGGGATCGGCGGAGCAGATGCGCTCGGGCGCGGGCAACTATGCGGCCATGTGCGTCGGTTGCCACCTGGCGCCGGGAGTCGAGCCGACCGAACTGAGCCAGGGTCTCTACCCCGCCCCGCCGCCACTTGCCGAGGACTCCCGCGACAACGACCCGGCCGCAACATTCTGGGTCATCAAGCATGGGCTCAAATCCACCGGTATGCCGGCGTGGGGCAAGTTCATGGAAGACCGCTACATCTGGTCGCTGGTCGCCTTCGTCGAACAGCTGCCGTCACTCACCCCAATGGAATACCAGACGCTGGTGGACGCCAGTGACGGCCACCAGCACGGTGGCGGTGAAACGGACATGCACGATCACAGCGGCCAGCATCCGACTCCTGCCGCCGATCAGCAGCCTGCAGGCAAAGCCCATCATCAGGGCGCACACGACGAGCAGGCACCGGCGCATTCGGAAGCAGTACCGGAAGCCGATGTACACCATCACCCGGATGGCAGCCGCCACGTGCATTGATGGGCTGCGCCATGGCCGGCGCAATCGTCCCTCAGGCAATTCGCCTCAGCGCTTCGCCTCGATCTGTCCGACGCGCTCCAGCCACACGGACTCCAGGCGTGGCTGGTCGATATCCATGTTCCGCGCCTCCATTGCCTCGCGGTGACGGTCGATCTCGGCGACCGAATCGCTGAGCCCGGTGAGGTTGCCGTCGAGCTGGTGCATCTGCGTCAGCCCCAGGTGATAGAAGCGCAGCAGTTTCATCGCATCCGGATCGTCCGCACTTACGCCTGCCTTGACCTGGTGCATCATGTTGGTCACGCGCATCAGGCTGCGCTTGAGCTGCCAGCCGTACACCGCCGCCGCCATCCACGGCTGCTGCCAGTACAGCCACCTAACGATTCCGATCGTCAGCGCCAGTCCGGCTACCACGCCGCCGATGTTCAGCCGCAGGTTGTCGCCACCGGGCTCACCGAACAGCGCCACGGCCAGGGTCGACAAGCCCATGGCGAGGACGGCAAAGGTCACGGCGACGATCAGGGTGCTGCGCCGGGTCTGCTGGCGATAGGTTTCGGGGCTGAGCGGAACGATCTCGAATAGCACCACGGGGCGATGTCCTTGGCTGAGGCAAAAGATGTGCGGCGGCCATTATCACCTCAATCGCCGTGCGGTAACTGATACAGCGCAGTATCTTCCGCGCTCCGGCTATGCTGGGCCCGCCCCAACTGGAGATAACAATGCGCCGCCTTGCCACGCCCGCCGATCAGCAGCGGGTCTACGACATCTACATGCACCCGGACGTGGAGCGGTACCTGGGCTTCGACCCCATGCCTCGCGAGCACTTCGGCAAGGTCTTCGAGCCGCTGTTCGAAAGCGCCGGCTTCTATGTCTTCGAAGACGATGGCGTGGTGCAAGGCTTCTACAAGGTGCAACGCCATCTGGGCCGCGCCGCCCATGTCGCCTACCTCGGCACCCTGGCCGTCGCGCCCGAGGTGAGAGGCAGCGGCCTGGCGCGACGGATGATGCAGGAAGCCCTCGACAAGCTGGCCGCCAGCGGCATTCGTCGTGTGGAATTGACGGTGGAAGCGGACAACCCGCGGGCGATCGCCTTCTACGAGCGCTTCGGCTTCGTCCACGAAGGCACGCAGCGCGCTGCCTACAAGCGCAGCAGCGACGACGGCTTCGTCGACGAACTGATGTATGGCCTGTTGCTGGGACCCGGGCGGGTCCCAGCATAGGTACTGCGTCGTTCGTCAGCCCTTGAGCTTGCTGGTGATCTTCGCCACGTGCTCACCCTGGTAGCGTGCGATGGCCAGTTCCTTCTCCGAAGGCTGACGCGAGCCGTCGCCACCGGCGATGGTCGTGGCGCCATAGGGCGTGCCACCGTTGGTTTCGGAGATGTCGAAGAACTCGCTGATGCCATAACCGGTCGGCACGATGACCATGCCGTGGTGCGCCAGGGTGGTCCAGGTCGAGGTAATGGTCATCTCCTGCCCACCGCCGGTGCCGGTCGAGGCGAACACGCTGGCGACCTTGCCATGCAGCGCGCCCTTGGCCCACAGGCCGCCGGTGCGGTCGAGGAAGTTGCGCATCTGCCCGGACATGTTGCCGAAGCGGGTCGGAGTACCAAAGATGATGCCGTCGTAGTCCGGCAGCTCATTCGGATCGGCGATGTCGGCGGGCTGATCGACCTTGCCGCCGGCGTTGCGGAAGGCGTCTTCCGGCATGGTTTCCGGCACGCGCTTGATCGTCACCTCGACGCCGGGAACGCGGCGTGCGCCCTCGGCGACGGCATTGGCCATCGTTTCGATGTGGCCGTACATGGAGTGATAGAGCACGAGAATCTTCGCCATCTTGCTTTCCTCTTTCGGTGGGTGAGTCTGAATAACGTTGTGGATGGGATAACGCGCCAGGCGGGTCGTTCCGACGGTGGCCGTCAGAGCGACTCGACCAGGACGACTTCGCTGTCTTCCACGGCCCTGATGCTCAGCCGTGTTTCATCATGCACGGCCACGCCATCGCCGGCGGCAATCGCGAGTCCATTGACCTCGATCTGGCCGCTGGCCGGCACCAGGTACGCCCTGTGTCCTGCGGCAATGACGTAGTCGGCGCTCTGCCCTGCTGCAAGCGTAGCCGCTGCCAGCCTGGCTTCAGCACGAATCGGCAGCGCGTCGTCATCGCCGGGCAGACCACTGGCGAGCGTGACAAAGGCGCCGGCGCGCTCGCCGCTGGGGAACTGTCGAGTACCCCAGGCCGGCGGCAGCCCGGTCTGCTGCGGGTGAATCCATATCTGGAAAATGCGTGTCTCCACGTCCTCCAGGTTGTACTCGCTGTGCACGATTCCGGTGCCGGCACTCATCACCTGCACATCGCCGGCGACGGTACGGCCGCGGTTGCCGAGGCTGTCTTGATGGGTAATGGCGCCCTGGCGGACGTAGGTGATGATTTCCATGTCCCGGTGCGAGTGCGGTTCGAAGCCGGACTGCGGCGCGATGCTGTCGTCGTTCCAGACGCGAAGACGGCCCCAGCGCATGCGCTCGACGTCGTGATAATCAGCAAAGGAAAAGTGGTGGCGGGCGTTCAGCCAGCCGTGCTGCGCATGACCAAGCCGGGCATATGGACGTAGTTCGATCATCTCGCTCTCCGCAATTCGGGTCACCGGGACGACCCCGGCCAATGAAGGAGATGATCCATTCAATCAGATCGATAATGTTTGCAATTTTCAGCCAATAACTATCGATTCTGCCGATAGTTAAGCCGGGCAACTGGCATCGGTAAACCGGCACGACAGCCGGCCTCTTGCCCGAAGCGCGTTTACCTGCCACAAAGCGCTCCCTCTTTCAGCTTTCAGGAAGCGCACGAATGAACGATGAATTGCTGGTCGAAGACATTCAGCTCGGCGACGGCAAAGCGGTGGTCAAGGGCGCGCTGATCACCACCCAGTACCGCGGCACGCTGAGCGACGGCACGGAGTTCGACAGCTCCTACACGCGCGGCAAGCCATTCCAGTGCGTGATTGGCACCGGCCGGGTCATCAAGGGTTGGGACATCGGGCTGATGGGCATGCGGGTCGGCGGCAAGCGCAGGCTGTTCGTGCCAGCTCATCTGGGTTATGGCGAGCGCCAGGTCGGCGCGCATATCCCGCCCAATTCGGATCTGCATTTCGAGATCGAGCTGCTGGAAGTGCTGACGCGCGACGACTGATCAGCCTTTCTGGCGCCCCCTGCGGGCCGCCAGAAAGTCGCAGGTATCAGGCCTCGCCCGCGAGGTCCGGGCGCGCCACACCTCGAGGATACTGCTCCCGATAGCGCGCCAGCCAGACGGCCCCGGCCGGATCTTCCCAGGCGTGACGGTGCAGCAGCGCCATGCCGTCCGGATCGTTCAGCAGGCGCCAGCGCGCCGCCTCGGCATCCGCGCCATCGGGCCCGGCGGCCAGCGCCTTGCCCAGGCGCTGCTCGCGTAGATGTTCCGCCGACGGCACGACCTTGGCGTGACGCGCACGGGCCATGGCGCAGACCAGCGCGTTGTACAGCGGATCGACCACCGCGACGAGGAAGCCTTCGCGCAGCGCGTTGGCCTGGTTTTGCTGCTGGTACAGGTCGGTATTGGCCAGCTCGGTGGGCGGTGCGTATTCCTCCGGGATCAGGAACAGCTTGCTGCGCCGCGCAGCCAGGCCTAGACCGGTTCGGCTGGTGATCACCGAGACCGGCGCCGACAGGATCAGCGACACCACGATCGGCGCCAGCCACCAGAGAAAGGCTGCATCCAGCCAGGCGACCAAGGCCGTCCAGAGCACACCGATGACAATCTGCGAGCCGTGCCGGCGCAGCGCTTCGCCCCAGGGGGTGGCGTCGTCGCCGCGCTGCGGCGATTTCCACTGCACCGACCAGCCGAGGAACGCGGCGGTGACGAACACGCTGTGAAAGAGCATGCGCACCGGCGCCAGCAGCACCGAGAACAGCGTTTCGATCAGCATCGACAGCACCACCCGCAGCCGCCCGCCGTAAGCCTGGGCGCCCTGGATGCAGACCAGCAGCACACTGAGCAGCTTGGGCAGGAACAACAGCGTCATGGTCGCCGAGAACAGCGCGATGGCTTCCTGCGGATGCCAGCGCGGCCACAGCGGGTAGAGCTGGTTCGGCTGCAGGAAGTACTCCGGCTCCATCAGCGTATGGATCGCCAGCAGGCCGGTGGACAGCAGCAGGAAGAGGAACCACAGCGGCGCCGACAGGTAGGACATCACCCCGGTGAGGAACACCAGGCGATGCACCGTGTGCACGCCGCGCACCATGAACAGGCGGAAGTTCATCAGGTTGCCGTGACACCAGCGGCGATCGCGCTTGAGCTCGTCGAGCAGGTTCGGCGGCAGCTCTTCGTAGCTGCCCGGCAGGTCGTAGGCGATCCACACGCCCCAGCCGGCACGGCGCATCAGCGCGGCTTCGACGAAGTCGTGGGAAAGGATCGCCCCGGCGAACGAACCGGTGCCGGGCAACGGCGCCAACGCGCAATGCTCGATGAACGGCTTCACGCGAATGATCGCGTTGTGGCCCCAGTAATGCGATTCACCCAGCTGCCAGAAGTTGAGCCCGGCGGTGAACAGCGGACCGTAGACGCGCGTGGCGAACTGCTGCAGCCGCGCATAGAGGGTGTCCATGCCCGACGCCTTGGGCGCAGTCTGGATGATGCCGGCGTTGGGGTTGGCCTCCATCAGTCGCACCAGGCTGGTCAGGCATTCGCCGCTCATCACGCTGTCGGCATCCAGCACCACCATGTAGCGGTAGCTGCTGCCCCAGCGACGGCAGAAGTCGTCGATGTTGCCGCTCTTGCGCTTCACCCGGCGCCGACGGCGACGGTAGAAGATGTGGCCGAAGCCATCCACCGCACGGCACAGCTCGACCCAGGCCTTCTGCTCGGCGACGCAGGTATCCGGGTCGTTGCTGTCGCTGAGCACGAAGATGTCGAAATGCTCGAGCTCACCGGTTGCCTTGAGCGACTCGTAGGTCGCACGCAGCCCGGCGAACACACGCGGCACATCCTCGTTGGCGATCGGCATCACCAGCGCCGTACGCGCCTCGGCCGGTATCGCTTCGGTGCCGGGGCTGCTGGCCGAGATGCTGTAACGGTCCCTGCCGCGCAGCAGCTGGAAGAAGCCCATCAGCGCGGTCCAGAAGCCCACCGAGACCCAGCAGAACAGCAACGCGAAGAGCAGCAGGATGCTGGTCTGCACCACATAGGGAAGGATCTGCCGAGCCGACTCGGACAGCGGCTGGACGAACACTTCCTGCATGTCGACCAGGAACCAGCCCTGGTAAGGCAGCACCGCCTTCATCTGCCAGGTGGCGAAGGCGGTCTGGCCGAGCATCAGCACCAGCAGCGCCGCGCGGCGCAGGGCGGCAACTCGGCGCCAGCGTGCCTCGTCGAGCGGCTGCGGGCTGGGTTCGACCTTGCGCCGCGGGATCGCCCGACCCAGCAGCCGGCGCCAGCCGCGGCGCAGGATATTGGTATGCCAGGGCTCCGGGACCATGCGCGTACGCACGATCGGCGGGGTCGACTGCACATAGGCGCGCCCCTGATGATCCTCGGCGATCACGCCAGCGCGGTCGAACAGATCGCCCCAGCCCAGCCGCAGTCGCGCGACCACCGAGTCGAGCAGACGCCGCGACGGGCTGCGTTGCGCGCTGGTCTCGGCAGACAGTTCATCATGCAGCGCGAACAGGCCGCCCTGCTCCGCCGCCTGCCGGTATCTGGCCGGATCCTCGACTTCGTTCAACGCCAGGCCATCGCAATAGCTTTGCGTCAGGCCAGTCACTGCATGCTGCTCATTCATGGGGAGGAATCTGGTAGGTCCAGGTTTCGGAAAGGGTCTTGTCGCCATCGACCAGCGCTGCACGCATCTCGACCGGGCGCGCCGGGTCGCGCACCTTCACGCGCAGCGTCAGGCGCCAGCCCTTGGTGACGGTGTTGTAGCGCAGGCTGTTTTCCACCAGCTCGGCGTTGTCATCGACGCTGACGCGCGTGCTCACCGGCGCATCCTCGGCGAGCTTCTCCAGCACCGGCCCGACGAAATCCACGATCAATGCGGTGCTGCCGTCGGGCTGGCGGATCAGGTTGGCCTGCTTGACGTCGCCGGTGGAGATACGGGTCTGCTGCACCCACGCCAGCTCAGGATCGTGCAGGCTCGGCTCGTCCATGGAGAAGTGCAGGCGGTATTCCAGATCCAGCGACTGGCCGGGCTCAGGCTGCTTTTCCGGCGACCAGAAGGCGACGATGTTGTCGTTGGTCTCGTCAGGCGTCGGGATCTCGATCAGCTCGACGTGGCCCTTGCCCCAGTCGCCGCGGGTCTCGACCCAGCCGCTCGGGCGCAGCTCGTAGCGGTCGTCCAGGTCTTCGTAGCGGTTGAAGTCACGGGTGCGCTGCATCAGCCCGAAGCCGCGTGGGTTCTCCACGCTGAACGCACTCACGGCCAGCCGCTTCGGATTGTTCAGCGGGCGCCAGATCCATTCGCCATTGCCGGCATGGATCGCCAGGCCCTCGGAGTCATGCAGCTGCGGACGGAAGTTGGTGACATTGCTCGGCTGGTTGGCGCCGAACAGGAACATGCTGGTCAGCGGCGCAATGCCGAGCTTGCCGACCTGCTCGCGCAGGAACACCTTGGCCTGCACGTCCAGCGTGCTGTCCTTGCCCGGTGTCAGCACCATACGATAGGCGCCGGTGGCGCGCGGCGAATCGAGCAGCGCGTAGATCACCAGGTTGCGCCGGTCAGGCTGCGGCCGCTCGACCCAGAATTCGCGGAAACGCGGAAACTCCTCGCCGACCGGCAGCGCCGTGTCGATCGCCAGCCCGCGCGCAGAAAGTCCGTACCACTGCCCCTTGCCGATGACGCGGAAATAGCTGGCGCCGAGCAGGGTCATCACCTCGTCCTGCTTGTCCTTCTTGTTCAGCGGATAGAGCACCTTGAAGCCGGCGAAGCCCAGCCCGTCCAGCGAAGCCGGGTCGATGTCGACGCCGCCGAACTCGAACATCGAGGGGTCGTAGCGAATCTCGCGTACTTTCGTCGCGGTGATTTCATTGATGCGCACCGGCGTGTCGAAGTGCATGCCCTGGTGATAGAAGTGCAGATGGAACGGCGTCTCGACGTCCTTCCAGTAGGCATGTTCCGGGTTGAAGCGCAGGCGCTGGTAGTCGGCGAATGCCATCTTGCGGAAGTCGTCGGGCAGGTTGCTGACCGGCTCCTCGTAACGACTGGCTGCCAGCTCCTGCGCCCGCTTGGCCACATCATCCAGACTGAACGCCAGCGCACTGCCGGCCATCAGCATGCACAACCCACCTGCCAGCCCCGCCAGCATGCGCGCCGGATGGGCACCCGTCTTGCGTTGAAAAATGCGTAACACACCGCCTCCGAATTACACGTTTGTGCAGAGTTCGCTCTGCTTCGCTGTGGTGAATCGCCTGACTCCAGCCGTTGCGTCGCGCGCGGCGAGCGCGACGGCGATGCCGGACTGCATGCGGTTCGCCATACAGAAAACTTCTTACAACAGCTCGAAACGCGCGCTTTGCACGGCCCGGGAATCGAGCCCCAGCTGCACTTCGAATTCACCGGGTTCGGCCACGTAGTCGAGCCGGGCGTCATGGAACCTGAGGTCCTCCTCGCCCAGACTGAAGCGCACCACCCGCGTCTCGCCCGCCTCGAGGCTGAGCTTTTCGAAGCGTTTGAGCTCCTTGACCGGACGCACTGTGGAGCCGACCAGATCCTGCAAGTAGAGCTGCACGACGGTCGCACCGGCGCGCGCGCCGCGGTTCTTTACCGTTACGCTGACCTCCAGGCGCTGCCCACGTTTCAATTTGCGCTGGGAAAGTTGCGGTTTGGACAGTTCGAAATCGGTATAGCTCAGGCCATAGCCGAACGGGTACAGCGCGCCGTTGGGCTCCTCGAAATACTGCGAGGTGTAGTTGCCCGGGTGACCCTCGACATAGGGGCGGCCCAAGCGTGGATGGTTGTAGTAGGTGGGAATCTGCCCCACCGAACGCGGAAAGGAGATCGGCAGCTTGCCGGAGGGGTTGTGTGCGCCGAACAGCACGTCGGCAATGGCATTGCCGCCCTCGGTACCGGCGAACCAGGTTTCCAGCAGCGCATCGGCATGCTCCCTGATCCAGCCCAGCTGCAGCGGGCGACCATTCATCAGCACCACCACCAGCGGTTTGCCGGTGGCCACCAGGGCTTCGAGCAGCGCCTGCTGGCTGGCCGGCAAGGTCAGACTGGTCCGGCTGGACGATTCGTGGGACATGCCCCGGGCCTCGCCCAGGGCGGCGACAATCACATCGGCGTCGCGGGCTGCATCCAGCGCTTCGTCGATCATCGCCTGCGGCGACCGTGAATCCTGGACCACTTCCGGGCGGTCCCAGTTGAGGAAGTTCAGGTACTCGATCATGCCGGCATCGTCGGTGACGTTGGCGCCTCGCGCGTGGATGATCCGGCCGTCCTTGCCGACCGCTCGTTCTAGACCCTGGCGCAGCGTCACGGCCTGCGCCGCCACGCCGGCTGCCGACCAGCTGCCGAGCATGTCGACATGGGAATCGGCCAGCGGGCCGATTAGGGCGATGCGGGCATCCTTGCGCAGCGGCAGGGTCCGCTCACGGTTCTCCAGCAGCACCAGCGACTCGCGCGCGACCTGGCGGGCCGCCTCGCGATGCAGGCGACTTTCGGCATTGACCTCGGCAGGGTCGTCCGCCGCCCGGCCGATGCGGCGATAGGGATCATGGAACAGGCCGAGGTCGTACTTGGCGCCGAGGACGCGAGCGACCGCCTGGTCGATCAGCTCGATCGATACCTCGCCGCGCTCGACCAGGCCGGGCAGCTCCTGCAGATAGAGTGAATCGTGCATGCTCAGGTCGATGCCCGCCTCGATCGCCAGGCGCGCGGCCTCGCGGCCATCACGGGCCACGCCATGGCGCAGCAGCTCGTCGATGGCACCGTGATCGCTGATGGTCAGCCCGCGAAAGCCCCAGTCGTCGCGCAACAGATCACGCAACAGCCAGCGGTTGGCGCTGGCTGGCACGCCGTTGACTGTGTTCAGCGCCACCATCACGCCACCAGCGCCGGCATCGACCGCCGCACGGTATGGCGGCAGGTAGTCCTGGTACATGCGCTGCGGGCTCATGTCAACCACGTTGTAGTCACGGCCGCCCTCCACCGCACCATACAGGGCGAAGTGCTTGACGCTGGCCATCACGCTGTCCGCAGCGCTCAGGCGCTCGCCCTGATAGGCACGCACCAGCGTGCCGGCGATCTGCGATACCAGGTATGGATCCTCGCCGAAGCCTTCGGAGGTCCGGCCCCAGCGCGGGTCGCGGGTGATGTCGACCATCGGCGCGAAGGTCAGGTCGAGGCCGTCGGCACTGGCCTCGATGGCTGATACGCGGCCGCTCAGGGCGATGGCCTCCAGATCCCAGCTCGATGCCAGGGCCAGGCTGATCGGGAAGATGGTGCGATGACCATGAACCACGTCGTAGGCGAAAAAGATCGGGATGCCCAGACGGCTGCGCAGGGCCGCGTCCTGCATGGGGCGGTTGTCGGCTCGGGTCACCGAATTGAAGGTGGCACCGATGCGGCCGGCCGCGATCTCCTCGACGATGCGCTCGCGTGGCATGTCGCCACCGATGCTGATCAGCCGCAGCTGGCCGATCTTCTCCGCCAGGGTCATGCGCTCGAGCAGGGTCTCGATCAGTGCCTGTCGGTCGTCCAGCGGCAGCGCCGGCGGCGCCGCACAGGCGAAGGAGCCCATTGCGCTGGCAAGCAGGACAAACGGCAACAGCCTTTTCATCATCACAACCCATTCCCCTATCAACCGATCAGCCACACACAGGCACACCCATCGCGCCGGACATGAAGACCGATCGCCATGGGTTAGAGCGTTTTTTTAAAGTTCGATGGTGCCGTCGAGATACAGCACGGCCTGCCCGGCCACCATCACACGATCCGCTTCGACCCGGCAGTGCAGGATGCCCGTGCGCGCCGACGCCTGCAGCGCCACCAGTTCCTTGCGTCCCAGCCGCTCGGCCCAGTACGGCGCAAGCCCGGCATGGATGGAGCCGGTGACCGGGTCCTCGTCGCCGCCGTTGGCTGGCCAGAAATAACGGGAGGCGAAATCCTGCTCGCTCCCCGGCGCGGTCACTACCACATCCAGTGGCGCCAGCGTGCGCAGTGCCTGCAGATCGGGCGCCAGCGCGCGCACCTGGTGCTCGTCGCGATAGACGGCGAACCACGCCTGGCGATTGCGCAGCACCGCTTCCGGCTCGCACCCGAGCCCCTGCAACAACGCAGCCGGCGGCTCGGCAACGGGTTCCGGCGCACGATTGGGGAAGCTCATTTCCAGCAGACCGTCAGCCCGCCGCTGCACGGTCAGATCGCCCACGGCAGCGGCGCGAAAGGTCAGCGGCGCCTGGGCCAGCCCCTGCTCCAGCAGCACGAACGCACTGGCCAGCGTGGCGTGGCCGCAGAAATCGATTTCGGTGAGCGGCGAGAACCAGCGGATGTGAAAGGCCCCTTCCGCCTCGCGAACGAAGAAGGCCGTCTCGGAAAGGTTGTTCTCGGCGGCGATGGCTTGCATCAGCTCGTCCGCCAGCCAGGCCTGCAAGGGGATCACCGCCGCGGGATTGCCCCGGAAACGTTCAGCGGTGAAAGCATCGACCTGGAACATCCGCAATTTCATGGTTTGCACCCTGTGCACGGTCAAGCGACCGCCGCCTACTCTAACGGGCCTGACGGGGTGCTAGCCAGTGGCGCGTGAGGGCTGAAGGGCCCGGAATCCGTCCGTTTCATCTACTTGCGACGGCGCCGCACATCAGCCCAGGGCAAACGGCAGCAGCAACGCGATCAGAATGCCCAACAGACTCATGCCCAGCGCAGCGAAGGCGCCGCATTCGTCACCCTCCTCCAGCGCCCTGGCGGTACCGATGGCATGGGCGTTGAGGCCATAGCTCAGGCCGCGCGCGGCGGGATGCTCGACGCCTGCCCAGCCGAGAAGCAACGGTCCCAGCGCGGTGCCGATGACCCCGGTGAGCATGACGAATATCGCCGCCAGCGAGGCCAGGCCACCGAGTTGCTCGGCCACCAGCATGGCGATCGGCATGGTCGCGGACTTCGGCGCCAGGCTCATCAGCACCGGCAGCTCTGCGCCCAGCGTCCAGGCGATCGCCAGCGTCAGTACCACGCTGAGCACGCCGCCGACCGCCAAGGTGATGACGATCGGCCAGAACAGCTGCTGGATACGCTTGAGATGTCGATGCAGCGGCACCGCCAGCGCCACGGTGGCAGGCCCCAGCAGCATGGCGACCAGCGCAGCGCCGTCGCGGTAGCGCGCGTAGTCCAGGTCCACCAGGGTCAGCGTGCCAACCACCAATAGCATGCCCACCATCACCGGTTGCAGCACCAGCCAGCCGCTGCGGCGATAGAGCATCAGCGCCAGCTGAAAGGCGATCAGCGTAAGTGCCACGGCGAACAAAGGATGGACCACGACCGCCGCCCAGGCGGTGCGCCAATCGAGTAACGTCATGCCTGATCCTCCCGCTGGCGGTCGAGTCGGCTGATCAGCCGCTGCATCAGCCAGCCGCAGAACGGCACCGTGATCAGCAGCGACAACACCAGGCCGGCGGCGATCGCTGGCAGATCATCCAGCAGTGCGCCGGCGCTGGTCATGATGCCGGCGGCCGGCACGATCAGCAGCAGCGGCAGATACTGCAGCAGCAAGGCCGCGGTCTTCTCCAGAGACTCCGGAATGCTGCGGCGCAGCAGCAACAGGCCGAACAGCAACAGCATGCCGATGATCGGCCCCGGCAGTGCCGGCAGCAGCACCAGGTTGATCAGATTGCCGAGCAGCTGCAGCAGCACGAGCCAGGTCAGGCCTTGGAGAATCATCGGCGATGCTCCCTCGGCAGCATTGGATGAATCATGCGTTGGCTCCTCTTCATTCGGCAAAAGGCCTCGACTATGGCCGGCCTGGCGGCAACAGAACAGCATCAGATGCAGACAAAAAAAGCGGATCAGCCGATCCCGGCGGCTTCCGCTGATGCAGGTCAACGCCTAGCGATGCCTGCGTTCCGACAGCGCTGCCGCGCCCGATCTGATCCGTATTTAGCCGTCACATCTGAGTCTGTTATGCATGAGCCTTGACGGGGATCATCCGCCTCGCCTGAACTGCCTATGGGGCGAAAGCCAATGACCGACCGCATACCCGCGCGGATCATCGAAACCGTTGATCCCAGCCAGCCGATCCGCCTGACGCCCGCCCAGAGCGGCGGGCCCATCCACACGCGCAGTTTCAGCGGACGTTTCCGCAACCTGCGCCTGTTGGGCGGGGCCCTGCTGATGCTGCTCTACTTCGGCACCGTCTGGCTGAACTGGAACGGGCGCCAGGCGGTGCTATGGGACCTGGACCGGCAGCAGTTCCACATCTTCGGCGCCACCTTCTGGCCGCAGGATTTCATCCTGCTCTCGGCGATCCTGATCATCGCCGCGTTCGGCCTGTTCTTCATCACCGTGCTGGCCGGGCGCATCTGGTGCGGCTACGCCTGCCCGCAGAGCACCTGGACCTGGATGTTCATGTGGGTGGAAAAGATCACCGAAGGCGACCGCCTGCAGCGCATCAAGCTCGACGCCGCGCCCTGGTCCGCCACTAAGCTGCTGCGCCGTGCCGCCAAGCATGTGCTATGGCTGGCGATCAGCCTGGCCACCGCGCTGGCCTTCGTTGGCTATTTCACCCCGGTACGCGAACTGGTGACCGACCTTGCCCGCTTCGAGGTCGGTGCTACCACCGCCTTCTGGCTGCTGTTCTTCACCGCCGCGACCTACATCAATGCCGGCTGGCTGCGCGAACAGGTGTGCCTGCACATGTGCCCGTACTCGCGCTTCCAGAGCGTGATGTTCGACGCCGACACCCTTCTCGTCTCCTACGACACGGCCCGTGGCGAGAACCGCGGCGCCCGGCGCAAGGGCAGCGACCCGCGCTCGCAAGGCCTCGGCGATTGCGTCGACTGCACGCTGTGCGTACAGGTCTGCCCCACCGGCATCGACATCCGCGACGGCCTGCAGCTGGACTGCATCAGCTGCGGCGCCTGCATCGACGTCTGCGACAGCGTCATGGACCGCATGGGTTACGCCCGCGGCCTGCTGCGCTACACCTCCGAACGTGCGCTCAAAGGCGGCGCCACCGCCTCTTGCGCCCGCGCCTGGTCGGCTATGCCGTGGCGCTGACCGCCATGATTGCAGCCTTCATCTGGGCACTGGACGCGCGGCCACAGCTGCAGCTGGACGTCACCCGCGACCGCACGCTGTACCGCGAGAACATGCAGGGCCAGATCGAGAACATGTATCGCCTCAAGCTGATCAACAAGACCCAGCAGCCGCGCCGCTACGCGCTGGCATTGGACGGCGGCCCCTTCGAGCTGCAAGGCCCGCGCGAGATCAGCCTGGCACCGGGCGAGATCGCCGATCTGCCGGTCAGCGTGGCGCTGCTCGCCAACACCGATGGTTCCAGCCATGAGCTGCGTTTCCGAGTCAGCGACCTGGCCGAGCCGGACAGTCGGGTGAGCACACCGAGCACCTTCGTCGCCCCCATCGCGGCGCTACGCCAGTAGACTGGCCATGCCCAACCGCCACGGCCCGGACACGATGAAGCGTTACGAGAAATTCGCCGATGAGATTGCCGAACTGATCCGCAGCGGCGTGCTCGCCCCCGGGGAAAAGGTGCCCTCGGTGCGCCACGCCAGCCGCACCTATGGCGTCAGCCCGTCCACCGTGTTCCAGGCCTACTACCTGCTGGAAGACCGCGGGCTGATCCAGGCGCGGGCGCGTTCGGGCTATTTCGTCCGCGAACATGCCAAGCGCCCGCTTCACGAACCAGACATCAGCACCCGTCCGGCGGAAACCACCGAGGTGGGCGTCAGCGAGCTGGTTTTCTCCGTGCTCACCTCGCTGCGCGACCCGGCCACCGTACCCTTCGGTTCGGCGTTTCCCAGCCCCGAGCTGTTTCCCCTGCAACGCCTGGCGCGCTCGATGGCACAGAGCGTGCGCGACATGCCGGCACGCGAAGTGATCGCCGAGATGACCGCGGGCAACCCGGACCTGCGCCGGCAGATCGCCCTGCGCTACATGGTCAGCGGGGTGATGCTGCCGATGGACGAGCTGGTGATCACCACCGGTGCGATGGAAGCGCTGAACCTCTGCCTGCAGGTGGTGACGGAGCCGGGTGACCTGGTGGCGATCGAGTCGCCGGCGTTCTACGCCACGCTGCAGGTGCTGGAACGGCTCAAGCTCAAAGCGGTGGAGATTCCCGTCCACCCGCGCGAAGGCATCGATCTGGAGATTCTCGCCGATCGCCTCGCGCACCTGCCGATCAAGGCCTGCTGGTTCATGAGCAGCCTGCAGAACCCGCTGGGCGCGAGCATGGGCGAGGCGAAGAAGCAGCTCTACGATCTGCTGCAGCGCCATCAGGTGGCGCTGATCGAGGACGACGTCTACGCCGAACTGTACTTCACCCGCGAGCCGCCCAAGCCGGTGAAGAGCCATGATCGCGAAGGCCTGGTGATGCATTGCGGTTCGTTTTCCAAGAGCCTGGCGCCCGGCTACCGGGTCGGCTGGGTCGCCGGCGGGCGCTACGCCGAGCAGATCACCCGGCTCAAGCTGATGACCACCATCTCCCCTTCCGTGCCGGCGCAAGCCGCCATCGCCGACTACCTGCAGCATGGCGGCTACGACCGCCACTTGCGCAAGCTGCGTCACGCGCTGGAGATGCAGCAGGACGCGATGCTCGCCTCCGCGGCCCGCCATTTCCCGGCGAGCACGCGGGTTACGCAGCCCAGTGGCGGCTACTTTCTCTGGTTCGAATTTCCCGAGCAGGTGGACTCACTGCAGCTGCTGCAACTGGCGCTGGCCCAGGGTATCAGCCTGGCGCCGGGGCCGATCTTCTCGGCGACCCAGCGCTTCCGCAACTGCGCGCGGCTGAACCATGGCCATCCATGGGACGCCCGCAGCGAGCAGGCGATGGAGCTGCTGGGCAGGATGCTGAAGTCCTTCTGAGCGTCAGACTCAGGCGCAATCCACCGGTAGCTGCCCGCCGCCGCTCTTCATCAGGTACATGCGCTCATCGGCCTGCTTGAGCAGCTGCGCCTCCACTTCGCCGTCCTCCGGGTAGAGGGCGATACCAATGCTCATGCCGATCTCCAGGCTGTGTCCGGCAATCGGCAACGGCGCCTCGAAGGCGTCGCGGATCTTGGCCACCACCCGCTGGGCGTCCTCCGCGTCGATGATGCTTTCCAGCAATACCACGAACTCGTCACCGCCCAGCCGCGCCACCGTATCGGTGTCCCGCACGCAACCGCCGAGGCGTTCGGCGACGGTCTGCAGCAGCTGATCACCGCCGCCATGCCCGTAGGTGTCGTTGACCTGCTTGAACCGGTCCAGGTCTAGGTAGAGCAAGGCGATGCGCCCGCCGTTGCGCCGCACCCGTGCCAGGGCCGTGTCCAGGCGATCGCGAAAACAGGCGCGGTTCGGCAGGCCGGTGAGTTCGTCGTACTGTGCCATTCGGTGCAGGCGCGCATACAGCTGCTTGCGCTCGATTGCCGTGACCACCTGCATCGAGACGAACTGCAGCAGCTCCTGATCCTTCTCGGTGTAGGGCGCCGCGGTGCTCTTGAGCAACAGGACGCCGATCACGCCCTCGCTAGAGTTGAGCGGCACACCCAACCACCAGGCGTGGAGATCCCCGTCACCGAGCGGGAGCGCCAGCGCACGCATCGAGTCGGCGTTGAAGCGCAACGCTTGTGCGCCATGCAGAACGGAAAAACACAGAGACGCCGCAGGCTCCGCCGGCAGAGCAGTCGCGTCGAGCGCCAGCGCCTGGTAGGGATAGGCGAGTTCGCCGCTGGCAGTATTGCGGATGGCGACGATGAAATCGTCCACCGGCAGCAGCTGGGCAATGGTCTGATGAATCTGCTGATACAGCGCGGCCAGATCTTTCGCGCCATGCGCCGCTTCGGAAATGGAATAGAGCGCCGCCTGCATCGCTTCGGACTGCTTGCGCTGGGTGATGTCACGCGCCACGCCGATGCGCAGCTTGTTATCGGTCGACCAGCAGGCCGACCACATGATGTGCACGACACCGCCGTCCTTGCGCACGTAGCGGTTCTCGAAGTGCAGCAGCGGCTGATCGGCCATGACCTCCTTGGCGGCCGCCAGGGTCCGGGCGCGGTCTTCGGGATAGACCATCTCGATCATGCGCTTGCCGACCATCTCCTGCGGCGTATAGCCGAAGATGCGCTCGCAGGCGGCGCTGGCGTAAACGAAGTTGCCCTGCGCATCGACAACGCAGATCGCATCCAGTAACAAATCGACGACACTTGCCAGGGGCTCGCAGCTATCCGTCTTCACAGCGGCAGACCTACTTCGGCCATTGGGCGCAGGCCGGACGATCGACGCTTTCGCAACCGTGTGAACGCCCGTGCCATGCTTTTAGCATCGCCTAAATCGGTGACGGCCGCGCTGTTTTTTTCTTCCTGCTCGCACTTCATTGCACCCAACGCGGATAGAAGCCGAGCGCGGCCTGGATGTCGGCATCGCGCAACGCCGCCACACCCTGTGGCGCACTGCCCTGCTGCCCCCGGCGGTCACCGCGGAAGAAGAATCGACGGCCGTCGGCCAGGGTCAGGTACAGGCCGACCGCACCGTGCTCGGTCAGCGCGACCAGTACCAGCTGCCCGTCACCGAACAGATCGAGACTTTGCCCGTGCCCGAGATAAGGCCGCGCCTCGAATTGCAGGGGCTGCCAGTCGATCGGATGGCGGAACTGGCTCGGCAGTACCGCCGGAGGTGTCGCCGTACGCAGGTAGTCGAGGCTGTCCGGGCTGGCCAGCACCGGCACGCCTGGGAAGTCGGCCAGCCCCGAAGCATGCTCCCAGCGCACGCAGCCCAGCACTATACGGTCGATGTCCAGCCCGTCCCGCTCCAGCTGGTCGCGTGCCGGTTGCACCTCGCCGTAGCGCTTGATCCGCCACGGCAGCTCGGCGTCCAGCTGCGTATCGATCTGCCGCCCCAACCCGGTACCGAACAGCAGACGGGTGCCGCGATGCTCGATCAGAATGGCGATGTGCTGGGTCCGTGGCTGAGGCTGCCAACCGCCGCGGCGCAGCAGGAAGTCGCCACTTTCGCTCTGCGCCGTCTTCAACAGACTGAAACGCAACCCTTCCGCTACGGCATTGGCCGAAGCCACCGCACCCAGCAGCGCAACCAGCAACATTGCGACGACTCGCCCGGCCCGCTGCTGGATGCGCTCGCCGAGCGTCCACACTTTGCGCATGTTCATGACGGCTACAACCCGGGCATGCCGACATAGCCGGGCAGCGCGCGGATGCGCCCGAACCAGGCCTGCAGCGACGGATATGCCTGCAGATCGAGCCCGCCGTCGCCACCGAGCGCGACATTCGGGTAGACGGCAACGTCCGCGATAGTCGGCGCCCCCGTCTGCGCCAGCCAGGCATGCTGCGCGAGGTGCCGTTCGAGCGTGCGCGAGGCGCTGGCGGCGCGCGCCTGGGCCAGCGACTCGTCGATCGGCCGGCCGAACAGCTTGCCCAGACGCAGCGTAGCCGGACCGTGCTGCACCTCGTTGGCAGCGAAGCTCAGCCAGCTGGCGATGCGGCCCTGGGTCTCGGCGTCCCGCGGGTACCACTCAGGGGCATAACGCTGGGCCAGATAGACCAGGATCGCCTGGGAATCCTCGAGACGGAATTCGCCATCCTCGAGCACCGGAATCTGCCCGCGCGGGTTGATCGCACGGAACGCCGGCTGCTTGTGCTCGCCCGCCAGCAGATTCACCGGCAGACGCTCGACCGGCTTGCCGATCAGGCTGAGGAACAGGCGAACCTTGTGGCAATTGCCGGACAGCGACAGGTCATGGAGCTTCATGGTGTTGTCCTCTTCATTGATGTGCTTGGTCATTGGGCACGACTGGATAATAGACAGACCTGTCTGTACACTTCAAGCACCCACGAAGGAACTGCCAGCTGGAGCGAGGGACGAGCGCTCCCGCATAATGGTCGAACCGCAGGAGGTATCCATGGCATCGAACAAGCGCGACCAGCTGCTCAACACCGCAGAGAATCTGTTCTATCGCGAGGGTTATCACGCCACCGGCATCGACCGCATCCTGGCCGAGTCCGGTGTGGCCAAGATGACCCTGTACAAGCACTTCAAGTCCAAGGACGAGCTGATCCTCGCCGTGCTGGACGCCCGTCACGAGCTGATGCTGGCGCGCCTGCGCGAGCGCGCCGGCAAGCTGCCGCCGCGCGAGGCGCTACTGGGCGTTTTCGATGGGCTGCACGGGATGATCCATGGCAACGGCGCCTTCTGCGGCTGCCTGTTCATCAACGCTGCGGCCGAATATCAGGACCGTGAGCACCCCATCCATCGGCGCTCGGCGGCCTACAAGGCGGAGCTGCAGAGTCATCTGCGCGAACTGCTGGAACGGTTGGATGCCCCCGAGCCGCTGCGGCTGGCGCGGCAGCTGCAGTATCTGCTCGAAGGGGCGCTTAGCATGGCGCACATCGAGGGTCCAGGCGAGCAGGCGCTGGACGCCAAGGCCGCCGCCGAGTGCCTGCTGACCGCCGCAGGCATCTGAGCGCGCCGGTCAGGCGCGCCCGATAAACACCGTCAGCCGGCGCTCGCCTCGTCTTCGCGAACCCGGAACCAGGCCGCGTACAGCGCCGGCAGGAACAGCAGCGTTAGCGCCGTGGCGACGATCAGCCCGCCCATGATCGCCACCGCCATCGGCCCGAAGAAGATGCTGCGCGATAGCGGAATCATCGCCAGCACCGAGGCCAGCGCCGTCAGCACGATGGGTCGGAAGCGCCGCACCGTAGCCTCGACGATAGCGCTGAAACGCGCCTGCCCAGCACCGATATCCTGCTCGATCTGATCCACCAGGATCACCGAGTTGCGCATGATCATTCCCGACAGCGCGATGGTACCGAGCATCGCCACGAAGCCGAACGGCTGGCCGAACAGCAGCAGGAACAGCGCCACCCCGATGATGCCCAGCGGCGCCGTGAGGAACACCATGGCCGAACGCGAGAAGCTCTTGAGCTGCGCCATCAGCAGGGTCATCACGACAATGACGAACAGCGGCAGGCCGGCATTCACAGAACGCTGGCCGCGCTCGGAATCCTCCACCGTGCCGCCGACTTCCAGCAGGTAGCCACTGGGCAGCTGCGCGCGGATATCGGCCAGGGTCGGCTCGATCTGCCGAACCAGTGCGGCAGGTTGCTCATCGCCGTAGACATCGGCGCGCACGGTGACCGTCGGCAGGCGGTTGCGGTGCCAGATCACGCCTTCCTCGAAGCCGTACTCCAGCGTCGCCACCTGCGATAGCGGTACGCTGCGGCCGCTCTCGGTGGGAATCGCCAGGCTCGGCAGCATGGACAGCTCCAGCCGCTCACGCTCGGTGCCGCGCAGGAGGATCTCGATCAGCTCGTTGTCTTCACGGAACTGGCTGACCCTGTTGCCGATGAAAGTCCGCCGCAGAAAGCCGGACAGCTCCGCGGTACTCACCCCCAGCGCACGAGCGCGATCCTGATCGACGTTCAGGCGGACCATCTTGCTTGGCTCCTGCCAGTCCAGATGGACGTTGGCCACATGCGGGTTCTCGCCCACCTTGGCGGCGACCTGCCGCGCCAGCCCACGCACCACATCGATGTGCTCGCCGGTGACACGGAACTGCACCGGATAGCCCACCGGCGGGCCGTTCTCCAGCCGCGTGACGCGACCGCGCAGAGTCGGGAAGTCCTCACGCATGCGCTCGATCAGCCAGCTGCGCAGGGCCTCGCGGGACTCGATGCTGTCGGCCAGCACGACGAACTGGGCGAAGCTGGTTGCCGGCAGCTGCTGATCCAGCGGCAGGTAGAAACGCGGCGAGCCGGTGCCGACATAGGCCACGTAGTTGTCGATGCCAGCCCGTTCCTTGAGCAGCTGTTCCAGCCGCGCCACCTCCGCTTCGGTCGCCTTCAGCGAGGCGCCTTCGGCCAGCTTGAGGTCCACCATCAGCTCCAAACGGCCGGAGGCCGGGAAGAACTGTTGCGGCACCAGGCGGAACAGCACCACCGCGGCGGCGAAGATCGCCAGGGTGAGCAGGATGACGGTCTTGCGCCGGCGTACGCAGAAGGTGACCACGCGCCGTACGCGCTGGTAGAACGGCGTGGAGTAGGGATCGTGTCCCTCGCCCATTCCGCCGTGCTTGTGCGCAGTTTTCTTGGCCATGTCCGGCAGCAGCTTCTCCCCAATCAGCGGCACGAACATCACCGCAGCGATCCAGGAGGCGATCAGCGAGATCGCCACCACTTGGAAGATCGAGCGGGTGTACTCGCCGGTGCTGGAGTTGGCCGTGGCGATGGGCAGGAAACCCGCCGCGGTGATCAGCGTTCCGGTCAGCATCGGAAAGGCCGTACTGGTCCAGGCGAAGCTGGCGGCACGTAGCCGGTCATAGCCCTGTTCCATCTTGATCGCCATCATCTCGACCGCGATGATCGCGTCGTCCACCATCAACCCCAGCGCCAGCACCAGCGCGCCGAGGGAAATCTTGTGCAGGCCGATGTCCAGGTAGTTCATGGCAGCAAAGGTCATCGCCAGCACCAGCGGAATCGACAGCGCCACCACCAGGCCGGTGCGCACCCCGAGGGAGAAGAAGCTCACCAGCAGCACGATCACCAGCGCCTCGATCAGCACCTTGACGAACTCACCGACGCTGGTCTTCACCGCCGCCGGCTGGTCCGAGACCTTGCGCAGCTGCATGCCGGCCGGCAGTTCCTGCTGCAGGCGAGCGAACTCCTGCTCCAGTGCCTCGCCGAGCACCAGGATGTCGCCGCCGCTCTTCATCGACACGGCGAGGCCAAGGGCAGGCTCGCCCATGAAGCGCATCCGCGGCGCAGGCGGGTCGTTGAAACCGCGGTGCACTTCGGCCACATCACCGATGCGGAACGTGCGCCCGGCGACGCGGATGGGAAAATCGCGAATTTCCTTGACCGTCTCGAAGCTACCGGTGACGCGCAGCTGCACCCGATCGCTGATGGTCTCGACGAAACCGGCGGCGGTCACCGCGTTCTGCGCCTCCAGCGCCTGGCGCACGGCTTCCAGCGGAACACCGAGGGTGGCCAGCTTGACGTTGGACAGTTCGATCCAGATTTTCTCGTCCTGCAGGCCGATCAGCTCGACCTTGCCAACGTTCTTCACCCGCTGCAGTTGCAGCTGAATGCGGTCGGCGTAGTCCTTGAGGATCGCGTAGTCGAAACCTTCACCGGTCAGCGCGTAGATGTTGCCGAAGGTGGTGCCGAACTCGTCGTTGAAGAACGGCCCCTGTACGCCCGGTGGCAGCGTGTGGCGAATGTCGCCGATCTTCTTGCGGATCTGGTACCAGAGGTCGGGGATGTCCTTCGAGCGCATCGAGTCTCGTGCCATGAAGGTGACGTTGGACTCGCCCGGCCGTGAGAAGGAGACGATGCGCTCGTACTCGCCGGTCTCCATCAGCTTCTTCTCGATGCGTTCGGTGACCTGGCGTGAAACCTCTTCGGCCGTCGCGCCCGGCCACTGGGTCTGGATGACCATGGCCTTGAAGGTGAACGGGGGGTCCTCGCTCTGCCCGAGCTTGCTGTAGGACAGCGCACCGACGAGGGCCAGCAGCAGCATCAGGTAGACGACGATCTGTCGGTTCTGCAGCGCCCAGGCGGAAAGATTGAAGCGCATCGCGGTTACTCCTGGGCAGCCAGCTCGACGGGGCGGTTGTGGCGATCGACCGGCCGCACCGGCTGGTTGTCGCTGAGCATCTGCCCTCCGGCCAGCACGATCCAGTCATCGGCAGCGAGCCCTTCAAGCACCGGCACCAGCTGCTCACCGAACGCACCGGTACGGACCTCGACACGCTCCACGGTGGAGTCGGGTCTGAGCCGCCAGACGTACGCCCTGCCCTGTTCGGCGCTGAGTGCGGAGAGCGGCACCGCCAGAGCAACGTCGCCGTCACGGCGGATGCTCACCAACGCGCTTTGGCCCAGCTCGGCCGGCACATCCTGCTCGGTGAAGGCGACGCGCGCGGAATAGGTCCGTGACTGCGCGTCGGCGGCCGGCGAGAGCTCGCGAATCTGGCCGCGGTACTGCCGGCCCGGCTGCGACCAGAGCTCGACCTCCACTTCCTGGCCGATCCGGTAGCGCTCCAGCGACTGTTCCGGCAGATCGATGGCGACTTCGCGCTCACCATCGGCCGCCAGCACGAAGGCCGTCTGCCCGGCCGCCACCACCTGCCCGACTTCGATGCGACGCTGGGCGATCAGGCCATCGCGGGTGGCACGCAGCACCGCGTAATCGACCTGGTTGCTGGCCACGTCGAACTCGGCCCGAGCCTGTTGCAGACGGGCCGCAGCAGCGCGGTAGGCGTTGTCTGCATTGTCGA
Organism: Pseudomonas sp. LM13; assembly: GCF_041381355.1. Lineage (NCBI taxonomy): Bacteria > Pseudomonadati > Pseudomonadota > Gammaproteobacteria > Pseudomonadales > Pseudomonadaceae > Pseudomonas > Pseudomonas sp. LM13. Next base: position 190,395 of record NZ_JACBXH010000003.1, read on the forward strand.
ATTGCGACTGGCTGACCAGCTGGCGGCCGAGCAGCGCCTGATAGCGATCGTATTCCGCCTTGGCCACCCGCAGGTTGGCTTCCGCGGCGGCGACCTGGGCGCGCATGCCGTCCAGCTGCAGGCGCACGTCCTGCGGGTCGAGGCGCGCCAGCGGCTGGTCCTTGCGCACCCGATCGCCGGCCTCCACCAGCCGCTCGACGACCTTGCCGCCGATACGGAACGCCAGCTCAGGCTCGTAGCGCGCGTGCACTTCGCCGGGATAGCTTTCGCGTGCCTCGCTGGCCGGTTGCGGATGCACGACCATGACCGGCCGCGGTAGCTGCTCTGGCGGCTCGCCATTGCCACAGGCGGTCAGAGTGAGCGCTAAACCAAGCACGGAGGCGAAGGACAGGACATGTCGGAACACGATGAAGGTCTCTCTGTCGCGAAGCGGATTGGAATACTTATACTGCGCGGTATAGTAAAAATAGCGTACCAGCCAGTCCACTATTAAAACGCCCATGATCGAAAGTCATTCTCCATCCCCCGGTCCCGGCCGCCCGAAGGACCCCGCCAAGCGCGAGGCGATTCTCGCCGCGGCGCAGGTACTGTTCCTCGGCAATGGCTACGAGGGCAGCAGCATGGAAGCCATCGCCAGCGAAGCCGGGGTTTCCAAGCTCACGCTGTACAGCCACTTCAAGGACAAGGAGGCGCTCTTCAGCGCCGCCGTGAAGACCACCTGCGAGACACGCTTGCCGAGGCGGCTGTTTCAGGTGGAGGCGGACTGCGATATCGAGAAGGTGCTGCTGGCGATTGGCGGCGCCTTCAATGAACTGGTCAACAGCCCCGAGTCCATCGGCCTGCATCGGGTGATGGTGGCGATGGCGACGCAGAATCCGGGGCTGGTGAAGATGTTCTTCGATGCCGGCCCGCAGCAGCTGCTGCTGGATCTGCAACAGCTGTTCGGCCAGGCCGACGCGCTCGGCCTGCTACGCATCGACGACCCGCTGCGTGCAGCCGAGCATTACTGTTCACTGATCAAGGGCGCGCAACACTTTCGCCTGCTGGTTGGCTATGCCGAAGCACCGAGCCAGGCGGAAAGTGATCAGCACGTGGAGGATGCGGTGGGCGTCTTTCTGCGCGCCTACCGCGGCTAAGCCCGGCGCAGCGTCGTCTGCCCGGTTTCAGGCCTGCAGCTTCTTCTTCGGGTAGATGTCGTAGCGGCTGGACTTGCCTTCCAGACTGTAGCCGGGCTTGGCGCCATCAATGGCCGGCGCCTTGCGCGGGCGCTTGACCACCACCCGGTGGCTGGCCAGCTCCAGCGCGGCGGCAAGCAACGCCGGCGCGTCCAGGTCGTCGCCGACGAAGGGTCGGAACAGGCGCATCTCTTTCTTCACCAGCGCACTCTTGTCACGGTGCGGGAACATCGGGTCGAGGTAGACGACCTGCGGCGGCTCGCCCTGCCAGTGCTGCATCAATTCGATGGCGTTGCCCTTGAGCAAGGTCATCCGCGCGGCGATTGCCCCCACCTCGGTGTCTGCTGCCGCGCGACTCAGGCCATCCTCCAGCAGCGCGGCAATCAGCGGCTGGCGCTCGATCAGGCTGACCTCGCATCCCAGCGTTGCCAACACAAAGGCGTCGCGTCCGAGGCCGGCGGTGGCATCCAGCACCCGCGGCCGGATACCGGGCTGAACGCCCACGGCTTTGGCGATCATCTGCCCGCTGCCACCACCGAACTGGCGCCGATGCGCCGCCGCCCCCTCAACGAAATCCACCCGCACCGGCCCCGGCGCCTGCGCCTCGAGCAGCTGCAGCTGCAAACCGGCCTCGCCCACCTGCAGCGCGAACTCGGCCTCGGCCAGCTCCTGCGGCAAACCGAGGCGCTGCGCCCATTGGCCAGCGGCTGCGGCGAATGACGGCGCGAGCGGCTCGACCCGAACCAGAGGATTGCTTGCGGACATGGGGGCCCCGAGGACGATTCAAAGCGGCGCATTGTGCCAGAGCGGGCCTGCGGACGTCTGGGCTAGCGCACCTAACGGCACATGCCGAAACCGCCCATATCCACATGGAAGTGATCGTGATGGGCCGCGTTGTATTCCGGCCCCAGCGTCACGTTGAAGGCCTTGCAGGCCGCATCCCGTACCTGACGCAGGAAGCGCGCCTTGTCGCCCTCGCCCTGCCAGTCCCGCGCCACCGTGATACGCGTGCCGTCCTGCAGATGAAAGCCGGCCAGATCCAGCGCATTGGCACTGGCATGCTGGCTACGGCGATTGCTGCGGGCGATGTTGCGGCAGGCGAAGCTGCCGAAATGATCGATGCGCACCACCGGCTGGCCGAACACAGCCTGCGCGGCCGGCTGCAGGCCGTGCATCTCGAACATCGCATAGGCGGCCGCCAGTGGACAGGTGGCCAGAAACGGCCCGTTGAAACGCACGTCCGAACCCTGCACCCGCACACTGTTCTGCACCGGGCAGCCAGGTTCCGGCGTGCTGTTCGGCACGGCGGCGTAACGCAGCGGTGCCGTGGCCTGCGCCTGTTCGCAGAGGGAGCGATCCTGTTGCAGGCGGCGAAGCTTGAGCGAGGTCAGTAGGTTCGGCGGCTCGCGAATATCCAGCGGCGCCCAGGGATTCCAGCGCGGCGGGATATCGATCAGCTGCTGCTGCACCGCCAGCACGAAGCCGGCCAGCAGCGTCAACAAAAGGAGGAAGAATCGGCCGAAGGTCATACCCTATGGGCAACGACGCAGCGGCGAAGTTGAACGCGGTGTTTTACAAAACTGGTCAGGCGGCCCGTTCAGTCCAACAGCGACAGCTGCGGCGCCTGGCGGACGGCGGCAAGCGCTGGCATGCCGGGCAGCCGCTCGCTCAGCAGCTGGTGGAAGCGCATGGCCAGTTCCGGTGCGCGGTGGTTGTCCGGCGTATGCAGATAGACGTGCGGCGTCTTGCCCGCCTCGATCCAGTCCGCCACCTTGGCCAGCCAGGGTGCGAGAAAGGGATCGTTGGCTTCCAGCTGCGGATGCCCCACGAACCGCAGCTGCGGCGAATCGCTGAACGCCACCGGCCGCACCGGCAGACGCGGCTTCTTGCTCTGCGCATGCAACAGCGCCGGATCGCTTGAGCGGCAGCTGAACAGCGCCCGACTGTCGAGACAGATGCGCTCCACGCCGCGATCACGCAGCAGCCGATTGAGCGCCCGCTCGCCGTCACCCTTGTCGAAGAAGGCCGGATGGCGCACCTCGATGGCCAGCGGCGCCGCGAAGCCTTCGATGAAGGCGGCCAGTTCTGCAAGCCTGGCCGGACCCACGCTGGCCGGCAGCTGCAGCCAGAACGGCGTCACCCGCCGCCCCAGCGGCTGCAACAGGCGCCGGAAGGACTGCGCCGCGTCCAGCGCTGCATGCAGATTCTCGGCCTGGCTGATCTCCCGGGGAAACTTGGCGCAGAAGCGAAAATCGTCCGGCATCTGGCTGGCCCAGCGCTGAACCTTGTCATCTGACGGCCAGGCATACAGCGTGGTATTGCCTTCGACCGTGTTGAACACCGCGCAGTACTCGGCCAGGAACTCGGACGCCGGCGTACCCGGCGGGTAGAGCGAGCCGAGCCAGGCGCTCTCGTTCCAGGAAGGGCAACCGAGAAAATAGGGAAACTGCGGCAGAAGAAAGCGCCTCAGGCGTAAAGGTCGAGCCCGAGCACCTCGGTGCCGTCGAGATCCACGGGCATGCTGGCGGTGCTGGTATAGCTCGCCAGGGCCAGGGCAACCCGACTGGAAAGCGGCCGCTCGGGCTGCGGCTCGTCATAGCGGAAGGCGGCGTAGCGCTCCACCAGCGCACTGGAGTTGACCCGCTGTTGCGGGCGATCGGCCTGGGGCTGATAGTCTTGCCCGGTGCGCGAATCGACACCGCGCTGAGCCTGTGCGGCCCGCTGCGTTTCCCCATAGCTATCCGCCGCCCTGCCGGTACGGGCAGAACGATCCGTTGCATAGGGGACAGGGAGGAAGCTATCGACGCGCATCATTGGACTCGATCAGAGGCCCGGCGACTCTAACGGGCGGCCATGGCTTTGGCAACGGCTCGCGTCATTTGATCCCTTTCGGCGTCGCGACGTTGTCGCGCAGGTACACCGGCTGGGCCTGATCGGCCTCCAGCGCCTCGCCACGCTGCCAGGCAAACGCAGCCAGGCGCAGCAGGTCTTCGGCGTGGGGCAACAGGGCGGCGTCGCAGCCCTGCACCGCCACCGGTATGCGCTCGGCATAGCCCCAGCCAGTGCCGGCGCCGAACCAGTCGCCGTCCGCAGCGCGCGGCAGAACGGCCTGCTCGGGCGGAAGCACGGCCTCGCTGCCGACCAGCCGCATCTCCCCGCTCTGCTCGCGGTAACAGCCCCAGTAGACCTCGTCCATGCGTGCGTCGATGGCCGCGGCGACCTGCGTCGTGCCCTGTTCGCGCCAGGCCCGCTGCGCGATGGTTGCCAGCGTGGACACCGGCAGCACCGGGCGCTGCAGAGCGAACGCCAGCCCCTGCACCACGCCGATGGCGATGCGCACGCCCGTGAAGGCGCCCGGTCCGCGCCCGAAGGCGATGGCATCCACAGCCGACAGCGCGACGCCGGCTTCGCCGAGCAACGCCTGCACCATCGGCAGCAGACGCTGGGCGTGCAGGCGCGGAATCACCTCGTAGTGACTCGCTACCTTGCCGTCATGCAACAGCGCGACTGAGCAGGCTTCGGTGGCGGTATCCAGGGCCAGCAGCGTGGTCATCAGGGCATTCCGATCGGTAAAAAAGGCGCAGATTCTAACGCATTCAAGCGCCGGGTTGCGGTGCCCAGCCAGAAACGAAAATGCCCGTATCCAAGGATACGGGCATTGATCGAAGCGTGTCGCTCGGCGCGATCAGCTAAGAGCGGCGAACACCTTGGCGGTGATTTCGTCCACGGAACCGACGCCTTCGATGCAACTGTATTTCGGCGTGCCTTCGGCGGCGGCCAGGCTCTGGTAGAAGTCCACCAGCGGCTTGGTCTGCGCGTGGTAGACGGACAGGCGATGACGCACGGTCTCTTCCTTGTCGTCTTCGCGCTGGATCAGGTCTTCTCCAGTCTCGTCGTCCTTGCCGGCAACCTTCGGCGGATTGTGCTCGGTGTGATAGACGCGACCGGAAGCCGGATGCACACGACGACCAGCGATACGGCCAACGATCTCTTCATCATCCACGGCGATTTCGATCACGTTGTCGATGCGCACACCGGCTTCCTTCAGCGCTTCGGCCTGCGGAATGGTGCGTGGGAAACCGTCGAAGAGAAAACCATTGGCGCAATCGGGCTGAGCGATGCGCTCCTTGACCAGGTTGATGATCAGGTCATCGGACACCAGACCGCCAGCATCCATCACGCTCTTGGCCTTGAGGCCTAGTTCGGTGCCGGCCTTGACAGCCGCACGCAGCATGTCGCCCGTGGAGATCTGCGGAATACCGAATTTTTTGGTAATGAAGCCTGCCTGGGTACCTTTGCCGGCACCGGGCGCTCCCAGCAGAATCACACGCATGGATGAGTCCTCGATTTTCTTGGAAGGGGGCGATCGCCAGCGGGCCGGTGCGGCTCGTCGCTGTCGAATCAAAAATTCTGGTTTGCCGCCATGCGACAAAAGGTTGAACACGATACACAGCGCACCGGGACGGCACAAGCCGTCCCCAAAGCGTCTATCACCCTGCATAAATCGCGGAATTGGTAGCCGGGCGACCGGGCTGTCAGGGTAGCTGTATGCCCGCCGATCCGCTCGCCGGACACCTTAACCGGTGTTGCGCAGCCCAGCGGCGATACCCGCCACGCTGACCAGCAAGGCTTGCTCCAAAGGGCTCTCGGCCGGGCTCTGGCAATTTCGCGAACGCGCCAGCAACTCGATCTGCATCAGGTGCAGCGGATCCAGGTAAGTGTTGCGCAGACTGAACGCCTCCTGGGTCTTGGGGCTGTGATCGAGCAGATCTGACTGGCCGGTCATGCTCAGCACCGCACCGATGACCTGCGACAATCGGTCACGCAGATCGCCGCCCAGCGAAAGCAGCTCAGGTTGCACCAGCCGCTCGTCGTAGCGCCGAGCGATGTCGGCGTCGGCCTTGGCCAGCACCATCTCCAGCATGTCGATGCGTGTGCTGAAGAATGGCCAGCGCGCACGCATCTCGGCCAGCCTTTCCGCCTCGCCGCGCTCCAGCGCACGATGCAGGGCGTGCTCCCAGCCCAGCCAGGCCGGCAGCATCAGTCGGGTCTGGGTCCAGGCGAAGATCCAGGGGATCGCCCGCAGGCTCTCCACGCCGCCTTCGCGGCGCTTGGCTGGGCGGCTGCCCAACGGCAGGCGGCCCAGCTCAAGCTCAGGCGTGGCCTGGCGGAAATACTCGACGAACATTGGATGCTCACGCACTACGCCGCGGTAGGCGCTGACCCCATCCTCGGCCAGGCGATCCATGGTTTCCCGCCAACCGGCTTCAGGCAACGGTGGTGGCAGAAGCGTCGCTTCCAGCACGGCGGCGAGGTACAGATTCAGATTCTGCTCGGCGATATCCGGAAGCCCGAACTTGAAGCGAATCATTTCGCCCTGCTCGGTCGTACGGAACCGCCCGTCGACCGATCCCGGCGGTTGCGAAAGGATCGCTGCATGCGCCGGGCCGCCCCCACGCCCGACGGTGCCACCACGGCCGTGGAACAACAACAGCTCCACGCCGTGCTCGCGACAGACGTCCACCAGCTGCTCCTGAGCGCGGTACTGAGCCCAGGCTGCCGCCGTGGTGCCGGCATCCTTAGCCGAATCGGAGTAGCCGATCATCACTTCCTGCGGTCCGTGCAGGCGCTGACGGTAGCCGGGCAGAGACAGCAGACGGTCGATGATCGGCGCGGCGTTGTTCAGGTCATCAAGGGTTTCGAACAGCGGCACCACGCGCATCGGACGCTGCAGGCCCGCCTCCTTGAGCAAAAGCTGCACGGCGAGCACGTCGGAGGCCGCATGCGCCATGGAAATCACATAGGAGCCCAGAGAAGTGGCAGGCGCCTCGGCGATCACCGCGCAGGTAGCCAGCACTTCGGCGGTATCGGCTGACGGGTGATAGTGGGCCGGCAACAATGGGCGGCGGTTGCCCAACTCCTGCTGAAGCCATTCCAGCCGACGCTGCTCGTCCCACTGCTGGTAGTCGCCCAGGCCCAGATAGTCGGTGATCTCGGCCAGCGCAGCGGCATGGCGAGCGGCATCCTGGCGGATATCCAGGCGCACCAGGAACAGGCCGAACACGGCAAGCCGACGCAGGCAATCGAGCAAGGCGCCGTCGGCGATCATGCCCATGCCGCAGGCATGCAGCGAGCGGTAGCACAGTTCCAGCGGTCGCCGCAGCTGCGCGCAATCCTGCAGCACGTCTGCCGGCGCTGGCTGGCCGTGCTCGATGGCGGCCCGCGCCCAGTCACGGGTTGCCCGCAAGCGCTGACGCAGTGGCTTGAGCAATACGCGGTAGGGTTCGGGCGACTCCCCCGTCTGGCGTAGCAGCTCGTCACTGGCCGCGCTCATCGACAGCGCCGTGATCAGCCCCTCGATCTCCCGCAGGTACAGGTCGGCGGCGACCCAGCGTGCCGTCAGCAGAACTTCGCGGGAGACCATTGCGGTGACATTGGGGTTGCCGTCGCGGTCGCCGCCCATCCAGGAAGCGAAGCGAATCGGTGCTGCCTCCAGCGGCAGGTGCAGGCCGGTCAGTCGGCGCAGCGTGGCATCGGTCTGGCGCAGGACATTGGGTACGGCCTTCCACAACGAGTTCTCGATCGCCGCAAAGCCCCACCTGGCCTCTTCCACGGGCGTCGGCCGGTTGCGACGGATTTCCTCGGTGTGCCACACCTCGGCGACCAGACGCTGCAGCTGCAGCTCGATCCGGGCCAGCTCGGCGGCCGAGAGATCGGTGTGGTCGCGTGCCGCCAGCTGCTCGGCGATGGCGTCGTACTTCTGGATCAGGGTGCGCCGCGATACCTCGGTCGGGTGGGCTGTCAGCACCAGCTCGATATCCAGCCGGCTGACCTGGCGGGCGAGAAACTCGTCGCCGTGGCCGGCCGCCTTCAGGCGTTCGAGCAGATCGGGGAAGACGCTCGCCTCGAACGGCGCAGGCTCACTGGCTGTACGGCGACGGACCTGGTGATACTGCTCGGCGATGTTGGCCAGGTTGAGAAACTGGTTGAACGCCCGGGTCATCGGCAGCAGCTCGTGCTCGTCCAGGCTGTCCAGCGTCTCTGCCAGCTGCTGCGCGCCCTCGGCCGATCCTCGCCGGGCGGCCTTGGCCCCCTTGCGAATGCGCTCGATCTTGTCGAAGAACTGATCGCCGTGCTGGGCACGGATGGTATTGCCGAGCAGCTCGCCGAGCAGATGCACGTTGTCGCGCAGGCGCGCATCGATGATTTTCGCCATGACCTTTGCTCCTCCCGCCAATACGGCCAATGAGTTTCGCGAGCCTCGCCAGTCTTGCACGACCGATTCGCCGCTATGCATCAGACGCTTCGCTGGGCAAACGATCCTGAACGGCTACGCTGAAATTATCTCCAACCAGAGTGCCCACCACGCAGCGCCATGACAAGGCATCAATGGCTAGCGCGCGTGGGCATGCAAGCCCAGTCATCACCGCTATCACCGCTCGTGCGCGCGGGCATTAAGGAGTAACCATGAGAATTTCCGAGCTTGTCAGTCATTGGGAGCGCGACGCCAAGGGCCGCATGAGCCATACCACCTACAGCATCCCCCTGGATGTCGAGAGCGCGGCACGGCTGGCCGCCCTGGCCGAGATGTATCCCAAGCGCAGCACAGAGGCGCTGCTCGGCGAACTGGTCGGCGCCGCCCTCGAAGCGGTCGAGACCAGCCTGCCCTATGTACGCGGCACGCATGTGATCGCCACCGACGAACAGGGCGACCCGGTCTATGAAGACGTGGGCCCCACTCCGCGCTTTCTCGAGCTGTCGCGCAAGCACCTCAAGCGCATGCTCGACGAGCCAGACGCAGACAGCTGAGTCATCGGTCGCTGCTAGCGGCCGCGAGCGCGCAGCGCCGGCGGCCGCACTCCCCTCTGCCGCGCGGAATCCCGCGCGGCTCCGCCCTCGCTACACACTTCACCCCCTTGCCGTTTCGCTGACGACCGCTCTAGCCCGCCAATTCGACGGAACGTTTGACGCCGTGTGACCTCACAAAAATATGTCCCGACATCGGTAGTGCACTAATCAGCCCACTGCCCGGCCAGGGACGGTAGCTATCCGTTAAGCAATTCGAACTGGAGACTGACCATGAACAAAGCTGTCGCAACCCACGCTTCGAGATTCCAGCTACCCAAGCTTGCAGCCATTGCATTGGGCGGCCTGCTGCTGACGGCCTGTGCGGGCAACCCACCGACCGAGCAGTTCGCAGTGACCGGATCGGCAGTGCGCAGCGCGGTCAGCGCGGGCGGCACCGAGTACGCCGCCGTGGAGATGCGTGCCGCGCAGGAAAAATGGAAAGAGGCCGAGCTGGCCATGCAGAAGGAAAACTACGAACAAGCCCGCAAGCTGGCCGAACAGGCCGAATGGGATGCCCGCGTTGCCGAGCGCAAGGCCGAAGCGGCCAAGGCGCAGAAGGCCGTTGAGGACGCACAGCAGGGAATCCGTGAGCTGCGCGAGGAAAGCATGCGCAGCGTTCGCTGAACCCGCATCAGGTTCGACATTCCGTTTATTGCACAAAGGATGAATTCGTCATGCACAAGCTCGTAACCCTACCGACTCTTCTGGCTCTGAGCATTGGCCTGGTGGCCTGCGCCAACCAGCCCAATCAGAACCTCGAAGAAGCCCGCAGCAGCTACTCCGCGCTGCAGGCCGACTCGCGTGCCAACAAGTTGGCCGCGCTGGAGACCCAGGATGCCGGCACCATGCTGGACAAGGCCAACAAGGCCTATCTGAACGATGCGGACGAGGAGACGGTGGACCAGCTGGCCTACCTGACCAAGCGCCGCATCGAGCTGGCCGAACAGACCATTGCCCTGCGCAGCGCCGAAGAGGAGCTGGGCAAGACTTCGGCACAGCGCGCCGAGGCGCGCCTGGAAGCGCGCGAGGCGCAGATTCGCAAGCTGCAGGAAGACATGCAGGCCAAGCAGACCGAACGCGGCACGCTGGTGACCTTCGGTGACGTGCTGTTCGACCTGGACAAGGCCGAACTGAAACCCGCCGGTATGCGCGGCATCCAGAAGCTTGCTGAGTTCCTGAACGAGAATCCGGAGCGCAAGGTGGTGGTCGAGGGTTATACCGACAGCACCGGCTCCGACTCTTACAACCAGCAGCTGTCCGAGCGCCGCGCCCAATCCGTGCGCCGCGCATTGACCCACGCGGGCGTCGACCCACAGCGCATCCAGGCGGTGGGCTATGGCGAGCAGTACCCGGTTGCGAGCAACGACTCGCCGTCCAGCCGCGCGATGAATCGCCGCGTCGAGGTGACCATCTCCAACGACGACAAGCGCGTCGCGCCACGCTCGTCGATGGAGTGACCGTGAAGCATGGGCATCGCGCACTGATGCCCAGTCCCTTTTGCAGCCCGTCGCCCTGACGGGCTGTTCTATTTGCTCTCCTGCGGCGCGTCCTGACCCATGCAGCGCACTGCCCGCTTCCTGTTGTCCACCAGCACGCCGGTCAGGCCCTTCTGCTCAGTATCGAACAGTACCAGCACACCATCGATGCACTGAGCCACCTGCGACGCCGGCTTCAGCGATACCCGATAATCCTCGCCCGGTATGGTCTTGAGCATGGTGAAGTCCGCCAGCAACAAGGCATCCTCGGGCTTGGCGACATGCACGTAGCCGTAGTAGCTGAGCACCCCGACCGTCCCGATGACGGTGCCGACGGCGGTGAGGATATAGGGGATCAGATTACGTTCGGACATGGATAATCTCGGCAGGACAAAGTCAAAAGCGGATTGTGACAAATCTGGCGCGCTGCGAGTCGCCTCATTTTCCACCGGCACGGGTTTCGCCGCGGGCCTGGTAGGTCGCCTCGTAGACCCGTTCGGCCAGCCGCGAGAACGGCAGGCTCTGGATCCAGACGCTGCCGGTGCCCTTCAGGGTCGTCAGCAGCAGCCCTTCGCCGCCGAACAGCATGCTGCGCAGCCCACCGGCCAGCTGGATGTCGTAGTCGATGCCCTGGGTGAACGCGACCAGGCACCCAGTGTCCAGGCGCAGGGTTTCGTTGTTCAACTCCTTGCGGATTACCGTTCCGCCGGCATGTACGAAGGCCAGCCCATCGCCATCCAGACGCTGCAGGACGAAACCTTCGCCGCCAAAGAAGCCGGCACCGATGCGCTTGCTGAAGCTCACCCCGATCCGCGTGCCGAAAGCGGCACAGAGAAAGGAATCCTTCTGGCAGATCAGCGTGCCGCCTACCGCGGCGAGGTCCACCGGCACCACCGTACCGGGATAAGGCGCCGCGAAGGCCACACGCGACTTGCCTTTGCCTTCATTGGTGAAATGGGTGAGGAACAGCGACTCGCCGGTGATCATCCGCTTGCCCATGCCCCACAGCTTGCCGAGCACACCGCTCGCCGAGCCATCGCCCATGCGTGCTTCGAAGCGCACGCCATCGGTCATGTAGTTCATCGCGCCGGCCTCGGCGATCACCGTCTCGCCGGGGTCGAGGATGATCTCCACGCTCTGCGCGGATTGTCCGAGGATTTCGTATTCGAGTTCGTGACTGGTCACGGCGAGCTCCTGGTCCTGTGATTGCAGCGCGGCGAGAGCGGCCTCGGCCGGCCCTCGCCTACTTGCGCCCGAGAATGCGCAGGATACGCAGGAACAGGTTGATGATGTCCATATAGAGCGCGGCGGCGCTGTCGACGGCATTGTCCAGGGTCTTGGGGATCTGGTTCGCCCGCCCCCAGTCGACGCCCACATAACCGCAGAAGATCAGCACCACGATCCAGTCGATCACGCCATGGTGGATGCCAAGGATGAACAGCTCGACCAGTTCGACGACGATCACCAGCAGCAGCGCCACCGTCAGTGCGCTGGCGATGCTGGCGAAGAAGCGCGGAAACAGCGTGCCGAGCGCCATCATGCCCAGGGTGACCAGCGCGGTGATACGGATCGCCTCGTGCACCAGCGCGCTGTCGTAGCGGCTGACCACCAGGTTGACGATCAGCCCGAACGGCACCACCACCAGGTTGTAACCGAGGAAACTGACCCAGGGCTTGTTCGAACTGTGAAACAGCCATGCGCCGGTCAGGCAGCTGGCGAAGTAGCCACCGAAGAACAGCCAGGGATGGATGCTGCGAATGGACTCGACCGGAATGTTGCCGACCATCCACCAGTTGACCCAGAAGCCCCAGCAGAGGGTCAGGCCGATGACGAGGTTGTAGGCGCCAGCCGAGAGGGTACGGTCCAGTGGGCTGGACTGACGGGCAAAGACGGAGTTTTCCATGTCGTTACGCTTCCTTGCGTGATGATTGATTCGGGGCCTGCGCCGAGTCGGTTCAGAGGATGTTGGCGTAGTCCGCTTCGATACGATCGAGGCTCAGGTGGTTGAGGAAGTTGGAGAAGCACATCCAGGCCGACAGCGCATTGAGGTCCTGGAACTGCTGCGGCAGGTACTTGGGCGGGGCGACCATGCCCTCGTCCACCAGCTGGCGCAGCGTGCGCATGTCCTCCAGCGTGGTCTTGCCGCAGAACAGCAGCGGGATCTGCTCGAGCCGGCCTTTACGCACGGCGAGCTGGATGTAGTTGTAGATCATGATGAAGCCCTTGAGGTAGGACAGGTCCTTGGTGAAGGGCAGGCCATCGGGGGTCGAGCCGCGGAACACGCGGCTGGCGTTGCTGTAGCTCTCGTCGTCGCCATAGCCCTGCTCGCGGAAGAAGGCGAAAACATCGAGGAAGTCTGCGCCCTCCTCGGCCATGTGGATGGCGCGGGTGCGGTTGGTCAGCTTGCGCAGGCGCGTCGGGTAGGAGGCGAAGGCAATCACCTCCATCAGGATTGCCAGGCCTTCCTGAGTGACCGTGGAAGACGGCGGCCCCTTGGCCAGGAAGGTGCAGATCGGCTGGTTCTGCCCGTTGAGCGTGGTGCCGACGTGCACCAGCCCTTCGTGGACTTCCAGTGCGCGTACGTCACGCTCGTTGAACAGCGCGTCGCTGCGGATCTTGATGTAGTCGGCACCGGCCGCAGCGTCGGCGAGGATGCCGTCGGACTCGAAGACGCGGATCACGCCCTCGCCTTCGCCGAACACCACATCCAGGCGCTTCTGCAGCAGCTCCACGGCCTGCGGCGCGGTGAGATTCTTCGGCTCGTCACGCAGGTCGCCGCGGTCGGCGATGTTGTTCAGGTAGTCGGAGAGCATCAGGCCGAGGTCGGCCAGGGTCGGGTCGCCCGCGTGGAAGGCGTCGGACGCCGCGCCGTAGAGCTCCTGGGAGATCATGCCGAAGTCCGGCGTGCCACGCGCCTCGAGCATGCGGATGACCATGCGGTATTCCTTGCACATGCGCCGCATGATCTGCCCGACCGGGTTGAACTGGCCGAGCTGACGGGTGATGTCGCGCTCGATGTCCTGGAATTCCTGCTTCTTCGCGCTGGAGTCGAAGGCCAGCGGGCGGCCTTCGTAGTAGCCGCGATCAATCTTCGGCAGCTCGCGGCCCTTGGCGGCGAAAAAGCCCTGGCGGGTATTCTCGTCCCACTTCACTGCGTCCAGCACGCGCACCGGCGTCTGCGCCTCGACGATGCGGTCGGACAGCCCGCGCACGATGGTCTGATACTCGTCCAGGTTGTTACGGCTGTTCATCGGTCCCTCTTCACGGATGACCCGTACCCTTGAGGTTATACCCGCGGCGGCCAAGGCCGGCACACTGCAGGTCGGTTGACGCTCAGTGGATCAGAGTTCCGGACGCATGTGCGGGAAGAGGATCACGTCGCGGATCGACGGCGAGTTGGTCAGCAGCATCACCAGACGGTCGATGCCGATGCCCTCGCCAGCGGTCGGCGGCATGCCGTATTCCAGCGCACGAACGAAGTCGGCATCGAAGTGCATGGCCTCGTCGTCACCAGCATCCTTATCGGCCACCTGGGCATGGAAGCGCTCGGCCTGATCCTCGGCATCGTTGAGCTCGGAATAGGCGTTGGCGATCTCGCGGCCGCCGATGAACAGCTCGAAGCGGTCGGTGACGTTGGGGTTGCGATCGTTGCGCCGGGCCAGCGGCGAAACCTCGAACGGGTACTCGGTGATAAAGGTCGGCTGTTCCAGCTTGTGCTCGACCAGCTCCTCGAAAATCATCACCTGCAGCTTGCCCAGGCCTTCGTGACCGAGCAGCTTGGCGCCCGCCTTCTTGGCGATGGCACGGGCCTTCTCTAGATCATTGAGATCGGCGGCCGAGATTTCCGGGTTGAACTTGAGGATGGAGTCGAACACCGACAGGCGCGCAAAGGGCTCGCCGAAGTGGAACACCTTGTCGCCATAGGGCACGTCGGTGCTGCCGAGCACGGCCTGGGCCAGCTCGCGGAACAGCTCCTCGGTCAGGTCCATGTTGTCTTCGTAGTCGGCATAGGCCTGGTAGAACTCGAGCATGGTGAACTCGGGGTTGTGCCGGGTCGAGACGCCTTCGTTACGGAAGTTGCGGTTGATCTCGAACACGCGCTCGAAGCCCCCGACCACCAGACGCTTGAGGTAGAGCTCCGGTGCGATGCGCAGGAACATCGGCATGTCCAGCGCGTTGTGATGGGTCTCGAACGGCTTGGCCGCGGCGCCGCCAGGGATGGTCTGCAGCATCGGCGTTTCCACTTCGAGGAAGTCGCGCTCGGCGAGGAACTTGCGGATGTGGGCGATGACCTGGGAGCGCACGCGGAAGGTCTCGCGCACTTCCTCGTTGACCATCAGGTCGACGTAGCGCTGGCGATAGCGCTGCTCGGTGTCGGTCAGGCCGTGGAACTTGTCCGGCAGCGGGCGCAACGACTTGGTCAGCAGGCGCACGTTGTTCATGTAGACGTAGAGGTCGCCCTTGCCCGAACGCGCCAGGGTGCCCTCGGCTGCGATGATGTCGCCCAGGTCGAAGTGCTTGACCGCCTCGACCTGCTCGGCCGGCAGGGTCTTGCGATCGACGTAGACCTGGATGCGCCCGCTCATGTCCTGCAGCACCATGAACGGCCCGCGGTTGAGCATGATGCGCCCGGCGACCTTGACCGGAATGGCCGCCGCTTCCAGCTCTTCCTTGGTCTTCTCCGCGTACTGTTTCTGCAGGTCGCCTGCATAGCGGTCGCGACGGAAGTCGTTGGGGAAGGCATTGCCCTGCTCACGCACGGCAGCAAGCTTTTCCTTGCGCTGGGCAATCAGCTTGTTTTCTTCCTCTTGGATGGCGTGCTGGTTCAGCGGTTGTTCGCTCATTGCGGGTCGTCCCGGTCAAATCGTTTCAATGGGGTGCTTGCGGCTTGAGGCGTGCGGCTGCGCTCAGAGCCCCTGTTTGAGGCTGGCTTCGAGGTACCCGTCGAGGTCGCCGTCGAGCACCTTCTGGCAATCGCTGCGTTCCACGCCGGTACGCAGATCCTTGATGCGCGAGTCGTCGAGCACGTAGGAACGGATCTGGTGGCCCCAGCCGATGTCCGACTTGCTGTCTTCCAGCGCCTGAGAGGCGGCGTTGCGCTTCTGCATTTCCAGCTCGTACAACTTGGCCCGCAGCATCTTCATGGCGGTATCCTTGTTCGCGTGCTGGGAACGTTCGTTCTGGCAGGCCACCACGGTATTGGTCGGCACGTGGGTGATACGCACTGCCGAATCGGTGGTGTTGACGTGCTGACCACCGGCACCAGAGGAGCGGTAGGTGTCGATGCGCAGGTCGGCCGGGTTGATCTCGATCTCCACCTTGTCGTCGATCTCGGGCGATACGAATACCGCCGAGAACGAGGTGTGGCGACGGGCGCCAGAGTCGAACGGACTCTTGCGCACCAGGCGGTGCACGCCGATCTCGGTGCGCAGCCAGCCGAAGGCGTATTCGCCCTTGATGTGTACGGTGGCGCCCTTGATGCCGGCGACCTCACCCTCGGACAGCTCGACGATCTCGGCGCTGAAGCCGCGTTTGTCGGCCCAGCGCAGGTACATGCGCAGCAGGATGTTGGCCCAGTCCTGGGCCTCGGTACCGCCGGAGCCAGCCTGGATATCGAGGTAGCAGTTGTTGGGGTCCATCTCGTGGCTGAACATGCGGCGGAACTCGAGCTTCTCGAGAATTTCGCGCAGGCGCTCGACTTCGGCCACGATGTCGTTCACGGCGCCTTCGTCGTTTTCTTCGGCGGCCATTTCCAGCAGGTCGCGCGAATCGGCCAGGCTACCGGTCAGGTCGTCGATGGTTTCGACGATCTGCGCCAGGGTAGCGCGTTCACGGCCCAGGCTCTGGGCGTATTCGGGCTTGTTCCAGACGTTCGGGTCTTCGAGTTCGCGGTTTACTTCGACGAGACGATCATGCTTCTGATCGTAGTCAAAGATACCCCCGAATTGACTGGGTGCGCTCGGACAGGTCCTTGATGCTGTTGAGGATCGGGTTGATTTCCATAGGTAGGCAGCTCTCAATCGGACGGTGCAAAAGCCGGCGATTATAACTCAGCCAACCCGTGCTGACAGCCCGCTGGGCGTGCCGGCAGACTGTCAGGAAACGGATTTGCCCTCATGATGGCTGGTCAGGCACTGACACCACGTACCTGGCTTTCCAGTTCGCCTTTGAGTTGCGGATCGAGCTGCAGGCAGCGAGCCAGTTCGTCGAGGTAGGCACGCTCCATGAAATGCTCCTCGTCGACCATCAACACGCTGGCCAGGTACATCTCCGCAGCCATCTCCGGGGTGCTGGCGGCACTGGCCACGTCGGCCGGGTCCAGCGGCTTGTTCAATTCGGCCTCCAGCCACTGCTGCAGATCAGCATCGGCCAGCTTGCCCAGCTCCGCCTCGATCAGTTGACGCTCTCGGGCATCGACATGGCCGTCGGCCTTGGCTGCTGCCACCAGTGCCTTGAGAATGCCCTGGCTGTGGACCTCGACCTCTGCCGGCGGCAGGCGATCGATGGTCTGTGGCGTCTGCTGCTGCGTCCCGCCCTGCTGTGCCTGCCAGTTGCTGTACGCCTTGTAGGCCAGCACCCCGAGTGCCGCCAGACCGCCGTAGGTCACCGCCTTGCCGCCCATCTTGCGTACCTTGCGGTTGCCCAGCAGCAGGC
This sequence comes from Pseudomonas sp. LM13, assembly GCF_041381355.1. Taxonomy (NCBI): domain Bacteria; kingdom Pseudomonadati; phylum Pseudomonadota; class Gammaproteobacteria; order Pseudomonadales; family Pseudomonadaceae; genus Pseudomonas; species Pseudomonas sp. LM13. Next base: position 207,547 of record NZ_JACBXH010000003.1, read on the forward strand.
CCATGGCACCGGCTGCCAGCGCGCCGCCGCCGGCGCCCGACAGGGCATTGCCGAGCGAACCGCCGCCAACGCCGGAAAGCAGGTCGCTCAAACCGCCTTTGCCAGGTTTGCCACCTGCACTGGATTGCTGCTTCTGCAGCAGGTCCTGACCGGACCTGAGCAGTTGATCGAGAAGGCCACTGGTTTTCATCGAAGTCCCCAAAAGGATTGGATCAGGATTGAACAGCAGTGCTCAGTCGAACGACTCGGGCACCTGACGGATCGGCGTGTCGCGATGGGCGGCACGCACGTACTGCGCCGGCCAGGCCACCGACCCGTCGCGCAGGTATTCGGCGGCATGCAGCGGCCAGTACGGGTCGCGCAGCAGTTCGCGGGCGAGCAGGATCAGGTCGGCCTGGCCGGTACGCAGGATGTGTTCGGCCTGCACCGCCTCGGTGATCATGCCGACCGTACCGGTGGCGATACCCGCCTCCTTGCGCACGCGCTCGGCGAACTGCGTCTGGTAGCCCGGCCCGACTGGAATATCGGCGTTGGCCGCGGTGCCGCCCGACGACACGTCGATCAGGTCGACGCCGACATCCTTGAGCCGCCGTGCAAGCTCGACCGTTTCGTCTGCATTCCAGCCATCATCGACCCAGTCGGTCGCCGAAAGACGGACGAACAGCGGCAGTTGCTCGGGCCAGACCTGGCGCACCGCAGCGGTGACCTCCAGCAGCAGGCGGATACGGTTGTCGAACGAGCCGCCGTAGCGATCCTGGCGCTGATTGGATAGCGGCGAAAGAAACTGATGCAGCAGGTAGCCATGGGCCGCATGTACCTCGGCAACCTTGAAGCCGGCTGCCAATGAGCGCTCGGCCGCCTCGACGAACGCCTGCACGACGCCCGCGATGCCGGCGTCGTCCAGCGCCGTCGGCACGGCATGTTCAGGCGAGAAGGCAATGGTCGAAGGGCCGACCGGGGTCCAACCGCCAGCGGCGATGGGCACGCTGCCATGCTTGCCGAGCCAGGGCCGCCACGTACTCGCCTTGCGCCCGGCATGGGCCAGCTGCACGCCGGCGAACGCGCCCTGCGCCTCGATGAAGCGGGTGATACGGCGTAGCGGCTCGACATGCTCATCGGACCAGATGCCGAGGTCGTCCGGCGAAATACGCCCCTCAGGGCTGACCGCCGTCGCCTCGACGATCACCAGTCCGGCGCCACCGACGGCTCGACTGCCCAGATGCACCAGATGCCAGTCGTTGGCCATCCCCGCCTTCGCCGAGTACTGGCACATGGGCGATACGGCAATCCGGTTGGGCAGTTTGAGCTGGCGCAGGGTAAGCGGCTGGAAAAGCTGGGACATGTCGGCCTCTACTGTCATGGATGCGGGTTGGACACCCATCAGTAGAGACCATTTCCGCGCCCGTGCCCAGCCCGAGGCTGGCGAAGCCGCTCGTCAGGCGGCGCTGACCTGCACCGGCACACCGTTGAGCGCGGCGTTGCCGGAAACGTCCAGCTGGCGCTCGTCGGTCAGGTCGTTGCTGCTGGCGCCCGGTTGCTGTCGCGCGATATCCAGCTGCACGCCCGGCCGCGCATGGCCCCAGCCGTGCGGCAGGCTGACCACGCCGGGCATCATCTCCTCGCTGGCCAGCGCCTCCACCTCGACCACGCCGACCCGCGAATGCACGCGCACCCGCTGGCCATCCTGCAGCGCCCGCGCCGCCATGTCGGTCGGGTGCATCAGCAACTGATGACGCGGCTTACCCTTCACCAGGCGCTGGTAGTTGTGCATCCAGGAGTTGTTGCTGCGTACATGGCGGCGGCCGATCAGCAACAGCTCGTCGGCACCCGCCTGGGGCTGCGCAGCGAAACGTTGCAGATCGTCCAGCATCAGCGCCGGCGCGGCCTGGATGCGCTTGTTCGGCGTTTTCAAGCGCCGCGCCAGATTCGGCTTGAGCGGCCCGAGATCCAGCCCGTGGGGATAATCCTCCAGCGCTGCCAGGCTCAGCTTGCGCTCGGACTTGTCACCATAGGGCCCATGGCGCAGCGCCAGGTCCATCATCTGCTGCGGCGGCATGGTCGGCTTGAGCTCGACGCCCACCCGCCCGGCGTAGGCCTCGGCCAGGCCGATAAAGATTTCCCAGTCATGCAGCGCGCCCTCGGGCTTGGGCAGCACCGGCTGGTTGAAGCGGGTGACGTTGCGCACGGCGAGCAGATTGAATGTCGCGTCGTAATGGTCGTGCTCCAGCGGTGCGGTCGGTGGCAGGATCACATCGGCATAGCGGGTCGTCTCGTTGATGTAGAAGTCCACGCTGAGCATGAACTCCAGGCCATCCAGCGCCTGCTCCAGCTTGCGGCCGTTGGGCGTGGAGAGCACCGGGTTGCCGGCCACGGTGATCAGCGCACGCACCTGCCCTTCCCCAGGCTCAAGCATCTCTTCGGCCAATGCCGCTACCGGTAGTTCGCCGCCATATTCGGGCAATTGCGACACCCGACTACGCCAGGCGTCAAAATGGCCGCCCTTGGTGGTCTCCACCAGATCCACCGCCGGCTCGGTGCACAGCGCGCCACCGACCCGATCGAGATTACCGGTGACCAGGTTGATCAGCTGCACCAGCCACTGGCAGAGCGTGCCGAACGCCTGGGTCGAAACGCCCATGCGGCCGTAGCAGACTGCCCTGTCCGCCGCCGCGAAGTCCCGCGCCAATTGGCGGATCTGCTCGGCAGGAACACCGCAACGGGCGCTCATCGCTTCTGCCGTAAAGGCGGCGATCGCCGTGCGCACCTCCTCGATGCCGTCCAGCGGCAGTTCGCTGGCACGCGTCAGGCCTTCCTCGAACAGGGTGTTGAGCAGGCCGAACAGCAGCGCCGCGTCCTGTCCGGGGCGCACGAACAGATGTTGATCGGCGATGGCCGCGGTCTCGCTGCGGCGTGGGTCGACCACCACCAGCTTGCCGCCGCGGGCGCGGATCGCCTTCAGCCGCTTCTCCACATCGGGCACGGTCATGATGCTGCCATTGGAGGCCAAAGGGTTGCCGCCGAGAATCAGCATGAAATCGGTGTGATCGATGTCCGGCACCGGCAGCAGCAGGCCATGGCCGTACATCAGGTGGCTGGTCAGGTGGTGCGGCAGCTGGTCGACCGAGGTCGCGGAGAAGCGGTTGCGCGTTTTCAGCAAGCCGAGGAAGTAGTTGCTGTGGGTCGTCAGACCGTAGTTATGCACACTCGGGTTGCCTTGGTAGATGGCCACGGCATTGCTGCCGTGCCGCTCGCGGATCTCGGCCAGGCGCTCGGCGACCAGCTCGTAGGCCTCGTCCCAGCTGATGGCCTGCCACTCTTCGCCGCAGCGGCGCATGGGGTGGCGCAGGCGATCGGGGTCGTTCTGGATGTCCTGCAGCGCCACTGCCTTCGGACAGATATGGCCGCGGCTGAAGCTGTCGAGGGGGTCGCCCTTGATCGAAAGGATGCGCTCGCCTTCGGTCTGGATGGTCAGGCCGCAGATGGCTTCGCACAGATGACAGGCACGGTGATGGACGCTGATGTCGCTCATTTCGGGTTCCCGCATGGCGCTGTTGTTGTCTCGCCACTCTAGGCGCGGCGGCGGCAGGCAACAATCGAACGTTCCGGCGGGGAATGCCAGCCGATTCAGCCGGCCTATCGTCGGCTGGCATGCATCGGTCAGCGCGGGGCGATATGCGCCACCATCAGCTGCACGCTTTCCTGGCCGCGATACTCGTTGACGTCGAGCTTGTAGGCCAGCTCCGCCCAGCGCACTGTCGGGTTCGGCCAGATTTCGCGGTCGACGTTGAAGGCGATACCGTCCAGCGTCAGCGATCCGCATTCGCTCTTGAGCACAAGCTTGAGATGGCGCTCACCGACGATACGTTGCTGCACCAGCTGGAACACGCCATGGAACATCGGCTCGGGAAAATGCTGGCCCCAGGGTCCGGCGTTGCGCAGCGCACGCGCCAGCTCCAGATGGAATTCTTCGACGCTGAGCTGGCCGTCGGTGAGTAGCCGACCGGTGAGATCGTCCTCGCACAGCTGGCGGCGCACTTCGGCATCGAAGGCCGCGGCGAAGGCACCGAAGTTGGCTTGTGGCAGCGACAGCCCGGCCGCCATGGCGTGCCCGCCGAACTTGCTGATCAGGCCGGGATGCCTGGCGGCGACCGCATCCAGCGCATCACGGATATGAAAGCCCGGCACCGAGCGCGCCGAGCCCTTGAGCAGCCCGTCGCCAGCATCGGCGAAGGCGATGGTCGGGCGGTGGTAGCGCTCCTTGAGGCGCGAAGCCAGGATGCCGATCACGCCCTGGTGCCAGTCCGCCTCGAACAGACACAGGCCGAACGGCAGGTCCTCCAGTGGCAGATCCTTGAGCTGCGCCAGCGCCTCGCGTTGCATGCCCTGTTCGATGGCCTTGCGATCCTTGTTCAGCTCGTCGAGCTGGGTCGCCATGTCGCGCGCCAGCGCCTCGTCCTCGCAGAGCAGGCACTCGATGCCCAGCGACATGTCATCCAGTCGACCGGCCGCATTCAGTCGCGGCCCGAGAATGAAGCCAAGGTCGGTAGAGGTGATGCGTCGATGATCGCGCCCGGCAACCTCGAGAATCGCCCGCAACCCCGGCCGAGCCCGCCCCGCGCGAATTCGCGCCAGGCCCTGATGGACGAGGATGCGGTTGTTGGCGTCCAGCGGCACCACGTCGGCGACGCTGCCCAGCGCCACCAGATCGAGCAGCTCGGCCAGGTTCGGCTCGGCCCAGCCCTGACGGGCGAACCAGTTCAGCTCACGCAGCCGCGCGCGCAGGGCGAGCAGCACATAGAAGATGACGCCAACCCCGGCGATGCACTTGCTCGGGAAGGTGCATTCCGGCTGGTTGGGATTGACGATGGCATCGGCCGCCGGCAGTTCGTGGCCCGGCAGATGGTGGTCGGTGACCAGCACCTTGAGCCCTGCCGCCTTCGCCGCCGCGACGCCATCGACGCTGGAGATGCCGTTATCCACGGTCACCAGCAGTTCGGGCTCGCGCTGCAAGGCGACGGCGACGATTTCCGGGGTCAGGCCGTAGCCGTACTCGAAACGATTGGGCACCAGGTAATCGACGTGGGCGGCACACAGCTGGCGCAGTCCGAGCACGCCGACCGTGCTGGCCGTAGCGCCATCGGCATCGAAATCGCCGACGAACAGGATGCGCTGGCGCTTTTCCAGCGCCTCGACCAGCAGCTCGACTGCCGCATCGATGCCCTTGAGCTGCTTATAAGGAATCAACCGCGCCAACCCCTTGTCCAGCTCCTCCGCGCAAGTCACGCCACGGGCCGCGTAGAGGCGCTGCAGCAGCGGCGGCAGCTCGCCAAGGTCTGGCAGCTGCTCGGGCAGGGGGCGGGGTTCGATACGCATGGGTTCCGGTCTCGGTCATAACGGATTGAGGGCGTGAACTGCTTGCCCTGCGGGCCGCCTGCGAAGCAAAGGGACTCAGCGGATCGGAACGGATCATGACCTGGCTCCGCCGGCTTGGCCGACGAGGCGGGCAAGCATACAGCAATGTCGAATCCGGCACTCGTGCAGGCTGCCGGCGCTATGTCGGATAATCTAACGCAACCACGGCGCCTGGCCATCCGCTACACCGCTGCGCATCGACCATTCGAAGGAGCCTTCCAAATGGGACGCCTGTTATTGAACTGCGACATTGGCGAGAGCTTCGGCGCCTGGACGATGGGCCTCGACGCCGAAGTGATGCCGCTCATCGACTGCGCCAACATCGCTTGCGGCTTCCATGCATCCGATCCGCAAGTCATGCGCCGCACGGTTGCACTCGCACAACGGCATGGCGTGCTCATCGGCGCACATCCGGGCTATCCGGATCTGGTCGGTTTCGGCCGTCGCTCCATGGCCTGTACGCCTGCCGAAGTGGAGAACATGCTGCTCTATCAGGTCGGCGCGCTCGAGGGGATTTGCCGTGCCGAAGGAACCCAGGTCCGCTACGTCAAGCCTCACGGTGCGCTGTACAACGACATGATGCGTGAGCCGGAGCTGCTACGGGCTGTGATGGCAGCGATCAAGGCCTACAGCGACAGCCTGCCGCTGATGCTGATGTCCACTCGTGACAACAGTGCCAGCCAGGCGATGGCTGCGGAGATGGGCATCACCCTGTGGTTCGAGGTTTTCGCCGACCGCGCTTATGACGACGCCGGCATGCTGGTGAACCGCAAGCTGCCAGGCGCGGTTCACCATGACAGCGACAGGGTGGCCGACCAGGCCCTGCGCCTGGCTCGCGGCGAGGCCCTCACCACCCACGATGGCGGCACCTTGACCCTGCAGGCCGACACGCTGTGCGTGCATGGCGACAATGCCGCTTCCATTCTCGCCGTGCAGCGCATTCGCCAGTCCTTACAGGCGATCACACCGTGAAGCCGCAAATCGAGGTGGTCGGCGTCGATTGCTTGATGCTGCGACTTTTCGACCAGATCGACGAAGGCAACATGCCCTGGCTGCTCGCCGCCAGGGACCGCATCGAGGAGGCCTTCGGTACCGCGCTGATCGACCTCGTGCCCTCCTACACCACACTCCTCGTCCACTATGACCTGAACCTGCTCGATGATCGCCAGGCGCGCGGCCTGATCGCTACCACCCTTGATGGCCTGCGCCCGGCAACGACCCGAAGCGGCCGCCTGCACGAGATCCCGGTGTGGTATGACCGCCACGTCGGCCCTGAGCTGGAATACCTTGGCGAGCGCAGCGGGTTGGGCGTCGGCGGGGTCATCGAACTACACAGCGCGCATGTTTACCAGGTGTTCGCCCTCGGGTTCGCGCCGGGCTTCGCCTTCCTCGGACTGGTCGATGAGCGGCTCGCCAGCCCGCGCCTGGCCACACCGCGCAAGCAGGTACCGGCTGGCAGTGTGGGTATCGCCGACCGGCAGACCGCGATTTATCCGGCGCAGTCACCGGGCGGCTGGAACCTGATCGGCCGCAGTCCGACGCGCCTGTTCGACCGCGAGTCCGACCGCTACAGCCTATTGCAACCTGGCGACCGGGTACGTTTCGTCGCGGTCGAGCGCACCGAATTCATCCGCCTGGGCGGCGACGACAGCCCGTTCGAGGCCGCGCCATGAGCCTGGTCGTCGAGCAGGCCGGCGCACTCGCCAGCATTCAGGACCGTGGGCGTTTCGGTGTTCGCCACCTCGGGGTGACCCAGGGCGGCGCGGTGGATTGGCTCTCTTGCGCCTGGGCGAACTGGCTGCTCGGCAACCCTCTTGCCGCGCCGGTGGTGGAGGTGACCCTCGGAAACTTCCGGCTACGCGCCGAGACCGATGCCCGCCTCGCCATCTGTGGCGCCGATCTCGGCGCAACGCTGGACGGCCAGCCCATCGCACCGGGGCACGCCTTCACGATCAGCCGGGGCCAGCTGCTGACCTTCAGCCAGCCACGTCATGGCGTCCGCGCCTATCTAGCCGCTCCGGGCGGCTTTCAGGCCCCGCGAGTGCTGGGGAGCTGCGCAACGGTGAGGCGGGAGCAGATGGGTGGGCTCGCAGACGACGGGCGCGCGCTGCGCGTGGGCGACCGCTTGTGCTGGCAGGGCCACGCTGCCGTCTCGAGGGAACTGCCAGCACAAGCGATAACGGCGCTGTCCGGCGGTGTCCTTTCAGTGGTGCCAGGGGCACAGATCGCCGCCTTCAGCGGGACGAGCCTGTTTGCGGCATTCAATGGCGAGTGGGTCGTCGATCAGCGCGCCGATCGAATGGGCGTCCGCTTGCTCGGCCCGACGCTTCATTGCAAGGCTTCGTCGATGGTTTCCGAAGGAATTCCGCTGGGCGCGATTCAGGTTCCGGCCGACGGCCAGCCGATCATTCTGCTCAACGACCGCCAGACAATCGGCGGCTATCCCCGGCTCGGTGCACTGACACCCTTGGCTGTGGCGCAGCTCGCGCAGTGCCTGCCAGGCAGCGTGATCCGCCTCAGACCTGTCTCGCTGGAGGCTGCGCAGCGCGAGCAACGGTCGCTGCTCAACCAATGGCGCTAG
>NZ_JACBXH010000004.1:0-210432 GCF_041381355.1 Pseudomonas sp. LM13
CTAAAGGCTGAAACAATGATGAAATGTTTTATTGCATATCGCCGCAAGAGCGACCTTCAGAGCATCATCCAACGAGGAGAACAAGAAATGCTCAAGACCCCAATCGCCCGGGGCGTGGCCCTGGCCACTCTGGGAGCAACCCTAGCCATTCCTTCCATGGCTCAAGCTGCTTTTATCGAAGATACAAAGGCTGGCCTGGAGCTGCGTAACTTCTACATGAACCGTGATTTCCGCGATGACGCTAGTACTGCAAAGAGCAAGGCAGAAGAGTGGGCTCAGGGCTTCCTGCTACGAGTTGAGTCAGGATTCACCGAAGGCACTGTCGGCTTCGGCGTCGATGCTCTGGGTCTGTTGGGGGTAAAACTCGACTCCAGCCCTGACCGCACCGGAACAAACTTACTGCCGGTCGATAATGATGGGTCTGCACCCGATGATTATTCCCAGCTTGGCCTAACTGCCAAAGTAAAAATCTCCAAGACAATTCTGAAAGTTGGCACGCTTGAGCCAAAGAACATGGCTCTTCACCGCAGTGACTCTCGCCTGCTCCCACAAACCTTCAAAGGCGGACAGATCGTCTCCAATGAAGTTGAAGGATTGACATTAGATGCGGGTTACATAACGGAAGTTAACCAGCGTAACGACTCGAACTATGATGACCTGACAGCACTTCTGAACGGTGCTTCATTAGGCGGCGGTAGCATTGATGATTTCATTTTTGCTGGTGCTACTTACAAGTTGATGGACAACCTTACCGGTGCCTATTACTACAGCAATCTTGAAGAAGCTTACAAGCAGCACTCTTTCAATCTGATTCATGTTCTACCGCTTGGTGAGAAGCAGTCGCTGAAAACCGATCTGCGCTATGCCCGCTCGACAGACGATGGCTCTTCTAATGTCGACAACAAGGCCTTGGGCGCAATGGTCACCTACTCGGTCAGCGGCCATAGCTTTGGCTTGGGCTATCAGGAAATGAATGGTGATACCGGCTTCGCCTTCGTCGGCGGCTGGTCCGATCCTTATCTGGTGAACTATGTAATGACTGGTCCGGACTTTGCCAAAGCTGATGAAAAATCATGGCAGGCCCGCTACGACTTCAACTTTGCCGCCATCGGCATTCCCGGCCTGAGCCTGATGACCCGCTACGTCAGCGGTGATGGCTTCGATAGAACTGACGGCTCCAACGGTGGTAAAGAGTGGGAGCGCGGCACCGATATCAGCTACGTATTCCAAGAAGGCGCCTTGAAGAATCTCGGTGTTAAATGGCGTAACGTTACATATCGCAGCACCAACAACCGCGATGCTAATGAGAACCGTCTGATCGTCAGCTACACCATCCCGCTGATGTAATAGCGGCCTACCGCATCTCGATGCAGTAGATAGGAAACCCGCTTCGGCGGGTTTCTCTTTTTTCGGAAGTTTGTTGGGTTATGCCTTCAAATATTTCAAACTACACCTCGGATTTGTGTATTGGCAGGTGACTCCCTGGAAGGCACTTCCTCCACCCACCATGCCCCGCCGAAGCCAGTTCCAAACCACTTACTCACCGCCTGCCGCTTATCGCCTGCAACTTATCTGCCGCGTCATTCAAACCGAAGCGGGAACCTTGCGCCGTTGTCATGCTCGAAACCTGAGGCAACGGGACTTTTCGTCCCACAAGACTCAAGAGGAGCTGCAGATGTCTACCGAATCCACTTTTGGCACCAGCGATAACACCCCAATTCCCGACGCATCCACTTCAAGCCCTTCGTCGCTGATCGATAAATCTGCCCACCGCCGCAATCTTCAGGCCGCCCAGAACGCGCTGATCGAAGAATTCCATACGCTTATCGCCGACACCGAGCGCCTGCTCAAGCACACTCAGGAAACTGCCGGCAGCCAGACCGAAGAGCTGCGCGAGAAAATCACCGCCAATATGAATCGTGCTCGGGAAATGCTGAAAGAGCAGGAAGGCACGTTGCGTGATCAGAGCGAGGCCGCCATTCAGTGCACCGAGGAATATGTTCAAACGCACCCTTGGCAAAGCATTGGTATCGCTGCAGGCGCCGGCTTTCTTCTCGGCATGATCATGCGCCGCTGATAGAGGAAAGCAGGCCAATGGAAGCGAAACATTCCGATGAAGCGCCCGCACCGTCCCTGAAAAAAATGGGCGGTGCGCTTGTCGGCCTTCTTCAAGGGCATCTGGAACTGCTGGGAATAGAGCTTCAGGAAGAACGTAGCCGTGTATTCAGGTTGTTCCTCCTGGCCAGCATAAGCCTGATCCTGGGTCTGCTGGTTCTGGTAGGACTATCAGCGGCCATTGTCATCGCCTTCTGGGAAACCAACCCCATCGCGGCCATTCTGATTCTTTGTGGGGTTTATGCGATTGTCCTTGCGATATGCATCAGCAGGGCCATTCGCCTCGCCAAGGCGTGCGCTTCGCCCTTCCAGGCAACAGTCGAGGAACTGGCCCGCAATCAGGAGCGTTTACTACCATGAGCACTCCATTGAGCACATCCAGCGATCTGACCATGCGCAAAGATCTGATTCGACTGCGCATGGAGATGAATCGTCAGCAGATCCTCTATCACTCACAGCCTCTGGCCCATCCGGTACAGCGCATAAAGGGCATGATTATCAACCGTGGCACAGCTTCCGGGCACCACACCGATAAAAGCCCATTGATGCTGGCCGCGACCGTCGTCCTCGCGATATTCGGGCCACGCCTGGGTAAAGTGGGCAAGCTCGCCCGGCTGGGCATCACGCTCTATCCGCTGGTTCGCAAACTGCGGCAGTAATCAGGCTGCCTGATCCGCGACGAAATGGCTGAACCGTAGGGCCGAACGTGTTCGGCCGCTGCCGGCAAATTCATGGCCGCATGAATTCGGCCCTACGGGTGCTGGTCAGATCTGTAATCCCCACATGGAATGCGCCACACTGGCGCTGTCGGCATGCCAGGAACCTGGCGGCAACAAGGAGATAGCCCTTTGGACTGGCACACATTGCTCAATCGTGAACGACTCGGAAAATCTGTTCACAGCACCGAAGAACTCGGACGAAGTCCGTTTCACAAGGATCACGACAGGATCATTTTTTCCGGGGCCTTCCGCCGGCTCGGGCGCAAGACGCAGGTGCACCCCGTATCCAGCAACGATCATATCCACACGCGCCTGACCCATTCGCTGGAAGTCAGCTGCGTCGGTCGCTCGCTGGGTATGCGCGTGGGCGAAGTATTGCGTGAAAACCTGCCCGAATGGTGCAGCCCGGCCGACCTCGGCATGATCGTGCAATCGGCCTGCCTTGCCCATGACATCGGCAACCCGCCATTCGGCCACTCCGGGGAGGATGCCATTCGCTGCTGGTTTCAGCAGGCTGCGGGACGCGGTTGGCTGGACGACATGACGGATGCGCAGCGGGCGGACTTCCTCAACTTCGAGGGCAATGCCCAAGGCTTCCGTGTGCTCACGCAGCTGGAGTATCACCAGTTCGACGGAGGCACCCGGCTTACCTACGCCACGCTGGGCACCTATCTCAAATACCCATGGACGTCTCGCCATGCCGAGGCGCTGGGGTACAAGAAACACAAGTTCGGTTGCTACCAGAACGAGCTGTCGTTGCTGGAGCAGATCGCACACAAGCTGAACCTGCCGAAGGTTGCCGACCAGCGCTGGGGGCGCCACCCCCTCGTGTATCTGATGGAGGCCGCGGACGACATCTGCTACGGGCTGATCGACCTCGAAGATGGCCTCGAAATGGAGCTGCTCGAGTACGCGGAAGTCGAGGAACTGCTGCTGGCGCTGGTTGGCGACGACATTCCGGAAACCTATCGCCAACTCGGCCCAGGCGACTCCAGGCGCCGCAAGCTGGCGATCCTGCGCGGCAAGGCCATCGAGCACCTGACCAATGCCGCTGCCGCTGCGTTCGTCGAACAGCAGAATAACCTCTTGCGCGGCGAACTGCCGGGCGACCTGGTCGAGCATATGCATGGTCCTGCCAAGGCCTGCGTGGTGCAGGCGAAAGCGATGGCCCGCCAGAAGATTTTCCAGGACAAACGCAAGACCCTGCACGAGATCGGCGCCTACACGACGCTGGAGATCCTGCTCAACGCTTTCTGCGGGGCGGCGCTGGAACAGCATCGTGGCGGTACACCTTCATTCAAGAACCAGCGGATCCTCGATCTGCTCGGACGCAGCGCACCCTCTCCCGAGCTACCGCTCTACCAGTCGTTTCAGCGAATGATCGATTTCATCGCCGGCATGACCGACAGTTACGCCACGGAAATGGCCGGAGAAATGACCGGTCGCTCCAGCCCGGTCTGACCCCATGAAGCGTCTGTTGCGGCAAAGCATTCATTGGCATCCCGGGCGCCCCGCCTGGGGCGCGGCGATGGTCGCAGGCTTCGGCTGTGCGCTGCCGCTGTTGCTGGGCCTGTTCAGTGGTCACCCGGGTTTTCTCTGGGCGACGGTAGGTGCATTCCAGGCCGCCAAGGCCAATCCGCTTCATCGCTTCGGCATGCTGCGGATGCTGCTCCTTATCGCACTGGGCGCCGGCAGTGCCGGCCTGGGTTTCTGGTCAGCCACCCACCCGTTGATCAGCCTCGGCCTGTTCGCCTTCTACGGTTTGCTTCTGGCCTGGTTGCAACGATATGGCAGCGAGGCCGGCAAACTCGGCATCGGCCTGGCGATCTGCCTGTGCCTCGGCCAGGGCCAGCATGGCGTCGCCGATTTCAACAACCCCTATGCGATTGCCGTGCTGTTCGCGCTTGGCGGTCTGTGGGTGACGCTGCTGGCGTTCGGTCTGCGCGGCATGCATGGCTTGCGTATGTGGCCGTACATGCCACGATTGCTGAGCATCCTGCGGGTGCTGCGGCGGCACGCTCGACGGACGCCGATCCGGCAATGGCGAGTACACGCGCTGACCTACATGCTGGCCGGCGCGCTGGGTGGTGTGATCGTGAACATGGCGCAGCTGCCGAGAGGCTACTGGCTGACGCTGGCGGTGTTCACCACATTGCAGATGGACCTCGAGCGCAGCCTGGTTCGCGCTCTGCAGGCCAGCCTTGGAATCCTGGCCGCCGCCGCCATCCTCATCTACATCGGACATGGCCTGGCCGACCCGCCGCTGATGGTGATGATCCTGCTGCCGCTGGTTGTGCTCGGCAGGGCCTTCCAGGCGAATCACTACGGGCTGTTCGTGCTGCAGACCACCCTGCTCTTCCTGCTGCTGGCAGAAACCCTGGCGCAGGATTGGAACCTGCCGCAGATACGCCTCATCAATGCCAGCCTCGGCGTGGGCGTTGCGTTGCTCATCGCAACGCTGATGCACCTGCTGCATCTGCTGCTGGCCAGGCGCTCACGAAGGAAAGCCCAGCTGGCAGCAGCGCAACGAACCGACGAGCAGACTACTTCTCGGTCCTGATCGGGTTTTCCGGATACCACACATCCATCAGAGGGCTGACGTTGTACTCGGCAAGCTCGCTACGGCCTTTCAGCCAGGCATCCACCTTGGCGCGCTGCTCTTCGGTGACCGAACCACGGCGCGCCAGGCAGACGAAACCGTAGTCTTCACCGCCGATATAACCAAGCTCGTTGGCTTCCATCGCCTCGCTGATGAATGCTTCGAGGAAGTCGTCCACGGCCTTGCTTTCGATACCTTCGCGATAGGTGAGATTGATCTCGAAGCCCAGCTCTTTGTTTTGACTATTTTGAGAACATTGTCATTATCTTCTAAACAGCTCTGAAACGATTGATTAAGACGCCAATGGAAGCAAAAGAAAAATGACAATTATCAAAAAAACCCAAGCTATCCGCTATCACCCTTTGGCTGCAATCGACCCAGAGTTGGCGAATCTGATTATCCAAGGGGCAGCCGACCACCAAAAAATCTTCGGTCTCAGAAAATACAGCGTCCACGCGTCCATACAACTGTTGGAGGCCTACTGTGACATTACCGGCCAACGGATCACCATGGACACGGTCAGAAGCCCCTGTATCGAGGGGATCTTGCGTGGATTCTCCTCCGCCATGGCAGGCAATGCTCTAGTGGAGCTTCCAGAAAAAAAGCGTGAAACCTTATGCCGTTGCCTCTATCAATCGCTCACGACGGCTCTAGCGCAGCTTCCTGAAGCTCACGATTTTTCCTGGAACTTCTCCCTGTTCAAACCAGATGCAAGCGTGTGCGCGGAGATTGCTTCGGCTAATGAGTACAAACGTTGGTACTGGAAAGGTTGGTCAATCCTGCGCCCGGACGAAACTGGTGTGTACGTACGGCTCGCCCAGCTCGTAGCCCCTTATGGGCGGGTATTTGTAGAGGCCATCTTCGCAGAAATTGAAAGGTACTTCCGTGGCCGACCTGGCGCATTTCGCGTTGAATGGAACTACATGTTCGACTATCTCGGTGAGCACCACACCATATGGCCCCGGAGCACCTTCAAAACCGAGGCAGGCGTGAAAAGTTTCATACAGGCCTTTACAGTTGCTTACTTCAGCGAGGCAAAGGAAGCCCAGAAGGATGCAAAATCACAAATCAAAAACTGGGGCAGATTTATAACATCGATTGAGAAGTGCCTATGCAAAACTGGGGTATGGGCAAAGCTAACCTCACCAATCAAGCGACCACCACCGTCAACCAAGCATGGATCTGAAACCAAACTAGAAGAGCGAGAAGGCGGGCTGCTTGTCCAAGAAAAGCTACTTACGAGCATTCCCCTTTACGTAACCGATTCAGAAGCCGTTGACGTACTGTTTTTCCACATCAAGAACGACCTTGCCACAGTTCGTAACTGGGCAATCCATCAGGTTGCAGACCTGAAATCCCGAAAGGCCCGTCGTGTCTTGCTCGCTCAGAGCGGCACCCCGATCATCGAGTACCAAGGCCGGGGAATCGTAAACCGGTACACACTGGCTGACATCTGCGCGACACTGGAGGCCGCCGACTCTAAGGTGCCATCAAGTTTCCTTTGCAAGATTTACAACCGACTCACCGGTGAAAACTTCGATGCCGCGGATCTTGCCAACATTTACGGGTTCCCCGTTACAGGAAGTCTGTTCCCACTTCAGTGCTTATTAGTGCTTGAGCATCCTGAAATCACGACCGAGTTTCTAAAGAGCTTCGAGCTTTACAATCAGCAAGGTCAATTGGTGGGATTTAACGAAGAGAAGCGCCTGCTAACTGGATACAAAGACCGCAAGAATCCAGATGTTCGAGAGCAGGTCATCGAGCTCAATGACACTTCTTTCAACATAGTGAAGGATATTATCGAGATAACTAGCTCTGGACGGAGAAAGCTACGCGCGCAAGGGAAAGACAGCTATCGCTACCTATTTATCACTTCAGGGAAAGCCTTCAGCTTTAATAAGGCCGATGTAACCATCTGGAACGAACATACCTTTCGTGGCAATTCTAGCTTACGCGAACAACTGATCACACAATTCAAGCCCCACAGCGACCTGCCGGTTGCCCAGCTGGTCGAATTCATCAAACGAGTACGGTTGACCAAGATCCGGGCATCTAGGGCGGTTGAAATCTTTATTCATAGTAAAAGTAGCGAAGCCATGTCTAAGGCCCTCGGCCATGAGCACTATTACCCAGATCTGCTCAGCCACTACCTACCGGACGCTCTATTGGCATTCATCAAAGCTCGGTGGATCCGGATCTTTCAGAAAGCGCTCGTCTGTGAAGCCATGAAGAATAGTCACCATCTCCTCCGAGTGACCCGATTCAACACCATGGATGAACTGGATGCTTTTCTGGATAACCACCGAATTAAAGAGATTCCCTACCAAGCTTCAGATCCTGAGCGCACAGAACAGCGGACAATTACCGAGGCTAGTGAGGCTGTTTTTTCTATCGGCGTGCCGTTCCTGGCTTCTTTGCTCTCACTTGAAGCAGCAGTCAAAACCTCCACTGATCGGGCCCGCGTATGCGGCAAAGCGGAATACTGGGCGTCATTTGCAGACAAAATTAAATCTGAAATCACAAGCGGCTATAACCGCCTGCTGAAGCAACACCTAGATGCTGCGCTGAAACTAGTTGATGCGAAAAAGATGGAGGCATTGATCTATGTCCCTGCTCACTGGGCGTGAATCCAGCACCGGGTATGAATTTCTCGATGACTTTGTGATAACAAAACTAGCGCCTCATACGTCAGCACCCTGGCTGCTAAGTGACTTCTATAAGCATCGCTGGGCAATTCAGGCCCACCAAAAAAAACCCATAGAACTCGATTGGACGGTACATCTTGGGGATGGCAGTCTATTGACTGAGGCCAAGAACGAAAAATTATTACGGTCGTTGCAACATCTGCTCATAATTGGTGCGAACGGAGTCAATGAAGAGTTTTCCACGCGCGCGCCCGTGACCCAAAACATGCGTCTGTCATGCACGTTAAGACTCATTGACTACCTGTTGATACACTCAAGAAGGCTTGGCCTTATCAAGTTCGGCCTTGGCGCCTTGAGCGCCGATGATTTGAAAGGAATTCTCAACCATCTTGCCTCTACTCCATGGGCTGAAGACTCCGTTTATGCATGGCCTGAACGCTCATCCGCGTTCTGCAATGCTCAGCTGTGCAATCTCAGCGATAACGAGGCCGAGATAATCTTTGCCAAGTATCCAAGTATGTTGGAGGTGAGCGACGATGAGTGTGAGAATCTCAAACTCGATATCACCGTGGCTGATATCCCGAGGATTCGTGCGGCACTCATGAAGGCTAATCTGTACTACGGGAATAGTAGCAATGGCTACAAGGTAAGCACAAAAGCACTTTCGGAGCGCATCTACCCAGACACGTTGCGTGGGCGACAAACGCCAAAATCGGCTCTCGAAGTACTTAATTTCTACCCCAACGAAATCAACTACAAGCGCGAGTATCCAGGGGTCAGAGTCACCACAGGCGAGTCTGATATCCTCCAAGACACCGTATACTATTACTATCGGTACGCGCTCGTGAATAGCGCGACACTCAATACGTTAGGGTTATCCGCACCCGCAGATACCAACACCATCACAGAGTACATTCCAAAACTCAACGAATCTTCCCGATTCAGAAGCGTGCCGTCAGACAACCTGTTGAAGCTATTCCGCCGCAGTGTGGAATTCCATGTCGAACATGGGAGGAAGATCCTGAACGGTTTCATCAGGGTAGCAGCGCGTAGTCACGCTCAGAATATCTCAATGACCCAACAATCCAAAGAGGACTTTTTGAGAATTATCGGCCCGGAGCTCGCTAACTTCGGCGTCAAAAAGTTAGGCCTATCCAGCAACCGCAGCACCAATAATAAATCTCCTCGAAAAGGCAGCCGGGAGCAGTACTTCCAGCACCTGCGCGCCAACCACGGACTGCTTGAGCTGGTATACGTCTACCTGGGCAGCATACAGATGGTCGTTGGGATGATCATGGCGCGGCGCATTGACGAGTTGGTCACTCTGGACGCTGCGAACTGCTTGGACAAAAGCAAATCATGGCTCGTCTTCAACTTGGAGAAATCCACCCGCGACGCCTTGGGAATGCGGCAGCGTGAGTCTCGGCCTATTGACGCCATTGCCGTGGAAATGATCGAGGAGCTTCGCCGCTTTCAAAAGCTACTCAAGCGTCTCCGGGTTATCGACGATCTGACCGGCCTCTTCGCGACCCCATCGTCGCTGGGGCACAAAGGATTACAGGACTGCTCGCTTCACCTGTACAACCGCCATCTGGACTTCGCCTGCGACTACTTCGAAAGCGATATCACTGCTGACGGGGAACGCTACTACGTACGCCAGCACCAACTGCGCCGCTTTTTTGCCATTATGTTTTTCTACACCAATAGCTTCGGCGAGTTGGATACCCTTCGCTGGATGCTCGGACACCGCGACATTGAACACGTTTGGCACTACTTGACCGAGTGCCTAGAGCCCAAAGATCTCAGGGGCGCGGGCGCCCGCTATTTTGCTGACCTCGCCAAACACGAACGGTTAGACAATTACCAGAATTTGCAGGATCTGCTGTTTGCGGAATTCAGCACCACCAAATTCTCCTTGGTCGACGAGCAAAAAATCGAAGACTACCTTTCGGCGATGCTTGAAGAAGGTAAAGCTCGGATTGAGCCAAAATTTTTCAACGATGAAAATGGTAAATCCATGCAAGTCCTATTCATTGTCAGCTGAGAATAAAATGAACACACTACCCAAGCGCGAGCTGATTGATCAATCCATAGCGAACATCTTCAAATTACTGGTAGATATAGGGCAATCACCAGGTAACTATACTGACAACGAAAAAGTTCTGAACGCACTGAAGAGCCAAGGTGGCTTATGCTCTTTGGACATTGAGTTCTTCATACAGAATGAAAGCTTCACAATCCATCCCATAAGCCTTAACACTCTAAAGAAAAGGCTCGCCGACAATGAGCCTGAGAAAGATTTTCAGCACTTAGAAAAATTGCGGGCACATGCACAGAATGCTATACGCAAATTCAGGAAGGAACTGACGCCTCCAAATAAACGTACTCGTTCTGCACTGGAGGATCAGGTCGAAGAACTCAAGTCTTCGATTTCCACACTCCAAGCGGTAAATATGGTTTTAATACAGGCACTGGAGATTAACCGGAAAGATTTGATCACGATCTCTGACACCACGAATACGGGATTGCGGCAAAAGAGAATTAACGACGCAATCAACAGAATCATCAAGATACTAGGGTTGAATCCTGCCCCCTTTGATGACGTGACCGTTCTATCCATGAAAAATCATTTGCAGTTGGTGCCAAATGGCAAAGCGAATCATTGAGTACCCCGAAGCATCTCAATTGTTCACTCCAATCCCGAGACTGCGACTATACGACTATTTATCGCACGATAAACTGCATACACTTGATAGTAGCAATATACCATTCATGACTTGGCCTGATGGCTCGCCTTGCTTGCAGGCCAACGCCTACATGATCAAGACGCGCATGCAACCCAGCCGTGGCGGCAATGGCCCATCAAGATTTGGAACCAAAGGGGGTACCTTTGGTGAATACGCCGGGCAGATCAGTCACCTGATTAGATTCTGTTACTATAACAAACTCAACTTCATAGCCCTTTCCGACGACGATTTTTGCGACTTCATCGACGGACTCCGCAAGCAGACAAAACTAAACAATCCCACTCAGCTAAAAAGAACTGAGCGCACAATTACCAGCATAGGCAGAAGATGTTTAAGCTTTCTCTCACATGTGGGAGAGATGAATGGAATTCATAATTTCGTTGGAATAGGTGGAACCATTTCTATTGAGATGGTGGACTCAGTTTTCTACCGAAATGGAAAAGCCATCAAACGCTCCAGCGTTCACCACAGGTCGTTCAGGACGGCCAGTGCCAAAAAGACCCGCAGACCTATTGGCGAAGCCACCATCGCAAAGTTGCACAACGCGATTGATGAGATGTCCACATCGGAATTTTTATGCAATCGTCGGCATCTGATGATTTCCCTGTTCGAGGAGCTGGGTGGCCGTCGAGCCGAGATTCAGGCGATTACTGTTGCACAAGTTTTCGCTGCTAGCAAAATTAAAAAGCCAATAATTCGACTTTCCACGTTGAAGAGAGGCGGGACTGGGCTGACTCGTGAGCTTGAGCTTAGCCCACCAATGATAGAAGACCTCCTGAACTACATTCGCGGCGACCGCCGCTCCATCATGAAGCGATTCAAGGACGCTCCAGACCACGGTTTTCTACTAGTGACAGAGCGAGGCGGACGCCCCTTAGGGATAGATACCTTGACGACCGAGTTTTCGTTAATTCGACGTGCAGCGGGCATCGAGGAACAAGCCTGCTCGCACCTCTTCAGGCATGCTTTCTGCACCAACATTGTGGCTAAGCTCATTGCTGAAACACAGGCCCTGAGCCCCGACTCATTCAGGCAAACACTAATGACAAACAAGATGTTGGCCGAGCGCGCCATGGCCTTGAGCGGCCACGCAACGCTTGAGAGTTTGCTTAACTATGTGGACGCCGCCTTTAGGGAAAAATCCAAGTACGAACAGGTCATCCATAACGTCCAAGTTGCCAGGACTTATGAAACCTACCAGCGTCGGAGAAAACAGCTCTTAGAAGATTTCAAAAGAGGGAAAATCAGCAAGGAGAAATACATCAAGCGAGAAGAGGCTCTGACGGCAGCCATGGATCTTGACCTTGCATGAGCGACTGCACGACCAGTGCGCGGGGATCCTAGCTTACCCTCTAGCCCAGTACCTCTGAACAGTCCTGAGTGTCACCCCTAGCCTACGAGCGATCTCGTCTTTTTGTAGACCTTCACCCTGCATGCGCTTCACGGAGTCACGAGTACTGTCTGCCTTCCGCCCTCGAATTCCCCGAAGCGCATCCTCTTGAACAACTGACTCAAACCGCCCCGCACTCAGCAAAGCCCTAAGCCTTTTATTACTCAGCACTATCTGCTCTTCAACGTCGAGACCAGAGCAACGCGCTTCAACAACCAGCAGAACATCGCTGGGAGCGACACCGAGCACCTTGCAGAGAGCGGCAAGCGTATCGATGCGAGGAAGGGTTTGGCCGTTTTCGATCTGGCTCAGATTTGAAATATGAAGGACTTCGCCGCACTCAGTGCGTGTCAGACCAGCTTGGAGCCTGGCATCCCGCAGCACCTGCCCCAAAACCTTTTCAAGCCTCATTTTCTTCGCGCTCAAAAACGAGCATCAAACCAATTTTGACGCGACACATCGTTAGCTGATAAGCTAACGATGTGTCGCATGATCTTATCAGAAACCCCCGTCAATAAATGCCAATTGAAATCCTTGGCACCAGCCAAGCAGGTGTGATTGCAGCCAGCGGCCCCCTAACCGAGTCCGCAAAGAGCGATGTCCAGCTTCTGCTCCTGCCGCCCTGAATGACACCCCGCCTCCACGGCGGCATAGCGACTGAACAGATATTTTAAGCGGAGGAACACCATGGTTGCTCAAGCCGGACATATAGACTTTGAGTTCAAGTCAGAAAGCGCAGGACTTTGGTGCCTCAATAAGAAAGGCAGCGAGCGCTGGATGAGCATTACGCTGGCCAGTACCGAAACCAATGGTGTTGTAAATACAATAGCTACAAATGATCCCGAGATCATTAAGCGGACGCTCAAAGAACCAGGAGAAGGGTTATTCATCCGAAGCTTTCAAGCGGTCGTAAGCTGCGATTTTCCTGACAACAAGGGAATTGCAGTTGCTGATGTATTAAAACTGATCGAGCAGCGAACCAAGCGGGGCGAAATATTCCATCTCGTGCACACCAAGTTCAATTGCTATCAATTCGGAGGGCCGACCAAACTGATGGCTAGTCAAGTTCAGATGGGGTCTGATGTAGTGCTCTACACCGCCGAGCCACCTGCGCGTCGGTATTACGGTGGATAAGCGATGAAAGAATTGCATGAGATAACCGATCTGCTCTACGGCGATGGAATACAGATGCCTGGAGCAAAGGTCAGTCAGGATGAGGCTGTTCGGATTGCCCGTGAGCGCCACCCATACTCTGAGTACTGCCTCATTTCTGATTGGCGCTGGATAGATCTGGACGTCACCTCAGCGCAACTCAACGAGTTGACTAGAACTAACCGTCAACCAGTCGTCATCTACGCACACACAGTGATTTACGATAGTCAGCGCCGTTGGGATGTAGGCGACTTTGTGCGCACAAGCTATCTACACAAATTCGAGCAAGGGTTCATTTTCCAAACCCTAAGTACAGTTTATATTTTAATGGGAGATGGCATCAGAACAAGAGCTTCTCTTGAGACTCTCGGACGGATTTTTTGATGCCTATGACAGAGCTTTCCAGGCGCACAAAGCTGTGTCTAATAAAAGCACAAAACACCCAATTTTCATGGCGCGTGACTGGATACCTCACTGATGTCCATATCTTCGCTAGGTCTGCCGTGGGTCGCGTTTTCAGTCATCACAGCTCACGTAAAGTATTCAGGGAAGGGACAACAATTCGCACATCCGATGTTATCCACCTTTATAAAGAAAGCGGCTTCTGGGTACTACATACAACGAGCGGCAGTTTCTACGTGATCGCGACTTTTGAACGCAAAATCGGATGGTATTCGCTGATGCATTTCAAGGCTTCTGGGGAAGCTAGGTTGCGCGTGCCCTGGCGCCTCTTGAACTAGCTTAGGCTGCTTATGCAATGTAGATTGACCTGCCATTCCCTTGGTAAGGCCTGGCTGACATCAGATCTTTGGTGTATATGTTGATGTATGTATAGCTAAGAGTCGTCTACACTTTCCGTGTGTAGCCACTACTAGGAAAATGTATCAATGCCGACGATAGCCGAACAGCATCAGATCCTCGCGAAGTTAATTGAGGATTTATGTGAACTCAAGAAGGAGTACTATCACCTTTGGCATTACACATGTGGCAAGTCAGTACCGGATGACTATCAAAAAGCAGTGGATAGTTTGATGGAAAATGCTAAGAACGAGTGCGGAGAATTGGCTCTTACTGCTCCGGGATTTTTATATTGGGAGATTTGGGGGGCCTTCAATCGAGTTGATACAGCACTGGATACGGAAGCGATAAGACGTCTTCTACGCAAGAAGTTGGAAATAGAGCTTGAAGTATGAGATTTGGCATCTTCATGGCGTGGATTCAGCCTGACTGCTATTCGCCGGTACTTGGCTAATACGCACCGCTCCACGCCC
Source organism: Pseudomonas sp. LM13 (assembly GCF_041381355.1). Lineage (NCBI taxonomy): Bacteria > Pseudomonadati > Pseudomonadota > Gammaproteobacteria > Pseudomonadales > Pseudomonadaceae > Pseudomonas > Pseudomonas sp. LM13. The sequence continues at coordinate 14,639 of NZ_JACBXH010000004.1, forward strand.
TTCTCGCTAATTAATCTGGTCAACAACTGCCATCAACCGCTTAGCGCCATGCCTTGCTTTGGGCACCAAAAGATCTGGCGTCCACCCACCACACTGGCTTAAAACTCTGTCAGCACTGAACTATTCAGCTCCTCGCGCAGAGTTCGCCATTGCGGCAAATGGAGGTCGAGGAGAGAGGTGAAACGTTCGTTGTGATGCCGCTCATGCAGGTGGGCCAGCTCATGCACCAGGATGTACTCCAGGCATTGCACGGGCTTCTTGGCCAGCTCCAGGTTGAGCCAGATGCGTCGGGCTTCGATGTTGCAGGTGCCCCACTTGGTCTTCATCCGTTTGATGCCCCAGGCCCTTACTTCAACGCCTAGCTTCGGTTGCCACTTTTCCAGCAGCTCTGGCACCAGGCGCTTCAACTCTGCACGATAAAAGTCCTGAAGCACCTGCTCGCGTCGCTCGACGGTTGTCTCCGGTCGCACGAAAAGATCCATGCAGGCCTTCCCGCGCAGCGCTATATGCAGTGCTGTACCACTGCTCTCGTGCACGCGTAGCCGATACCGCTGCCCCAGAAAGTAATGGCTTTCGCCGCTGACCATGCGTCGAGCGGATTGCCGGGGCTGGGCCTGAAATTTGGCCCTCTGGCGTTTGATCCAGCCGAGCTTACCTACGACTGCCAGGCGCACGGCTTCGTCATCTACCGCCAACGGCGCGGCCACACGCACACGTCCTTGCGGCGGATAAACGCCCAGATGCAGGTTCTTGATCGGCTTGCGCACGACCTCCACGGTCAAACCGCTGACCGTGATGTTGCGGGACTCAATACTCATGCTGATGCTTGACCAGTTCCAGCAAGGCATCCAGCCGCTCGTTGTCCTGTCCTGCTGAATAGTCGCCCAAGGCCTCGGCGGCGGCTTTGCCCCACTGATCCAGCACATGCTTGATCGCCAGGCGCACACGTTTGATCTTCATGGCATTGCCGCGCCAGTCGTCTTGTCGGCTGTCCAGCACAGCGGCATCCACAGCCAATGCCAGGCCGGCATTCTGACCCAGGTTGTCATACAGCGCTTTGCGGGCAGCGCTATTGATCGAGCCAGGATAGTTGGTCGAGCTGGTTGGGTTCTTGGCCTGCTGAGCCAGCTTCACCACCTCATCTAGGTATTCCTGGTAGCTGATGGCGTCTTCCTTGCGCTTGGCGATCAGTGCATCGAGCAGCGAAGACATGGTCTCGTAGTACTTCGGGTTGATCGGCGACTCATCGATGATCAACTTGCGCACGTTGTTCTCGATGGTCTCGGCGACGGCTTCCTGGCTTTCGCGAATGCCCTTGGGGAGAGCGTCCACCGCATCGACACCACGCTCCACGATCAGCTGGATCAGCGACATATCGTCGAAGGCAGAGATCTTCTCGCTGTCATCGGCACGGATGTAGGTGTCGATCAAGAAGCGCATGTCCGGCTCGTAAGCCTTCAGGTCGATGTAGTCGCCGCTGGCCAGTTTCACCTCATCGCGCACCTTGGTGAAGTGATCGACCTCATCCTTGATCTCGCTGATTTCTCTGGCGCTATACCCGGCCTCTTCCAACTCGTTGGCTAGATTGCCGAAGCAGCGAATCAGCGCGGAGGTCATCTTGTACAGGTTTAGGCGCTTCGGCTCGTTGGCTTTGAGCACCTCGGCATTACCTGAGTCGGTGCCGCAGAAGAAGCGGAGATAGGCAGGCGTGTCCTTGGGCTTCTCCACCGGTTCGCACAGGGCCTTGATTGCCTCGCGGGCTTCCTCCAGGTCTTCATGGGCCTTGCTCAGCCGGTCTTCCAGCAGGCCTGCCACATCGGCCTTGTCGTAGCCGTCCAGTGCACCGCTGGTGTAGTCGCCGATGGCGCCTTCCAGCTGCTTGAACAAGTCTTTGTAGTCGATGATGTAGCCGTACTGCTTGTCTTCACCGTCCAGACGGTTGACCCGGCAGATGGCCTGGAACAGGCCGTGGTCGCGCATCTGTTTGTCGATGTAGAGGTAGGTCGCGGAAGGCGCGTCGAAGCCGGTCAGCAGCTTGTCCACCACGATGAGCAGACGCATCTGTCCCGGTTCCTTGATGAAGCGCTGCTTCACCTCCTTCTCGAAGGTTTCCGGGTCTTTGTCGCCCAGCATCTGGTTATAGATTTCGTACTGGCGTAGCTTCTCGGTCAGTCCTTCGCCAGTGGCTTCACCCTTGATATCCGCTGGCGAAGGCTTGTAGCTGGTGACGATGGCGCACTTGTCGCCCATCCCGGCCTTGCAGAACAGCTCATAGCATTTGCAGGCCTCGAAGATGCTGCTGGTGACCAGCATGGCATTGCCACGGCCATCGGCCAGGCGGTGCTTTGTAGCCATGTCGAGAAGGATGTCGGCGACGATCTTCTCCAGCCGCGACTGGCTCGACAGTACTTTCTGCATGGTGCCCCAGCGCTGCTTGAGCTGGGCCTTGGCCAGGTCGTTCAGGCCCTTGGTCTTGGCCTCGAACCACTGATCGATCTTCTGCTGCGAGGTGATGTTCTGGTCGATGTCGCGGGCTTCGTAGCGGAGGTCGAGCACCACACCATCGGACACCGCCTCGTCAAATTTGTAGGTGTGGATGTAGCGGCCAAACACCTCAATGCTCTTCTGCTTGTCGGCCTTGAGCAGCGGCGTGCCGGTGAAGCCGATAAACACGGCATTGGGCAGGATGGCCTTCATCGCCTTATGAAGTTCGCCGGACTGGGTGCGGTGGCACTCGTCGACGAACACATAGAGATCGCCCTTGGCACGGAAGTCTGGCGGCAGACTCTTGCGCAGCTCCTCCACAAAGTCTTCGACATCGGCATCCTCGCGGGTGCCGAACTTGTGGATCAGCGAGCACAGCAGCCAGGGCAATGGCTGGTTGAGCTTCTCGATCAGATCGGCGCCGCTGGTGGTGCGCACAATCTGCTCGTTGACGCCGGTAAACACCTTCTCGATCTGCTCATCCAGCTCAGTGCGGTCGGTGATGATCAGCACCCTCGAATCATGGATGTTTTCCCGAATCCACTTGGTCAGCCAGACCATGGTCAGCGACTTACCCGAGCCCTGGGTGTGCCAGATGATTCCGCCCTCGCGCTTACGCAGGTAGCGCTGCGCCTCGCGGATGCCGAAGTATTGGTTGTGCCGGCAGAGCTTCTTCACCCCGCTGTCGAACACGATGTAGTCGTGAATCAGCTCCAGAAAGCGCGTTTTGTTGCACAGCTGAAGCAGGTGCCGATCCAGCAGATTATCGGCAGCCGCGCTGTCCGCGTTTTCCTCCTTCCAGGTGAGGTAGTACTTCTCGCCGGTCTGGATGGTGCCGTAGCGCAGGCCTTGGGTATCGTTGCCGGCCATCACGTACTGCATGGTGGAGAAGAATGGGTGGATAAATTCAGCCTTCTGGTTATCCAGGTTCTGCCGGATGCCCTCGTTAACCGCCACCTTGGAACGCTTGAGTTCCAATACGCCGAGGGCAATGCCATTTACATAGAGCACGATATCCGGGCGCTTGGTGTTGGCCTTGGCATCAGCGCCTTTGACGGTGACTTCCTCGGCAATCGCGAAGTGGTTGTGCCCAGGATGCTTCCAGTCGATCAGCCAGACGGTCTGGGTGTTTTCACCCACCTCAGGCTTGATCTTCACGCCGTAGCGCAGCAGCTCGTACACCACCTTGTTGCGGTCATACAAGCCCTTGCTGGCATCGTTAGCAGCCTTGTTCAGCTCGAAGATGGCCCGGCTAGCCAAATTGGCTTCAACGCCCTGCCCAGCTAGCCAGCCACGGAGCAGCTCGGTCTCAATATTGGCGTTGCCAGAGCGCTCAGCCCAGTCACCCAGGTACTTGTAGCCCAGCTGTTGCTGGAAGAGCGCAACCACGCGCTGCTGAGTCATTTTTTCGATCTGGCCGACGGTGCTGCTCATCAGTCGATTTCCTTTTGCGTCACGCAATGTAAGTCCTTACTCCGCCAGCCTCATCAATCGCACCGGATACCTTTATGGGGTAATCGATGCCAGATCTAAAAGCGTGAAGCGCGGTCGTCCTTGACCTACACGGATCACATGCAATTTCACTTGAACGTGCTTGTGTAACCACTCCCGATTCAAAATGTCGGGATCCTCGATGGCAGGGTCGACCTTGCCTTTGATAAGGCCAGACTGATCACTAAGCTTGAATTCGAATGTCCTAGCACCAGGCAGCACACCTTGAAACTCCCCTCGGTAGGATTCCTGCTGCTCCTGAATATTTTCGTCTTGTAAACGCTCTACTGAAGATTGAAGTTGCTGGATGTCGCTGAAACGGAAAAAGCGCCTTTTAAATTCCAATCCACACCAAGAGTCTTGCTGTGCTAAATAGCTAAGAAATTCAGCGACCTTTCTTACCGCTCTAGGGTGAATTTCTTCGACCAGTTCTGCTACATCATCGTCGGAGCCTTCGGCAGTCGTGCGTAATAGCGCTTGAATTTTCTCTAGAGCCTCTTCACCTTTTTCTGGCTCTGGAAATAGGTCTTCTTGTGTGGTTGGTAATTCGAACTCAAAACCAAAAGAGCCTATGGCAGTACCGGTAATCAGCAACTGATTTCTGCTTTTATCCGGAATAGGCCCCATAAAATTAAGACTTTTATTTAGACTTGCGGCAACGGCAGCAAATGCATCGGTAAACGCCCCCGTAGCTTTGCTGGCAAAATCAGCAGATATTCCATGGCTACCTATAACCGGACGGCCTCTAAAGGTTAGGCGTGCTTTCTCTAATATACGGTTGGCAGGGGCGTTGGCAAGAGCTATCTCGGCTGCTGCCAGACGCTCTTCGAAAGAAATTCTTTCAATAACATTTTCGTTCGGAATGCTAGCCAAAATTTCCCGAAGTTCTTTGATTTCCGATTCAATAGATAAGCGGGTCGTACTCATTTTGCCGTCTCCTGCGAATCTTTTTGACTCAATACTCGCCGAGCCTCAGCGTCCTCGTCCGGTCTCAAGTCTATCTGTAAAAAACCCTTCCAAAGACCATCTCGGCGATGCGACCACATACTGTACCAGTAGCTGATTTGGCGCACCTGCCGGGTATCCGTTGGCTCTCCTAGCACATGAGGATAGGCGTCTACTTTATAGGTCGCTTTTACATGGGCGTTGCTAAGCAAATTACGTGCTTTAGCGAAAAGTGAGACTTGAGTCTCCCCTGTTGGCAGATGAAAATAGGTCACTACATCTACGTCATTTGGGGGGCGGGTTTCATGGTTTTCAACGTCCTGCATGAAACTGCCGTCCACCCACTGAAACCCGTTTGTCAGTCCTGCGCCATGAAGTGCTGCACGGTAGTCGAGGAAACCTTTCAAGATTTCAGTGCGCTCAGGCGTAAAAGCAAACTGTTCAATAAAATCGCAAAGCCCCACCTCATAGGGCGAGCGATCTGAGCTATGCCCTGGTTGTTGAGGTCGTATTGGGGGCAATACGCCAGCCATTGTCCATGCGGGAATCATCCATCAGACTCCTTGATTAGTTAGACGGATCCTACCAGTAAGCAGCTCCTGCATCATGCCCTGCTTGAGCTGCTGGGCTTTGTCGCGGCGGGCTTCAAGGGTGGCAAGTTCGTTCTCCATGTCGGAGAGGGTGCCGGCTATCGCAACCTGCTCGCAATGGCTAGGGACTCTTAATTCCAAGGCTCTCAATTCTGCTGTGTTGATACTTGCCTGGCTAACCGCTTGTTTTGCCAGCGTTCTAGCAATGCGTCTGATTGGCTCAGAACTGAGCAGGAAGAATAAAAATCCACTATCAACGCCTGAGATAGGCCGCAACAGAATTAAATTCATCCCATGATAAAGTGACCTTCCACCTAAATAGCGAGCCACTTTTCCAATATGGTCAATGCTATTGATGTGACTATAAAGTATATCGCCTTGCTGTAGCTTGTATGGCTCTATTTCGGGGGCGATTTTTGCATAACCTACGCGCGCAAAATTGATGATTCCGTCTGATATGGTCTCAATTCTAGTGACTGGGACACCAGCTTTATCATCTTGAGTATAAATACAGCCATTCGATAGCCGAGAAACAAGCTCTCCAAGTCGCTTCACTTCCCACCCCTCACTAAATTCCGGTAGGCGTCGTTGGCCGGTAAGGAGTTGCTGCATGGTGGCTTGCTGGATGTCGCGTTTTTTGACGATCAGTTGACTCAGAGAGACAATAAAATCGTCAATTAGCTTCAGTGAAATTCCGATTGCTTTTTGCTCATCGATAGATACAGGCAACGGCAGCGTAAATCTCTCAACGTCGCCACAGTTTAAGCCTGGTTGAGCAGCCCCCTTCACATAATTTGAAACTTGGTTTCGCCCAAAGCTGCTTAAAAGCATGTACTTCAAAAATTTGGAGTCAGCTTTTTCCGGATTGACAGCAATCCTGGCTGTCGTTTGGGTCAAGTTTGCGGCGTCTAGCCAAGAGGGTATCTCTTCAACATGCCCTGTGCCCGCGCCGACAATTGTAATTATTAGGTCTCCAGTCTTTACTCTGGCATTTATGTACCGCTCTTCGACTGAACTGGAAACTCTGAACATCTCGTCTGCATCAACCCAACCTTTCGAGTAGTCTTGCCCCCTGATCAGCAGTCTGCCGCTTGACTCATATTCGCCTGGTTGGACGATTCCGTATCGAATGGTTCTTGCCGGATCAACCAAGTCACTAAGCTGAGTGACATCCCAGTCATGCGGTAGCCGTCCCAGTTCAGTGTCTTTATAACCATTCATACCTCAAACCCCATCTTTGCCAGATGCGCATTAACCTTGGCCGCTAGCGCTTCCACCTCAGCATTTAGCGCTGGCAGCGGTGTGGCATAGCGCTCGGCCAGTAGGCGGATACGACCAGTCAGGGCCTGAGATACGCGATCCAGCTCGGTCTGCACATCGGCTTGCAGGGTGGCCAGCCATTTGTCGTTGACCACAAGGATTTTCAGCTCGGCTTCGCCGAGCTGGGTGTAGTGGGCCTGCACCTTTGCATCCAGTGCCTTCTGCTCGGCTTTCACCTTTTTGCTTGCCTCGGCTTCGCGCTCGATCAGCGCCAGGCATTGTTCCAGCGCCTGACGTTCTTCATCTGCGTCGAGGTCATGTTTTATGGCTTTCAGACGTGCCTTGACGCTGGCGGCGGTGAGCTTACCTTTGTCGGTCTTGCCTTCGGCCAGCGGGCCGTCTTCGCCGCCCTGCGCTTCGTCCAGCTCTTCCAGCTCGCGGCTGATGGCATCCCGCTTGGCTTCCAGCTCAGTGATGGCGGCAGCTTCGGCGGCGTAATAGCGTTGTACGACCAGCTCGGGCGGCAGCAGGTCGGTATTGGGTTCGCCCTGGCTCGTGCCACTAGCGATCAGCGGCTGCCAGCCATCGATGACCAGTTGATACACGTCATCCTGCAAGGTGGCGTACCAGTAGTCCTGGAGGTGCTGGTAGACGTCATAGGCATCCAGCAGCGGCGCTGCCTCGAAGCGGTGCAACAGATCTTCGGCCAACTCTCTGAGCAGCGCCTTGGGCTGATCTCCAATGGCGATGCCGGCAAGGTTCGGGTGGTGTTCGTCACGCCAGGCTTCGAACAGGCCCGCCACCGTCTGACGGAAGGCGTCGAACTCGGGGTGGCCGAAGATGGTTGGCTTGATCTCGCTGATGGCGACTTTAAGGCTGAGGTAGCCTGGGCGCAGAGGCTCGAATAGCGCGCCGCGCAGGTTAGGCATTACCTGCCAGTAAGCATGCAGGGCGTCGATATCACGCTCGGGAATGCCGCCATGCAGGTGGGCTTCGATGTCCTGAAGATCCTCTGCTTCGCTGGTGTCGATATAGCGCGGGATATTCAGGTTGAAGTCGTTGGCCTCGATTTCGGCCATGGGCACCAGTCGCGCGAATTTATCCACCTCATGCTGCTCGGTGAAGGTATCGACGATCTTGTGGATGTCCTGCTCACGCAGACGGTTCTTGTTGCCGTCCTTGATAAAGCCCTTGCTGGCGTCGATCAGGAACAAGCCCTTGCGCCCGGCACTGCCCTCCTTGTCCAACACGATGATGCAGGCAGGAATACTGGTGCCATAGAACAGGTTGGCCGGCAGGCCGATGATACCTTTGATGTAACCCTGCTGGAGGATGCGCTTACGGATCACGCCTTCGGCACCGCCACGGAACAGCACGCCGTGGGGCAGAATCACCGCCGCCTTACCGGTGCTCTTCAGCGAGGTGAGCATGTGCAGGAGGAAGGCGTAGTCGCCGTTCTTCTCAGGCGGAATGCCGTAGCTGAAGCGGTTGTACTCATCCTCTGCCGGGTTGAAGCCATTGCTCCAGGCCTTGGTAGAGAACGGCGGGTTGGCGACGATAAAGTCGAACAGCTTGAGCTTGCCCATTGGGTCTTTGAAATGCGGGGCGTACAGGGTGTTGTCCTTCCAGATTTCCGCCGTGGGGCAGTCGTGCAGGATCATGTTCATCTTGGCCAAGGCGCTGGTGGCGTTGTCCATTTCCTGGCCGTAGATAGCCAGATCCAGGCCGGTGACGCTCTTGGCTTCGTCGTGCGCTTTGAGCAGCAGCGAACCCGAACCGCAGGTCGGGTCATAGATGCTCTGCTTGCTATCAGTAGCACCGGCCAGGCCGATGACCTGAGCCATAATCCGCGACACCTCTGCGGGGGTGTAGAACTGGCCCTTGCTCTTGCCAGACTCGGTGGCGAAGTGGCGCATCAGGTATTCGTAGGCATCGCCAAGGATGTCGTCGCCCTGGGCGCGGTTGCTGCGGAAATCCAGCCCTGGCGTGTTGAAGATGCTGACCAGATTGGACAGGCGGTCGACCATCTCCTTGCCCTTGCCGAGCTTCTCCTGGTCGTTGAAGTCGGCCACGTCGATGACGCCGGTAAGGTTATTGGCCTCGGCTAGGCGTGCGATGATCTGGTTGATCTTGTCGCCGATCTCTTTGTCGCCCTTGAGTGCCACCATGTCGGCAAAGCTGCCGCCGTCCGGCACCTCGATCAGAGAGTTTGGGTCGCCCGCGTACTTGTCTGAAACGTACTTCACGAACAGCAGTACCAGGACGTAGTCCTTGTATTGCGAGGCATCCATCCCGCCGCGCAGCTCGTCGCAGGATTTCCAGAGGGAGGAATAGAGTTCGGACTTCTTGATGGCCATCGGGCGTACTACCTTGCATTACGTATATGGCAGGTAGCAGCGGGCAAGGCCCCGTCCGCGTCCCTGCCGAAGGATGGGGCGAGAGTATCAGAAATGCGGAGCAGGCCTCATCCTTGGCCGGCAGCAGAATAGCCTTCGAGATGTTGAATTTCTGAAAGACAGGCGCCAACTCCACATCAGGCATCTAGGATGCGGCATCGACGGATCGTGGCTTGAGTTTTAGAGAGATTCCTTCCTTGTCGCCCCAATGACCAGCTCATCTCCCAAAGCCCAGCCAAGCTTCTCCAGTAGCGCCGGAGGAAGCTCAACGATGACGTCTCCGCTGCCATCTCCTGGGTCTTGGCAGACAACTCGCCAGCTCTCTGATGTCGCCATCGCTTCGACCTCACGGTGAAAGAACTCAGTATGGCAGTATCGCCTTGGGCAGGACGGCTTCATAGGGAGGAGGCTACATTTCCATGCAGTTACCAACCGTAAAGCGCTGAAGCACATTTGGGCATTCTGAACCACACGACAATGCCATCGACACTTTGATACCTAGAAAACTGCTGGCCTCACTTTAAAGTGGCGAAAAGTCGATACAGCGAGAGCCAAAATGTCATTTACGGATTTTCAATTCCCCACGCTCGGTCACTTCAACAAAGTGCTGTGTGATTGCCTAGGCCTATGGAGCAGTGACGGGAAGAGTGTCAAGTTTCATGTACCTGCTAGCGAAAAAGCCAGGCGGGCAGCATTGAGATCTGCATTCGAGGCCATTAAGAGGGAGAACGGCACTTATGGGTCTCTCGACGAGCTTGTGTCCGTCACGACTCAGATCGCACCTGAATCAAAGCAGGAAGTAAGAAAGAGCAAGACCATTCAGTCCTATGTGTCCTATCTGGCCAAAGAGGATTACTCCTCATACGAAGAACTCAGGGAGTTAACAGGCTATATCGAGATTCTCGTCCATGAGAAATACGGAGCCTCGAAAGTTTCCGATCTTGCAGCGAAACTCTACACTTCAGCGTTGCTACACTACAGAGAGTTCATAAGGGAGTACTCGGCAACATCTGAAGACTGCATTGATGCCTACCAAGGTTTTCTTGCAGGCACAATGATCGACTTGGTCAGAGCTATCTCCGATGTGGAGCCAAGGGGAGTCCTCGGTAAGAGTACAGAAACAAGCAGATGGCCTCTGCGTGAGTTTGTCGAGAAATTCTGTAAGGAAACCGGGGTGACACCGTACAAACTTCACCAGTTTCACGCTCTTCGTAAGCAATCCGTTAACTGCAACCTGACTGACAGCGAGCTATGGGGATTAGATTTCTCGTCAAAGCCGGTCAGTACGCAGTCAAAGCAGGTATTTGAGCGAATGAGCAAGGAAGGCAAAATAAAATGGGAAGTTATTTATCCATTTATCAAGCCGCTTGCGTGTCTTTTGCCTGCGGAGGCTGAGGGGCATGGGTTTGCCAACAAAGCTTTTTGCGCCTTTGTGTCCCACAACCTGTATATGCATGCCACCGAGATAGGCGATTTTGACCCCAGCACTCAACCCCAATACCCAAAGATTAAAACCCTAGACAGCGCCACTCCAATCAGCGACTGCATTGATCAGATACTGCATGACGACGTAGTCGATGAGAAATTATTGGATGATGCGTTTGGAGCGTACCATGAATTCTTGACAAACCTTAGATCAACAGGGGCATTTTTGCCCTGCGACACCGCCATACCTGACGGGCTTGCAGTTCTATACAAAAAGGATTATCTGAAGTTTTTTGAAAAAGAATGGCTATCAAACTTAACAAACAGTCCAGCGTGGATTGAAGACTGGTCATTGGCTAGTAGATTCATGCTAACCGGCGCCAGTGAAAGCGCACTAAAACATTTCAAGCAGGCACTTGAAAAGGCTAAGTATTCCGCAGGCCCTCTGTTCATTCCTTTTTATGTGCAAGTATGCGCATTCTGCAAATCGCAGTTTAAAGTGCTATCTCGCAATGGTGAAGAAGAGGTATTTGACCGGTTTTATGATTCATTGGGAGGCGAAGCCGCAAAATATGCTGGCCTACTAGGGTACACTCCTGGCTCCACCCGTGATCCCGAAACGCTTTTGCCTAAGTTCAATCTCCCTGGAAAGAATCGTCTGATCATTCAGGAAATCGACATATTGACTAGGTGGTTGCTTAATGGCAAGAAACTATAGCATTTACGTTAAGGGATAGATGGTGGTAATGAAATTATGTTAACCGCTCAAGTTGAACATGCACATAATAACAGGCTGGAGAGTCGCTCTGGGGCAAGCACCTCTCAGAATCACCAATATAATTACAGCGCTTGCATAGCCCCTGCGCATGGTGGCAACGTTCAAGCAAACGCAGTCTTACAAGGACGACACCTGATGCACCAGAAACGAATTGCTTTGTTGATCGATTGCGACAACGTCAGTCACAGTGCCATTGAAGGCGTGCTGGAAGAGCTCGCCAAATACGGCATGGTCAACGTACGACATGCTCATGGTGACTGGAAGAGCGACGGTCTCTCTGGCTGGGTTGAGCGGCTCCATCCATTCGCTATCCGCCCGATGCAGCAGTTCGCCTACACCAAGGGCAAGAACGCAACTGACGCAGCCATGATCATCGATGCGATGGATCTGCTGTACAGCAAGAACATCGACGCTTTTGCCCTGATGACCAGCGACAGCGACTTCACTCCACTGGCTCTACGCCTGCAAGAAAGTGGCTTCCCGGTGTATGGCTTTGGCGAGAAGAAGACTCCTTCTGCCTTTGTGCATGCATGCACGTCGTTCATCTACGTGGAGAATCTTGTACGGGCCGCAGACGACGACAAGGTTTCTCAGGACGAACAACCCCGGAAAAAGTCTCGAAATGAGCTGCGTTGCGACACATCCCTAGTGCGCTTGCTTCGAAACGCGGCAGACCAAACAGCCGGAGATGATGGCTGGTCGCTTCTCAGCAGGGCATCGGACTACATCCACAACAACAGCTCGTTCTCTGTGGTGAACTATGGCTATCAGAAACTGGGCGATCTCATACGCACCTCGGAGCTGTTCGATGTTGAGATGCGCGGCACTGCTATGGTGGTTCGTACCGTTCGCAAGCAAACGCCATCATCAGCCCCTGAACCCGCCTGAGCTTCTCCTACTCGAAGACAGCGGCCAATGCCCGTGCGCTGACCCATAGCATCGGATGCTAGGCGGCTCTCGCCTCCTAGTCTGCTGCTGGCCCGCAATAGGTAATAGATTGAATCCGTAAGCTAGATCAAGGATGAATTGCCCGCATGTACCTAGCACGCACAACGGACGGCAGACGCATTCCAGCCACCCGAGATGAGAGCGGGTATTGCCCGAGTTGCAACGAGCAGTTGACTGCCAAGCTGGGCGATATCTACGAGTGGCATTGGAGCCATAGGCCTGGCCAAGCTTGTAGCTATCGAAAGACATCGACCTTATGGCAGTACAGTTGGATACGTCACTACCATGCTTCGGGTGAGTGGGAGATGGAGACCAGCATGGGCGGAGTGGAATTCGATGGAGTCCATCCGGAGAAGCGCCTCTCCCTGCTGCTTGCTCACAAACTGGATATGACGGCGCTCAAGGCGTTCATCGACGCATCTGTCCAGTTCGATCTCAAACCAGTGGTCATTTTCAACGCCAAAGCCTTCGAGCGATACCAGTTCGAGGACTACCGATTGAAGCATCCCAAGCGGTCGGACAACGGCTGGATTTTCTTCTTCTCTCACGCGTTCCCAGGCCATAAGCGCACAGCTTCACTCTGGCTCGACATTGAGCAAGGCAAGCATCCGCATTTTGGTCTGAAGAGCGGGATCTACAACCTGACCTATTCGGCGGAGTCCCATGGGGCAATTACTGTCAGCCGGACGCCACGGGTCAAATCAACGCCCCGTCCCGCTAGTCCATCGTCTGGAGTCATCGGGCAAGAGTGGTTAGGCGCCGAGCCTACCCAAGCCAGGACAACCGAATGATCTCGCTCAACTGCCCCCGACGTACCTTGTTGCCAGCCAAACATGCAAAGGTACGGTTTCAGCAATGAGAATCGAGGCGCCCCCTTTGTCAGTTCACTGTCGTGTTCCTGTCGTGTTGGCCTGGCTGTCTACTCTCCACACTAGCTACATCGTTCAACGTGATGGAGCAGCAAAATGAAAACCTCTGAATCCAGCCAGCAACCCCGTCCACTCACTCCTACTGAACTTGCTCAGTGCGCCAGATTGTTTCGCGAAGCCAACCGCTGGTCTCAAGAGCAGCTAGCTGGGATCTCAGGGTTGAGTGAGCGAACGATTCAGCGAGTCGAGAAAGGCCAGTCAGGAGACTTCAACACACGACGTGCCCTGGCGCGAGCATTCGAGTTCGAGGACATCGATGTTTTCAACAAGGCCTACGAGATTCCCTCCGAGGAAGAATTAAGGGCCGCCCAAGAGAGATTCGACAAAGAGAATGTCACCTTGGCGGCCACACCGCTGACCACAGGGAGGCAGCAAGCCAAACTGGTGACAACTAGTACGGCGGACATTTCCGAGCCGGCGTTCGAGTTGCCCCGCGAAGCCGAGGAAGCATTTTCCAGTTTGGTGGACTATTTCAGGGAGTACCGCGATTGCGCCGACCTGTATAGCGAAAGGCAGAAAATCGACGTGTATGACGAGTTGCAGTCGTTGATCGATGCACTCAACGCGCTTGGAGTGTCTCTGCTCTACGGCGAACGAAAGGTGAAGATGAAATGGGGATCAAACCCAGCCACTGAACCGATGTCCGCCAATGTCCTGTACGTCGTTGCCTTTCCGCTGGGCGAAGAGCCTACGCAGTTCGCCACGCCGAAGTCCTGTGGCATCCGCCTGTAGGTGCCCGCTTCAGCCAGACTCGCGCTGAAGGGATATAAATCGTCGCCGAAACTTCATATTGCCGTGGCGGCAATTACGGCGAGTGCATCTACCCTTTAGCGTTGAATTCCCCGCTAGAAAGGTGTCAGCGGTCACCAAGGAGGATGTGGCAATGCGTGAATCTGTGAGCGGTGATGTCCTGCGCGTGCGGGCAATAGCAGGAACCTATGTGGTGGTGCTGGACTGGGATTTTGTTCCTGGCAACTAGCACAAAAAAGCGGGCCTTATGGGCTTCGCTATCCAACGAGAGGAGCTGGGGGGGGGGAATCGGTCGTCGAGCGCTATTTTACATATGCCAGGCGCGTTTTACGGGCGCAAGTCTCTAATGTATGCATTTCAATACGTTAGATGAGAATATTCTACTTAGCGCCTTTAAATAAAGACATTATGCAGCTGTCCATCCAGCGAGGGTTGATAGCCCTGAAGAACCTTGCTGCTATGGCCAAATAGCGCACTTGCACTGATTTGGGATACGGCTCATCGGTTTTATGATTGATTTTCCTGATGGCTCACCAGCGACTGGAGGTTTACCCGGAGAGCGTTGGCGTCCATGAAATGTCCCTGAGCAAAATTGAGGAAGTGGCCGACAACGAACTCAAGGAATCGATGATAAATTCCACAAGATGCCCCCATGTGGTTTAACGCCATGGCCAATCGACGTTCGATGCTGCCGTCACCATAGGCTCCGAGAAAGAGCCTTATTCCATGGTTGAAGACATGTTCCGTGTAGTCCATCAAAGGCGTATAGAGTGGCCGCGTAGCTGCTTGGCTTTTTCCTGAGTGATACATGCTATTAAGGTGCAGTTGGATCACATCGAGAAGAAATAGTGGCTTTTCCTCACCTACGAAAATTTGATTTCCATGGTTCTGGATCATCTTGAATAGAATAAATCCAGCCAAGGCATTAGGGTGGGCGGCCAAATGATGTATTTCCGCATAGGTAACTGGTAATGGCAGGGCCCCTAGCGAATACAGCAAAAGTCCATGGCGCTTGCGCTCAAAATCAAATTGATTACTCGCTGCCATTGCTCGCCAATAATTGCCTGAGAATTTGCTATTTCATATTGATTGGACTTGTGGAGCGCGGCGAATGCGCCGTCCATGCATAGCCATGCTATATCGTTTGCAATCGATAATTGCATTGCATCGTATACAGTGGAGTCTATGCCATTCTTGATCGAGTAAATCTCAAGCGCTGCGTCATGTAGGACTGGATGAGCAATTGACGCATTATCCAGGATCAATTGCAGCGCCCTCAATGAGTGCCCATCACGCGCCTGGATATCCTTGGCAGTCGTGCGGAACAACTTTCCTTTTTCGGTGACCCCCATCAACATGAAGTTTTGGTCAGAAATCTCTTCAACCCAACGGCTAAGCGCCTCCTTAGTTGCTGCTGGCAATACAAGCTTAACACCAATATCCAACATGCTCTGCGCAAGATCTGTCACCGCCAGATAGCCGATACCATATGCATCAAGCACGACGGCATCCGGAAATTCATTTCCCTGATCAAAAAGTGTTGTTTTGGGTACGCCGGCATCAGTCCAGCAATTCAGCGCCCCCTTGAAAGCATTGTCCGGGCACAAAAAATGCCCGCGAATATATAGCGGGATGTTATCAGCTTTATTAAGCTGCTTCCGTTTTCCTGTGCCTTGGCTTTGACCCAGTTTTTCCTCCAAGAACGGTATGATCTGCTCATTGTCCGAAGGCATTGATAACATTGCAAAGCAATCACTTCCGTCGTTATGTATATGCCGGAGTCGCAGAGCAATTCTCAAGCAAGCAACGTAGGGTGGAAGTCGCTCTACGAGCTTGTAATTGACCATTCCCAGCGAACCGGTCTCACCCACAGCTAAGTTATTTAGTAACTCCGCTAGCTGGCTAGATGATTTTAGTGTGTACTCATTGAAAACTTGATGACCATCAACGATTAACTTGATCACTGTGTCGCCATCCTGCTCAAATTGGACGGCAGCTACACACTGCTCTAGTGTCGCCGAAACCTCGAACTCGCATTTCTTATTGCTGCTGACAGTCAGTCCGAAGTAAAAATTAACCATCTCTACAGCCAGAGCGTGCGGATCCTCTATAAACCACTCAACCCATCGAGGTTCTACACGCTTGAAGTTGCCTGCCATGGCAAAAAAGTAAAGAATTGATACTGCTTCATGTGAGTGTTTTTTTAGTAGACCATCTGGTACTTGGTCATGAAACTCGATCTGCTGATCTTCAGTTTGATACCGAGCACGTAGCTGGCAGCCTCTCAGCCAGCTATATGGTATTTCTGGTGACTGTGCAACGATCTGATCACTAATCCTGATAGCTGCCTCAATATCCCCAAGCTTCTCCGCTCGCAATGACTGATAGCTTAAAATTGTTAAGGATTTTTCTGACCCTGCCACCCTTGCAATAACATCATCAAAAGTCTTGTACTGCTGTGCTTCTAATAGGCACTTCAGATGTGTCAAAACAAACGGAGATGGCCATAATTTTTGATCTGGAATTAGGCGCGAGGTGAAGCGTAAAGCTTTATGAGCCAAATCTGAATTGACTAAATTCTCAGCCAAGTCGAAAACTCGCTCTGGAGCAATGTTCGTCAGCTCTCCTTCCCATGCATCCCAAAAATCATCGACAAGTTGAGATAGCTGGTTTTTTTGGTGAAGATCACTGTCGTTATCCAACTCACGGAACGAACAGCCGAGCAGGTTGACAAAAGACTTCTCCATTTCAGTTGCATCATCTAACGGGGAGTCCTTAGATAGCCACTCGCTAACCTCAGCCGTATTTGCCAGACGGAAAAACGGGATTACATCCTCCAGCCTGCAACTAGTGGCAGATAGAAAATTACGGCACCAAGTAGCCCTGAGTTGGGGGTCATCTTTAGCTGCCAAGATATCGCGCTGCCGCTGAGAAATTCCTTCGTCATCCCCTGCAATGGCCTTGATTGTGGTGGCTGTTGCTGTATGGGCGGACTCCCAATGAGGCAAGTTATTTTTAAGGGTGTTAAATAATGCTATTGGCGAAATACCTCTATACGTTTCAAATATAGGGCAAGCCATATTGTAGAGGCGCGTATCGACCCCATTCGAGATATCTATTAGTTCGACAACCTTCTCGGCAAGTCTGTCTACCTCCTGTTTCACTTCAGGGGGGCAAAGCCATAGATGTTTCTGGGCGACACGAGGATTAAGTTCGTATGCGCTCGCCAAGACCTCTAGAACCTTGGCGTTGTAGGAAGGGTAAGTTCTACTTAAGCGCTGAGCCATGCTAGTGGCTAAGGCAGTAAGCTCCAAACGAAGACTCCCTACCACAACACCTGTAAGCACTGGCTCAGGAATTACGAACTTGCTCGCAGCATCTTCAAGGCACGCTTCATCGGCATATTGGCTGAGGTACACCTCAGTTGCGTATTGCCCAGGGGCGAGCTCTGAAAGATAGTGCTGTTTAGCGGGCTCTTCCTGATCAGTTTTATGAGATAGGCGCAAGAGAGCAGCTAAACAGACATCTTTGACCATTGGGATTTGAGTGGTCGCCGCGATATTCGATACTGTTCCCCAGGCTGTGTCATGATCCTTCGCGTCGACTAGCCCGCCGTATATAGAGATTACATCCACTAGAGCGGAGGATTCAGGATCGCTCTTGGTCGTTGCCTTCAGCATGTCCAATTGGATTTTGGCGGTGGTAAGATCCTTCTTGCGAAGACTCTCAAAGACCATCTCCATTGGGACTCGGAGGTCATCTGGGGCAAGTGACTTAATTACGTTCAGAATTTTGTTCTGGACGTTGTCTCCACTACCACTGTGATGCTGCTCAATGATTTTCAAGCGAGTTCCCTTACACTCAATCACCGAATAATCTTATTCCCGGCAACGTTGTCTCCGCTACCAGTGTGGTGCTGTGTCACTTTGGTGATCATCGATGGTGCAGAAATTTCTGCTGCCGCATTAATTTCGCGAATTAATTGAGCCATCTCTGGCGACTGCTCAATACGTCGAGTAATCGCAAGTTCACTCATCTCATCATTGATTCCTAGCTTGCTTAGCTCTGTTGCTACTGCTTCTGCTACGACATCCTCCTTGATCCATTGACCCAAACGCTCCTTGAGCTTTGCAGCACTCAGCTTCAGGCCGCACTTGAAGATGTCATAGGCAGAGTTTGCAATTATTGCGGTGGTAATAAAGTCCATTTCGGAGCTCCCTTGAATTTAAAGCGATCTATCTGTTGCCTATCGGGTTGGCCAGACTCTATCACCTGAGCTGACGTTTGGTTGATTTTCTTATTAGCACAGATGCGATAGCTGCTGGGCCTAGCTTTGACAGGTCTCCTATCGAAGCAGCGTTAGCCAGTTCACCCTGGAGCTGTTGCGGCGTGGTGGCCTGCCCCTGTCTTCAGGCTGCTGAAAAAAGACTGGCTTGGAGCGGCAAGTTTATGCGGTGACCACGACAAAGCGAGCCGTCCTCTGGCTGTCGGCTCGCCGTCGCCCGCCGAAGTGGCACTGTAAACAGTGGCTTAGTGGGCGTGCTTTCGCAGCTACCAGCGCCCAGGACGGCCATAGCGCGAACAAGCAGTGCCACTCATTAGCTGGTAGAATGCGCACCGCATTTACTTTTGAGGATTTTCCATGGCTACCAACCGCTCCCGTCGTCTGCGTAAGAAGCTGTGTGTTGACGAGTTTCAGGAATTGGGGTTTGAGCTCAATCTGGAATTCAAGGAAGGCCTTTCGGAAAAAGCTGTCGATGACTTCCTGATTGCGTTCTTTGTAGAGGCCATGGACGCGAACGGCCTGGACTATGTTGGCGGCGAAGAATTCGGCTTGGTCTGCCTGGCGAAGCGTGGCTCGGTAAGTGAGGAGCAACGCGCAACCGTTGAGGCCTGGCTGAAAAACCGTAGCGAACTGACCAAGATCGAGGTCAGCCCCTTGCAGGACGCCTGGTACCCAGAGAAACCGATCAACGTTGCAAAGTGATCGCGCTGAACCGACGTCTCTGCGCACCCGGTTTCTGAATTAAAAAGACCATCCTCCTGGATGGTTTTTTTGTGTCATTGCATCATGGTCGAGCTGAATCCAAACGCGGTTAAGTAGCTCAGTCGAGCCAAGCTTTCTGAAGCGAACGCATCTCACATCCCTTTGTGAACCTTTTCTCGTTCACCGTCTTTGAAGCTTCGCCAGAAGCATCGCTATATAGCATCACCCTCCCCCGCCGTCTCCGACCGGCTCCAGCAATGAAATGGATAACCCAGGCTGTCGCAGAACAGCATCAGAGGCGCGCCGAAACTCATGCTTGGCCTTTTCACTAGCCTCTTGAGCCGAATCGTTTACCACCCTCACCGCTGGCACCTCACACTTCGCCAATTTGCTCATCAATGTGACAAGCAAGACGTGGAGCAAGCTGTAGGGCCAACTGAGGTCAATTGGATGAAGCGAAGTTCTGGGTTTAACGAGTGAAGCAGTGCTGGCTGGAATACCGTGGCACACCCCGGAGGCATGTCGGCAGAAAGCGGCTGTATGCTTGCAGGTAAAGCGAGGGGGGCAATGCGGGAAGGGCAGAGCGTTTTTGACAAGATTCTGATTATTTTTTGCTAATTAGCAAAACCTGGAACTCATCGACACAGAGTTTCTTGCGCAGGCGACGCGAACGATTGGTAGCCATTGGATCGATCCCTTTTTCAACGTGATGACGGCGCGCACTCTAACAGCAACCCGATGCCAAGGCGATGACCGAGAACCGGCTTTGCAACGGCTCGCCATCTTGTTTTGCAGTAATCCGTGTGACGCAGCTACGCTTATCGGATAGAGGCACAGCGCCTCTACGGGCCGGGCATAATGGCCCGCAATCGTTCCCTTGGTGCAGTGGGAAATCGCATGCCGAATCGAATCACCAGCAGCCCCCTGTGTGCGCTCAGAGGCGCTCGCAAATGAACAGAATCCTTCGTGGTATCTCCTTGGCCGTTCTGGCCTTGCCCATTGCGCTACCGATTCATGCGGCCGGCGTGAACCAGACGCTGCCTGCCCGTGTAGAGCAGGCATTGAAGGCCAACAAGATCAACAGCGATGCGCTGTCGGTGGTCATGCTGCCGCTCACCGGCGACGCCGCGCCGACGTACGTCAATGCGGACGTCTCGGTCAATCCGGCTTCGACGATGAAGTTGGTCACGACCTATGCTGCGCTCGAACTGCTCGGCCCCAACCACCAATGGAAAACCGAGTTCTATTCCGATGGTCCGCTAGTGGACGGCGTGCTTAACGGCAATCTTTATCTGAAAGGTGGCGGCGACCCAAAGCTGAACATGGAGAAGCTCTGGCTGCTGTTGCGCGATCTGCGCGCCAACGGCGTTAGCAAAGTCACTGGCGATCTGGTGCTGGATCGCAGCCACTTCGTCCAACCCGACCTGCCGGTATTCGACGATGACGGCGGTGACCAGAACAAGCCGTTCCTGGTCGGGCCGGATTCATTGCTGGTCAACCTCAAGGCCCTGCGCTTCATCGTCCGCAACGATGGCGGCAAGGTGAACGTGGCGGTCGAGCCGCCCATCGCCAGCGTACGCGTCGACAACCGCGTTAAGGCGCTACCGGCGGCCAAGTGTCCAGGCTGGCCGGACGTGCTGTACAACCCGGTCACCAATGGCGACGGCGTCACTGTGGTGGTCACTGGCAAGCTCGCCGCTGGCTGCAGCGCGCAGACCTATCTTTCCCTGTTGGATCACGAACGCTATGCCGCCGGCGCGGTACGCGCCATCTGGGGCGAACTGGGCGGCAGCATCCTCGGCACTGACCGTGTCGCCCAGGTACCAAGCAGCGCCCGCCTGCTGGCCAGAGCCTACTCGCCGGACCTCACCGAGATCATTCGTGACGTCAACAAGTACAGCAACAACACCATGGCCAAACAGCTGTTCCTGAGCCTTGGTGCGGCATTCCGCAACGAAGCGGATGCCGATGATGCGAAGGCGGCCCAGCGAGTAATCCGCCAGTGGCTGGCAAAGAAGGGACTGATCTCCCCACATCTGGTGATCGAGAATGGCTCCGGCCTTTCCCGTGCCGAGCGGGTCAGCGCGCGCGAGCTGGCGAGCCTGCTGCAGGCTGCCTGGCGCAGCCCCTACTCGGCCGAGTTCATCTCATCGATGCCCCTGGCAGCAGTCGACGGCACCATGCGCAAGCGCCTGCGCAACACACCGGTCGCCGGCAAGGCACATGTGAAGACGGGCACACTGAACACGGTGCGCGCGATCGCGGGCTACAGTCGAGACGGCGACGGCAATGTCTGGGCTGTAGTGGCGATCCTCAACCACCCGCGCCCATGGGGTGCCTCATCAATCCTCGATCAGGTGCTGGTCAGCCTGTACAACCAGCGCGGCGAAAGCACCGCTCAGCGCTGATCGCTCCAGGCAGACCTGATCATCACCGTGCCTGGAGTTTCCAGGCGCGGTGGATGCGCGGATTACGGCGGAAGTCTTCATCCAGCGTTGAAGCGGTGATTTCCTCTACCGCGTAACGATCCATCAGGCTCGCGTCCAGCACGAATTTGCGGAAGTTGTTGGAGAAGTACAGCGTCCCGCCGGTAGCAAGGCGCGCCATGGCCAGGTCGAGCAAGGCGACGTGGTCACGCTGCACGTCGAACACACCTTCCATGCGTTTGGAGTTCGAGAAGGTCGGCGGGTCGATGAAGATCAGGTCATATTCGCCGCGATCCGCTTCCAGCCAGGCCATCACGTCTCCCTGCTCCAGCCGCTGGCGGTCCGAGAAGCCGTTGAGCGAAAGGTTGCGCCGCGCCCAATCCAGGTAGGTCTTGGACAAATCGACACTGGTGGTACTGCGCGCTCCGCCCTTGGCCGCGTGCACGGTCGCCGTAGCGGTATAGCAGAACAGGTTGAGAAAGCGCTTGCCGGCCGCTTCGCGCTGGATGCGCAGGCGCAGCGGGCGATGATCGAGGAACAGGCCGGTATCCAGGTAGTCGGTCAGGTTGACCAGCAGCTTGACGCCACCCTCGCCGACCTCGAGAAATTGACCCTGAGCGGCCTGGCGCTGGTACTGACGCGTGCCGCTCTGCCGCTCACGACGTTTGACCACAACCTTCTCACGCGCAATGCCCAGCGCCGACGGAATGGCCGCCAGGGCATCGAGCAGGCGAGCCTGGGCCTTGTCCGGATCGATGGAGCGTGGCGGAGCATATTCCTGCACATGCACCCAATCGCGATACAGATCGACCGCGAGAGCGTATTCCGGCATATCGGCATCGTACAGCCGATAACATTCGATGCCCTCGCGACGCGCCCATTTGCCGAGCTGACGCAGGTTCTTCTGCAAGCGGTTGGCAAACATCTGCCCGCCTTCGCTCAGTCGTGCCTGCTCCACCTGGGCCTGCTGAGGCTGTGACTCGGTGGAGGCAGCGCGTTGACCGGTAACGAACTGGTCCAGTTCGACCTTGATCAGCAGCAACTTGCACGGCAGCGCGCCGTTCCACAATGCATACTGCTTGTGGCTGCGGATGCCCATGCGCTTGCCAAGGTCCGGGGCGGCCGTGAACACCGCGGCCTCCCAGCCGAGGCAAGCCTGGCGCAGGCGCTCGCCGAGGTTCTGATAGAGATAAAGAAGGCTCGCCTCGTCACCCAGCCGCTCGCCGTAGGGCGGGTTGCAGATAACAAGCCCCTTCTGGTTCTGGTCCGGGCGCGGCTCGAAAGTCCCGACGTCGCCCTGGTAGATGCGGATCCAGTTCGACAGCCCGGCGCGCTCGATATTGTTGCGCCCAGGCTGGATCAGGCGTGGATCGGCTTCGTAGCCACGAATCCACAGCGGCGTTCTGGCCAGACCGGATTGCGCACGCGAGCGCGCCTCATCATGCAAGCGGTTCCATAGCGCCGGCACATGACCAAGCCAGGCGCTGAATCCCCAGCGCTCGCGCTTGAGGTTCGGCGCGATATCGGCCGCCATCATCGCGCCCTCTACGAGAAAGGTACCCACGCCGCACATGGGATCGGTCAGCGCACCACCACCGGCGGCGATGCGCGGCCAGCCGGCACGGATGAGGATCGCCGCTGCCAGGTTTTCCTTCAGCGGGGCCGCGCCCTGCTGCAACCTGTAGCCACGCTGATGCAGGCTGTGCCCTGACAGATCCAGCGACAGGACCGCCTGTCCCTTGTCGAGCCGCAGGTGTACCCGCAGATCGGGATCGAGCTTATCGATCCTTGGGCGCTCGCCCGAGGCAGTACGCAGCCGATCGACGATCGCGTCCTTGACCTTCAGCGCACCGAAATGCGTGTTGTCGATGCCCGAGCCACGCCCACTGAACTCCACTGCGAGGCTGCCGGACGGCAACATGTGCTCCGCCCAATCGACTGCATGCACCCCCTGGTAGAGCGTTTCGGCATCCGTCGTCGAGAAGCGGCTCAGTACCAGCAGCACACGGTTTGCCAGACGCGACCACAGGCATAGGCGGTACGCCACGTCCAGCGCTCCGTAGCCGCGGACCGCTGCCGTCTGCTCGCGAGGTTCTTCCAGGCCGAGCAGGGTGGCTTCCTCAAGTAGCAGGCCTTCGAGCCCCTTCGGGCAGGTCAGTATCAGTTCATGGCGATCGGTCATGGTGGTTCCAGAAAAAGTGCTTCGGACCGCCACGACCCTTTCGTCGGAACAAGCCCAGCAGGAATGAATTACAGATGATTCGAAAAATTGCCGGTGCGCATTGCGACCGCGCTCAGTACTGCAGGTTACGCACAACGGTCGGCCGGCTTATGGGTAGATCCACAGATTCGTTACCTACTTATGACAAAACGATCGTTCCAGCGTATCAAGCATTGGGTTAGAACTCGTCCTAGGCCGACATCGCAACGATGCCGGCGAGGCGCGCCACGCCGGCAGCGCGCTTCAATTGGCAGTCTATCTGCCCGGTCTCGCCATGAGGCCACAGGAACACCAGTCAACCACTGAGGGCAATACCCAATGAGAAGACTCAAGCGTGATCCGATGGAACGAGCATTTCTGCGCGGTTATCAACATGGCATACATGGCAAATCTCGCGACCTCTGTCCTTTCTCCCATCCCCAAGTTCGCCAAGCCTGGATCAACGGCTGGCGGGAGGGTCGCGGCGACAACTGGGATGGTCTGACCGGCACGGCCGGTCTGCATAGACTCAACGAACTTCACGCGGTCGGCTGATTCACCGATCCACCCGACTTGATACGGCACGCCCTACCCGGGCGGCGGGCTAGAAGCCCAGGGGCTCCGACAGGAGCCCCTTCCCGGCAAATCAACGTGCCTGCGAGCGCAGGGCCGCAATGGCATCCACCGCCTCGCCGATCAGCGCCGGTCCCTTGTAGATGAACCCCGAGTAGAGCTGGACCAGACTGGCACCCGCCTCGATCTTCTCCGCCGCATGCCTGCCCTCGGTGATGCCACCCACGGCGATGATCGGCAAGCGCCCGCCGAGCGTCTGCGCCAGAACCCGGACGGTATGCGTGCTCTTGTCACGCACCGGCGCACCGGACAGCCCACCGGCCTCGTCCGCATGAGCCAAACCGGCAACCCCCTCCCGCCCCAGCGTTGTGTTGGTTGCGATGATCGCATCCATACCGGCCTGGAACACCGCCTCACCTACCAGCGCGATTTCCTCGTCGGTCATGTCAGGGGCGATCTTGATCGCCAGCGGTACGCGCTTGCCATGCATGAGCTCAAGGTCTTCGCGGCGCAGACGCAGCGCTTCGAGCAACTGCTTGAGCGAATCACCGAACTGCAGGCTGCGAAGGCCCGGTGTATTGGGCGAGCTGACATTGACCGTGACGTAGCTGGCGTGGTGATAGACCTTCTCCAGGCACAGCAGGTAATCGTCCTCGGCACGCTCGACCGGGGTATCGAAATTCTTGCCGATGTTGATTCCCAGAACGCCCTTGAACCTGGCTGCCTCGACTCGTGCCAGCAAGGCATCGACCCCGTGGTTGTTGAATCCCATACGGTTGATGATCGCTTCGGCTTCCGGCAAGCGGAAAATCCGCGGTTTCGGGTTGCCAGGCTGCGGGCGCGGCGTCACGGTCCCGACTTCGATGAAACCGAACCCCAACTGCGACAAACCACGAATCGCTTCGCCGTTCTTGTCCAGTCCGGCCGCCAGCCCCACAGGATTCGGAAAATCCAGCCCCATGACTCGTACCGGCAGATTCGCCGGCGCTTTACTCAGCATTGCGTTGAGCCCCAGACGCCCACCAGCGCCGATCAGCTCGAGAGAAAGCTCATGGGACGTTTCCGGGGATAACTTGAACAACAGCCGGCGGGCCAGGTTATACATACGCAGCCTAAGGTCTCGGGAAATGTGGTGGCGGAGTATAGCAGCACGAGGACCGTCCAGCCGCTGCCGATAGCATCCGGATGCGCCGCAGCAAACCGAGACCTGCGAGCTATTTCAGACGCCTCAGGCCGAGCAGCTGCCCTTGTTCGGCGAACTCCAGCTCGAATGAACCAAATACGCCTTCATGGGTCAGAAACGGGCGCAGGTGATGCGCAGGCAAGCTGACTCGCGTGCCGTCGCGGCTTCGAATCAGGACTCGATTCGCATGGCCCTGATACACCGCCTTCATTCGCTCGGCGGACAGCGCGATATCCAGCACCAGGTTCGGCATGGAGGCTCCTTGATGTTCAATTCAGCGATAGTGCCACAACGCCCTTCCCTCTTTGGTCAGGTCCGTATGCAGCTCCACCGCCGCGGATCGAGCAAAGCCCGTGCGCAAATCGCACAGGTCTGCCACACTTCGGCCGTAGCCCTGAGAGCTCAAGCATCATGATGAGCCTGCCCGAGCCAATGCCTTCACTGACAACTCAAATTGCACGACTTGCGCAACGCCTCGGGCTGCGCTCCAAGGCTGCGCATTCGGTACTGCAGCGCGCCAGCAACCTGCAGCTGCCGTTCAGCCGCCTCCCGGAACCCGAGCCCAGCATTTTCTGGACTGACGGCCCTTGCCTGCAACGTCTGCTGGAACTGCCGCGCGGCGCGCTCTCCGGTCCGGTGCAGGAAGACAAAGCCCGCGCCCATGCGGCACTGACCCGTCTGATCAGCAAGGACTGTATCCGGCTGCAGCTCGATCTCCGTCAGATCGACGGCTTTGGCGGCCCGCAGAGCGGCGGTGCTAGCTTCGCGACATTCGAAGCCTTCGCCGCTACACCTGCCTGCCGACAGATTCGAATCATCAGCTACAAGGACTTCGTTCGCACCCTGGGGGCAGCGCTGCCCGGTTTCGACACCGGCGCCCCAATCGAAGTGCGCCAGGCCAGCTGGCTGGGCGAACGGCTGTACTGGGCTGGCGAGCACCACCTGGAAGCCTTCGCCTGCGCCGTGGCCTATGCGCGCCTGCGCGGCCTGGAAGTGATGCTGCCGGCGGACGTCACCGACTATCGCCTGGACCGCTCAGGCGTTCACGCGCTGGATGCGGACTACCACGCCGTGACCATGCCCGCCCAGGCCTGGAGCGATCGCGAGTTCATGGCCCTGCTTCTCGACAGCCAGGTGCCCTATGCGCGTCTGACCCTGCTACGCGATACCAGCAATTCGGAACTGCTTCTGCTGGAGAAGCGTGACCCTACGGCCAATGCCATCGGTGAAGGGCTCAAGCTGGCCGGAGCGCCGGACCTGATTCGCTACCTGCGAGACCTGCCGCAAATCACCCGCTTCAAGGTCGGTTTGCCCGCCCAGAACTGAACGCCGCGCAGCACCGGCGACCCTCATACCGAACCAACCGCAAAATACGGCGCACCGTCCCGGTCGGCCGGTGCGCCGTATACGCTCAAGCCTGGCTGGCCGCCTGTGGGCTGACGCCCGCAGAACGGCCTGCAGGCCTTCAACCATGCGCAACCGACTGGGCTAGCCCCTGCAATACCCGGCTGGCCACCGCGTATATCGCATAGTCATTGCCGCTGGCGCCTCGTAGCTCAGCCAACATCGAACGCCAGCGTTCCAGTTGCACCGGCCTTTGTGCCAGCCACGCATCGACCCGTTCACTGATCGGTTCCGGACCATTGTCCATCTGCAGCACGGACACCGTGATACTGCGCTGCTGCGAGTCGAGGTCGTCGCGGAAGCCTTCGCGGGCCAGCGCTTGCCAGTTATTGGCCACCGGCATATTGGTCAACTGGTGCAGATACCACGGCAGTTCCAGCGCTCCGCCGACGGCGAAGTAGGCAGCGGCAACCTGCGCCGGCACCTGTCCTGTTTCGTCGGCCGCCTCGAGGATCGGCAGCAAGGTGTACAGATGACTGGTGCCGGCGACCATCCGCGCCAGCAGCTCGGGCACGCCCGCTTCGGTGTAGCGCCGATAACGCTCCTGCCAATGGTCGCGGGTCGAGCCTTGCAGCAGCTCGTCCAGCTTCAGCCCGAGGGCTGCGACCCGAGGTCCGAAGTGCGCGACGTCCCGCGCGGCATCGAGCTCGCTGCGACGGTTGCGCAGGAACCAGCGCGTCGCACGTCGGCCAAGCCGCATCAACTCGTCCATCAGCTTCAGCTGCAGGTCCGCGGGCACCTTGTAATCCAGCGCCTCGATCTGCCGGAACCAGTGCGGCAGATGGAAGATGTCGCGCACGATGACATAAGCGCCTGCGACGTTCGCCGCACTCATACCGGTCGCCTCGTTCAACCGCTGGACGAAGGTGATGCCCATGTTGTTGACCAGATCGTTGGCGATCTGCGTCGCGACGATTTCGCGCTTGAGGCGGTGCTGCAGCATCGCGGCGCGAAAACGTTCAGCCAACTGCTGTGGAAAGGCAGTGTCCATTTCCCGCGCAAGGTAATCGTCGTCGGGTACCCGTGAATCCAGCAGCGCTTTCTTGAGTTCGATCTTGCTGTAGGAGATAAGCACGGACAGCTCTGGCCGGGTCAGCCCCTTGCCGAGGTTTGCACGCTCAGCCAGCGCGTCATCGGACGGCAGGAACTCCAGCGATCGATCGAGCTGCCCCGTCGTCTCCAGCGCGCTGATCAGCCGGACATACTCACCGGCTCGTTCACGCGAACGATGCTGTGCCTGGGATAACGCCTGGGTCTGCTTGTAATTGTTCTGCAGCACCAATTCGGCCACCGCGTCAGTCATCTCGAACAGCAGCTGGTTGCGTTGCTTGGCCGTCATGTCGCCGGCGCTGACCACTTCGTTCAACAGAATCTTGATATTGACCTCGTGGTCGGAGCAGTCGACCCCGCCAGCGTTGTCGATGAAGTCCGTATTGCTCGCGCCACCATGTAGCGCGTACTCGACCCGCCCCAACTGCGTCATGCCGAGGTTGCCGCCCTCACCCACCACCTTGGCCTGCAACTCGTTGCCGTTGACCCGCACCGCATCGTTGGCCTTGTCCCCTACCTCGGCGTGGCTCTCGCTGCTGCTTTTCACATAGGTTCCGATTCCGCCGTTCCAGAGCAGGTCGACCGGTGCCTTGAGCAGCGCGTTGATCAGTTCGGCCGGAGTCAGCTGATCCGCCTCGATGGCGAAGCGCTCCTTCATCTGCGCAGTGATCGTCACCCGCTTCGCCGAGCGGGGGAACACGCCACCGCCTTCGGATATCAGCGAGGCGTCGTAATCCGTCCAGGCCGAGCGCGGCAGCGCGAACAGGCGCTTGCGCTCGGCAAAGCTGCGCGCAGGGTCGGGGTTCGGATCGATGAAGACATGTAGGTGGTTGAAGGCCGCCACCAGCTGCAGGGTTTCGGACATCAGCAGGCCGTTGCCGAACACGTCACCGGCCATGTCGCCGATGCCGATCACGCTGATGACGTCGGTCTGCACGTTGATGCCGCGTTCACGGAAATGGCGCTGCACCGACACCCAGGCGCCGCGCGCAGTGATGCCCATCTTCTTGTGGTCGTAGCCGGCCGAGCCGCCCGAAGCGAAGGCATCGCCGAGCCAGAAGTCGTACTCGGCGGCAATGCCGTTGGCAATGTCGGAAAAACTCGCCGTGCCCTTGTCGGCCGCCACCACTAGATAGGGATCATCGCCGTCGTAGCGCAGCACGTTGGCCGGCGGTACCACCTGGCCTTCGCGCAGGTTGTCGGTGATATCCAGCAGACCGCTGATGAAGATGCGATAGCAGGCGATGGCTTCGGCCTGGATATCGTCGCGTGTCCCGCTGCTCGGCAGGCGGCGTGGGACGAAGCCACCCTTGGCGCCGCCAGGCACGATCACGGCGTTCTTCACCTGTTGCGCCTTGACCAGGCCGAGCACCTCGGTGCGGTAGTCCTCTTCGCGATCCGACCAGCGCAACCCGCCACGGGCCACCTTGCCACCGCGCAGGTGTACGCCCTCGACCCGCGGCGAATAGACGAAGATCTCGTACATCGGTGCCGGCCGTGGCATCTCCGGGATGGCACGCGGATCGAGCTTGAAGCTGAAATACGGCTTGGGTTTGCCGCTGGCGTCCGGCTGGTAGAAGTTGGTGCGCAAAGTGGCCTGGATCAGCGCCAGGTAACGCCGCAGGATGCGGTCCTCATTGAGCACCGCCACGTCATCCAGGGCGCTGAGGATCGCCTGCTCCAGGCGTTGCTGTTTGTCCGCCAGGTCGTCGTCGCCGAGCTTGCGCGCCAGATAGAAGCGCATCTTGAACAGCCGCACCAACTCGCGGGCAATGTCGGTGTGATTGAGCAGCGCGCTGGCGATGTAACCCAGGTCGAAGCCCATGCGAATCTGTTTGAGGTAGCGCGCATACGCGCGCAGCAGCGCGACCTCGCGCCAGGTCAGCCCAGCGGTCAACACCAGCCGGTTGAACGCGTCGTTCTCGGCCAGACCACCATAGATGTGTATGAAGGCATCCTGCAGGGTCTCGTTGATCTCAAGCAGATCGATTTCCAGCCCATCGGCGTAGGTGAAGGCGAAATCGTGGATCCAGTAGTCACGGCCGTTCCTGTCGCGCAGGCGAAACGGAAATTCGCCGAGCACCCGCAGACCGAGGTTCTCCATGATCGGCAGGATGTCCGACAGCGGCAGCGGCGTATCCATGTGGTAGAGCTTGCAATGCAGACGGTTCTCGCCCGCCGTGATCGGCTGGTAGAAGCTCATCACCAGCGGGCGTTCATCATTCAGGTCGAGCAGATGCTGCATGTCGACCGTGGCCGATTGTGCCGAGAAGCGCTCGCGGTAGCCGGCCGGAAAGCCCTTGGGAAACTCGCTGAGCAGATGCGTACCCTTCGCTTCACCGAAGCGTTCGACGACCAGCCCCTGATAGTCATCCTGCCAGGTGCGGCAGGCCTGCAGCACCTCCTGTTCGAGGCGCGCCGGGTCGACCTGCACCGGCTTGTTCGGATCGAGGCGCAGGATGAACTGCACACGCGTCAGCACCGATTCGGAGAAATAGGTGGAGAATTCGCAATCGCTGGCCTCGAGTCGCTCCTGCAGGACCTGCTGAATCTTCAATCGCGTCTCGGTCGAATAACTGTCGCGCGGCACATAGACCAGGCAGTAGCAGAAGCGCCGGTACGGGTCGAAGCGCAGGAACAGACGCAAGCGGTTGCGCTCCTGGATCTGCACGATAGCGATGGCGTTTTCGAACAACTCGTCGATGGGTGCCTGAAACAGTTCGTCTCGCGGCAGCACTTCAAGCACCTGCACCAGCTCCTTCGCCAGGTGCGCCGAGCTGCCGAAGTTGGCACGCTGCACGACGGTTTCCACCTTGCGGCGGATGAACGGGATGCGACGTACGCTCTGGGTATATACCGACGAGGTGAACAGCCCGAGAAAACGGCATTCGCGCACGACACGGCCCTGCTCGTCGAACTCGCGCAACGAGACGAAATCCGGGTAAGCCGGCCGATGCACGCGGCTGGGCATCGCTGCCTTGGCGAACGAGAGAAGAAGCGGCTCGCGCAGGTAGCTGACCGACTGGCTGGTAAGCGACTGCTCCTCGTCCGACAGCCCGGTGCGCATGCTGCGCGATAGACCCAGCAGCGAGCCTTCGTCATAGGCGATGCGTCCGCCGTCGCCCTGCTCCACTACGGAAAATTCCTCGTAGCCGAGGAAGGTGAAATGGTCATCGGCCAGCCAGCGCATGAAATCACGGATCTCATCCAGCTCGTCGGCGTCGATGCGCAGGTTGACCTGATCCAGCCGCGCCTGCAGGTCGCCGACCTTGCCTTTCATGGCAGCGAAATCACCGACCACCTGGCGCACATCGGCCAGCACGCCAAGCAGCGACTGCTCCAGCTCACGCAACGCGGCAGCACTGGCGCAGCGGTCGATCTCGACGAAAATCAGCGACTCGGCATGGCTGTCCGGCGCCCGCTGATCCTTGGGCAGCAATTCCAGCAGCGCACCATCGGCGGAACGCCTTACCTGCAGCACGCTGGTCTGCAGTGTATGAATGCTATAACCGCGGCGGGTGAGCTCCATGCGCACCGAGTCGACCAGGAATGGCATGTCCGGATGCAGTACCTCGACCACGCTATGGGTCGACTGCCAGCCATGTTTCTCGTAGTCCGGGTTGAACACCTGCACTTCCGGCATGGCTGGATCGAAGCGCTCCAGGAGGCGCCAGCTGGCCAGCGTCGAACCGACCAGATCGCCCATGCGCCGCTCGGTGAGCTCGGTCAGCGCGACGATACCGAAGAACTGCTCGGCGAAGACGCTCAGCTGCGGCAGGATTTGGGGGTCTACGTGTTGTGCCAGTGCGGTCTGCAGTTGCTGCTGAAGGTCGGCCTTGCTGGCCGCTGAAAAGAACGCCATGTACGGCTCCGATTGGCTTGCTGGGGAAGACGTGTCGCTAGTGACTGACGCCACAGGTCGAAGGTTCAAGGTTAGTCTAGTCGAGGCGTAATGCAGTAAAGTGGCACGCCCCTGCCGCCTCCTGCGACAGACTGTTGCAGCCGGTGGCCCTGCCAGCCGGGCCGACCGAAACTGCCCCACCTGGAAGAATCGAGACGATGGATCACCGTGAATCGATAATCGCGTTGCGACAGTTCCTTTCCACCCAGATCCTGGGCCAGGAGCGCTTGATCGAACGACTGTTGATCGCCCTGCTCGCCGACGGCCACATGCTCGTCGAAGGCGCGCCGGGGCTGGCCAAGACGCGCGCGATCAAGGAACTCGCCGAAGGCCTGGAGGCCGAGTTCCACCGTATCCAGTTCACCCCCGACCTGCTGCCCGCCGACATTACCGGCACAGAGATCTATCGCCCGGAGACCGGCAGCTTCGTCTTCCAGCAAGGACCGATCTTCCACAATCTGGTGCTGGCGGACGAGATCAACCGCGCACCGGCCAAAGTGCAGTCGGCGCTGCTCGAAGCGATGGCCGAGCGCCAGGTCAGCGTCGGTCGCAGCACCTACGACCTGCCGCCCCTCTTCCTGGTCATGGCCACGCAGAATCCCATCGAGCAGGAAGGCACCTACCCGCTGCCCGAGGCGCAGCTGGATCGTTTCCTGCTGCACGTGAAGATCGGCTTTCCTGATGCCTCGGTGGAACGCCGCATCCTGCAGCAGGCCCGAGGCGAGGCTATCAATGGCGAGGCGGTACTCGAGCACAGGGTCAGCCAGCAGGCGATCTTCGCCGCACGCAAGGAAATTCTCGGCCTGTACATGGCCGACGCGGTGGAGGAATACCTGGTGCAGCTGGTCATGGCCACCCGCACGCCCGGCAAGTTCGATACCGAGCTGGCGGAATGGATCGCGTACGGCTCCAGCCCCCGCGGCTCGATCGCCCTGGATCGCTGCGCACGCGCCCACGCCTGGCTGGCCGGGCGCGACTTCGTCAGCCCCGAGGACATCCAGGCGATGCTCTTCGACGTGCTGCGCCATCGCATCATTCTCTCCTTCGAAGCAGAAGCCGCCGGCATCGACCAGGACCGCGTCATCCAACGCATTCTCGACGTGGTGGCGGTGGCCTGATGCAACCGCAGGCTTCCGAGGGCGGACGGCCGAGCGAGCCGGACCACGGCACACGCGTGACCCTGGCCGAACTCATCGACATCCGTCATCGCGTGCGGGAAGTGCCGTTGTTCTCGACGCCCAACCGGCGCAGCCCGCTGGTGGGCCTGCACCACTCCAAGCTGCGCGGCCGCGGCGTGGATTTCGATCAGGTGCGCATCTACCAGGCCGGAGACGATGTGCGCACCATCGACTGGCGCGTTACCGCGCGCACCCAGGAGCCGCACACCAAACTCTTTCATGAGGAGCGCGAACGGCCAATCTACATCGTCGTCGAGCAGAGCCCGCGCCTGTTCTTCGGCAGCGGCCGACTGTTCAAGTCGGTATTGGCGGCACAGGCTGCCAGCCTGATTGGCTGGGCCGCACTTAGCCACAACGACCGGGTCGGCGGGCTGGTGTTCGGAGCCGAGCAACAGGAGATCAAGCCACGGCGCAGCAAGCAGAGTTTGTTGCAGCTGCTCGACCGTCTGACCCGCGCCAATCGCCAGTTGCAACCAGACACCGCGCTCGATCCCGAGGCGTTCAGCCTGGCGCTGCGGCGTGTACGTGAAGTGCTGCGGCCCGGTAGCCTGTCGGTGGTTCTCTGTGACGAACGGACCCTGACCGACGCTGCCGAGCAGCAGCTCGGCCTGCTGGCGCGGCATGTCGATCTGTTGCTGCTGCCGATACACGACCCGCTCGACCACGCGTTGCCGGCGGCCGGGCTGCTGCGCTTCAGCCAGGGCAATGCGGGCCTGGAACTGGACACCCACGACGCCGGGCTGCGTCAGCGCTATCGTGAGCTCGGCGAGGCCCGCACCATGCGTTGGCGACGTCTGGCCGATCGCTTGCGGGTACCGTTGATGCCACTCGATACCCAGCGCGACCTGGTCGAACAGCTGCGCGAGCATCTGAGCGTCCAGCGACCGGGCAACCAACCATGAATCCCCTCGATCAACTCGAGCCGCTGATCACCCCGGAACCGATCGCCTGGTGGCCACCGGCACCGGGCTGGTGGCTGCTCGGGCTGTTGCTGCTGGCCAGCCTTGGCTTGTTCTGGCGACTTCGCCATCGACTGACCAGGCGCAAACCCCGCGTACGGCCCGAGCCGGAGCTGGATCCCCAGCGCCAGGAGGCGCTGGCCGAGTTGGCGCGCCTGCACAAACCCTACGGCGGACAGCCGGCCAGCCAGTGGCTGCAACAGCTCAACGCACTGCTCAAGCGACTCTGCCGGATCCGCTATCCGGCCAACCACCCGCATACCCTCAGCGGGCGCGCCTGGCTGGCGTTCCTCGACAACCGCTGCCCGGCCGCCGGACTGACGCGCTGGATGGTCCTGGTCGAGGGCGCCTATCGCGCCGAGTGCCGCCTGGACGACAAGGCCATCGACGGGCTCGAACAGGCCGTGGAAATCTGGATTCGCAAGCATGTTTGAACTGGCCTGGCCGTGGATATTCCTGCTGACCCCGCTGCCCTGGCTGTTGCGGGCGCTGCTGCCGGCGGCCGACAGTGGTGAGGCCGCATTGAAGGTCAGCTTTCTCGATGAGCTGCAGCACCTTTCCGGACGCCGCGCCCGGGTATCCTTGCCCTCGTGGCGGCAGCAGCTGCCCTACCTGACCATCTGGCTGCTGTTGCTGTTCGCGGCAGCGCGCCCGCAATGGCTGGGCGAGCCACTGCCCCTGCCGACCAGCGGCCGCGACTTGCTGCTGGCGGTGGATGTGTCCGGCTCTATGGACTACCCGGACATGCAATGGCAGGGCGAGGAGCTGACGCGCCTCGAGCTGGTCAAGGTGCTGCTCGGTGATTTCATCGAGCAGCGCCACGGCGACCGCGTCGGCCTGATCCTGTTCGGCAGCAAGGCCTATCTGCAGTCGCCACTAACCTTCGATCGGCGGACCGTGCGCGTCTGGCTGGACGAAGCGAGCGTGGGCATCGCCGGCAGCAATACCGCCATTGGCGATGCCATTGGTCTCGCGCTCAAGCGTCTGCGCGAACGCCCGGCGAACAGCCGAGTGCTGGTGCTCGTCACCGACGGCGCCAACAATGGCGGTGAGATCGAACCGTTGCTGGCGGCGACGCTCGCCGCGGAAGAAAACGTGCGCATTCACACCATCGGCATCGGCGCGGTACCAGAGGAAGGGGGCGTGCTCAGCCGCTTCGGCTTCAACCCAGGATTGGATCTGGACGAACCCACCTTGCGCGCCATCGCCGAGCAAACCGGCGGCGAATATTTTCGCGCGGCCTCCAGCGAACAGCTGCAAGCCATCGGCGAAGCCCTCGACCGTCTCGAGCCGGCAGTCCAGCAGCCGACCCAGGCACGTGTAGCCGAGGCCCTGTATGTCTGGCCGCTGTGCGCCGCATTACTGATCAGCCTGATGATGGTCGCCGCCAGTCTGTGGAGCGCACAGCTGCAGCGCCTGGCGTGGCGGCGGGAGCAGCGTCGATGAGCGAATGGCTGCCGCAGCTGCTGCGGCCCTACTGGCTGCTGATTCTGCCGCTGCTGATCTGGTTGCTCTGGCGATTGTGGCATCGGCAGTTGCAGGTCGGACGCTGGCAGCGCCTGCTGCCGGAAACCTTTCACGCGGCATTGCTGACCCGTGGGCGGTTGCGCCAAAGCCGTCTGCCCTGGATCGTGCTCGGGCTGGCCTGGCTGCTGGCAGTCGGTGCCCTGCTCGGCCCGAGCTGGCAGCGCTACGAGCAGCCCAGCATCAAGCGCAGCGATCCGCTGGTGGTATTGCTGGAGCTGACAACTTCGATGCTCGCCAGCGACGCGGCACCGACTCGCCTGGCCCAGGCCAAGCGCGAGCTGCTCGACCTGCTGGAGCGCCGCCAGGACGTACAGACGGCCGTCGTGGTCTACGCCGGCAGCGCCCACATCCTGGTGCCGCTATCGGATGATCTGGCCACCACCCGCAATCTGCTCGACGTTCTGCACCCGGCATTGATGCCCGAGCCGGGACAGCGTGCCGACCTTGCCGTCGAGAAGGGGCTCGCCCTCATCGAACAGGCTGGCCTCGGTCGCGGCCGCCTGTTGCTGATCGGCAGCAGCCTGGACGAGCAGGAACGCGACGCCATCCGCGCCTTGCTGAGCGACCAGGACGGGCGGCTGCTGATCCTCGGAATCGGCACCGAACAGGGCGCGCCGATCGCCGCTGAAAACGGCAGCTTCCTCAAGGACGCACAAGGCGCCATCCTGATTCCGCGACTGGACAGCGCCGGCCTGCAGCGCTTCGCCGGCTCGCTCGGCGGTCGCTACCAGCAGGCACGCATCGGCGACAGCGACCTGACTGCGCTCGGCCTGCTCGACGCCAGCGGTGCACTGCAACAGGAGAACGAGATGACGCGGCTGGAAGCCTGGCTGGATCAGGGCCACTGGCTGCTGATTCCACTGCTCCTGCTCACCGCGCTGGCTGGTCGCCGCGGCTGGCTGTTCTGCCTGCCGCTATTGCTGCTGCAAGCACCACCGGCCAGCGCCATGGAATTCGAGGACCTGTGGCTGCGCCGCGACCAGCAGGGCCAGCGTCTGCTGGAAGCGCAACAGCCGGCCGAGGCGGCCGAGCGTTTTACCGACCGCCGCTGGCAGGCCGTGGCCCGCTATCGTGCCGGCGACTACGCTGGCGCGGCCGAGCTGTTTGCCGAGGGCGACAGTGCCGCCGATCACTTCAACCGCGGCAACGCGCTGGCCCGCAGCGAAGCCTTCGAGGCGGCCATCGAAGCCTATGACCAGGCGCTCGAACGGCAACCCGACCTGCGGGCAGCACTTCGCAATCGGACGCTGGTCGAGGAACTGCTGCGCCGCCGCGAGCAACAACCTGA
The DNA here is from genome assembly GCF_041381355.1 of Pseudomonas sp. LM13. Lineage (NCBI taxonomy): Bacteria > Pseudomonadati > Pseudomonadota > Gammaproteobacteria > Pseudomonadales > Pseudomonadaceae > Pseudomonas > Pseudomonas sp. LM13. The sequence continues at coordinate 51,311 of NZ_JACBXH010000004.1, forward strand.
GCCCGAGCAGGCTGAGCAACAGGAGCAGGCTGAGCCGGAACAATCGCAGCCGCAGCAGCGACCGCCGGAATCCGGCTCGGCCAGTGCTCCGACACCGGATGACGCCCAGGGCCAACAGGCCAGCGAAGCCAGCGGTGCAGCGCAGGCCTCGGCAAACGAGAAGACCAGCGAAATCGACCCACTCCAGGCCAAGGCACAGCACGATGGCCTGCCCGATCTGGAAAGGGAGCAGGCGATGGAACAGTGGCTACGCCAGGTTCCCGACGAGCCCGGCGAGTTGCTGCGGCGCAAATTCCTTTACGAACAACGCAAGCGTCAGGAAGTGAACCGATGATGATGCGCCTGATGGCTATTCTTCTGCTCGGCCTTTTGGCCGTTCAGGCCAGCGCCGCTGGGTTGTTTGCGCGAGTGGATCGAACTCAGCTGAGCATCGATGAAACCCTCGAACTGACGCTGGAGACCCAGGGCGGTGCTGCCTTCGGCAAACCCGATCTGGAGCCTCTGGAGCAGCTGTTCGAGATCTTCGATACGCGCCAGGTCAACCGCCTGTCCAGCAGCAACGGCGAAGCCATGGCGAGCACCCGCTGGCTGATCACCCTGCGCCCGCGCCAGACCGGTTACGTGGTGATTCCACCGTTGCAGGTGGCGGACTGGCGCAGCGAGCCGATCACGGTGCTGGTGCAGGAGTCGTTGAAGGACACCGAAAGCGATCAGCTGGCGCCTATCTTCATCGACGCCAGCATCGACCAGGAAAGCGTCTACGTACAGGCGCAGGTGATCCTCACGCTGCGCATCTACCATTCGGTCTCGCTGTACGACGACAGCACCCTCTCCCCGCTGCAGATGCCCGAGGCGCTGGTGGAACGCCTCGGCGAGCCGCGCATGTACGAGAAGACCATCAACGGTATCCGCCATGGCGTCATCGAGGTGCGCTATGCGCTGTTCCCGCAGAAATCCGGTGAACTGACCATCCCCGCCCAGCTATTCAGCGCCACCACCGTCACCAATGGCAGCAACTCGGTGTTCGGCTCGCGTGGCGGTCGTTCCACCCAGGTTCGCTCGCCGAGCATCCCGCTGACGGTCAAGGCCAAACCGGTCGACTATCCAGCCGGCGCGCCCTGGTTACCGGCTCGCAGCCTGACGCTGGTCGAAGCCTGGAGCCCGGAGCCGCAGCAGGCCCAGGTCGGCGAATCGCTGACCCGCAGCCTGCTGCTCAAGGCCGAGGGGCTGACCAGCACGCAGCTGCCGGCGATCGGCTCCCCGCAAAACGCCGAACTGCGCCGTTATCCCGATCAGCCCAGCCTGGCCAACGAGGTCAGCGCAGCCGGCCTGGTCGGCAGTCGGGAACAGCGCGAAGCCTTGATCCCCACCCGCAGCGGGCCATTGCAGCTGCCCTCGCTCGAAGTCGTCTGGTGGAACACGGTCGAAGATCGCCTGGAGCGCACCACGCTTGAGGCACGCACGCTGGATGTCGCGGACAACCCGAATCTCGCCCCGCCAGCGACCGAGCCGCCGGTGCCGTCGGCATCGACGGCGGAGCAGGCCGTTGTCTGGCCTTGGCAGCTGAGCACAGCTCTGCTGGCGCTCACGACGCTGATCGGCTTCGGGCTGTGGCTGCATGCGCGCCGGCAGCCTGCGGTGCAGCGTGCGTTGCAACCCGGCCCTACCCCACGCAGCCTGCTCGACGATCTACGCCGCGCCTGCCAGGCCAACGATTCGCAGGCCACCCGCCAGGCACTGGACGCCTGGGCGCGGCAGCAACCGGAAACGCTGGCGGACATGGCGGCGCGTTTCGTGCCGCTGTCCGACGCGCTGGATGGCCTGAATGGCGCGTTGTACAGCGAAGCCGGCCAACGCTGGCAGGGCGATGCGCTGTGGCAGGCGATCCAGACCCTACCACCGGCCAGCAGTCCGAATCTCGATCAGGAACAGGGCGCATTGCCGCCGCTCTATCCACGCTGATGGCCGTCTATCGGCGGCCCTGGTGAACCTTGGGGCTGCTCGCGGCGGCATGCACCAAATTCTCGCTGGCATATGGCTTGCTTCAGGGTTGGCATAACCAATCTTGCGCACCGCGCCATCGGAAAAAGGCCATCAAGCATGACGGACCCCCTCTCGCCGCACCGACACGACGCACTGGCCTGGGTCGCCGGCAGCGATGCACCGGAAAAGAGCTCGGTCAACCTGGGCTTTCTGCCGCTCACCGATGCCGCCTCGCTGATCGTCGCCGCCACCCAGGGCTTCGCCCAGCCATTCGGGCTAACGCTCAACCTGCAGCGGCAGAACTCCTGGTCCGCGCTGCGCGACAAGCTGATCGGCGGCGAACTGGACGCGGCGCACGGGCTGTACGGCCTGATCTACGCGGTGCATCTGGGCATCGGCGGCAGCCCGGCGGTGGACATGGCCGTGCTCATGGGCCTGGCGCAGAACGGCCAGAGCATCAACCTGTCCGCCCCGTTGAAGGCCGCAGGCGTGACCGATGCCGAGGCACTGCGCGCCAGCGTGCGCCAAAGCGGTGCACGCCTGACCCTGGCGCACACCTTCCCCACCGGCACCCACGCACTGTGGCTCAACTACTGGCTGGCCGCCCACGGCATCGATCCGCTGCGGGACGTGAAAACGCTGGTGCTGCCGCCTTCGCAGATGGTCGCGCACCTGCGCGCCGGTCGCATCGACGGTTTCTGCGCTGGCGAACCCTGGGGGGCGCAGGCCATCTCCGAAGGTGTCGGCTTCACCCTGGCGACCAGCCAGTCGATCTGGCCGGACCACCCGGAAAAGGTGCTCGGCTGCACCCGCGCGTTCGTCGAGGAATACCCCAACACCGTCCGAGCACTGGTCATGGCCGTGCTGGAGGCGAGCCGCTTCATCGACCAGAGCCAAGAGAATCGCCGCAGCACCGCACAGCTGATTGCCGGGCGCGACTACGTCGATGCACCGCTGGCGGCCATCGAGTCACGCTTTCTCGGCCTCTACCAGGATGGCCTCGGCAATGCCTGGCAGGACGAGCATCCGCTGCGCTTCTTCGGTGAGGGGGCGGCGAACCTGCCCTATCTCTCCGACGGCCTCTGGTTCATGACCCAGCTGCGCCGCTGGGGCCTGCTGCGCGAAGACCCGGACTACCTGCAGGTGGCCAACCAGGTGCAGCAGATCGAACTGTATCGCCAGGCCGCCGGCGCGCTGGGCATCGCCCTGCCTGACACAGCCATGCGCAGCGCCACGCTGATGGATGGCAAACACTGGGACGGCAGCGATCCGGCCACCTATGCCCGCAGTTTCGCGCTGCATGCCATGGCAAGCCCTGCCATGGCTGCACTTTGAGAAGGACTCCGGCATGCTGCGTATCCTCCTGATCGACGACACCCCGCGGAAGATCGGCCGTCTGAAGAGTGCGCTGATCGAGGCCGGCTTCGAGGTCATCGACGAATCCGGCCTGACCATCGACCTGCCCGAGCGGGTCGAGGCGATCCGCCCCGACGTGGTGCTGATCGACACCGACTCACCCGGTCGCGATGTGCTCGAGCAGGTGGTGCTGGTCAGCCGCGATCAGCCACGCCCCATCGTCATGTTCACCGATGACAGCGACCCGGACGCCATGCGTCAGGCCATTCGCGCCGGGGTCAGTGCCTATATCGTCGAAGGCATCCAGGCCCAGCGCCTCAAGCCGATCCTCGACGTGGCAATGGCCCGCTTCGAAAGCGACCAGGCAATACGTGCGCAACTGCAGGCCCGGGAGCAGCAGCTGGCCGAACGCAAGCGCATCGAGCTGGCCAAGGGCATGCTGATGAAGATGCGAAACTGCAAGGAAGAAGAGGCCTACACCCTGATGCGCCGCCAGGCGATGAGCCGGCAGCAGAAGCTGATCCAGGTCGCCGAGCAGATCATCGCGATGAACGAGTTGCTCGGCGAATGAGCGCGCCCGGTCACGGTGCGCCAGGCAAGCTACTGCACCAGCGGCGGGCAGGCGCTACAGCGAATCATCGTGCGCCACCGCTGCCTAGAAACGCCGCTGCGCCCCAACCTAGTGGCATCGCACTGGCCGGCGAGCGTCAAGCGCGGAACTGGCAAGCCGCTTGCTTGGCTGGATAGGCCGAACCAACGAAGGTGTCGGCACAGACAAAGGCGTCCTCGACTGCATGTACGCATGCGGATCGGACGCCTTTTTTGTTGCGCGCTTCGCGCCCAAGGCTGGGGAGCTTCAAGATGACCATAACCGCGACCGTGGCGATCGCCTGCGCCCTGCTGCTGCTCGGCCATTACCTGAACCGCATGGCCACTGCCAGCCACACCCAGCGCGTGCGCGATCTGCGCGTACGGGCACTGCTGGAAGACCTGGAAATTCTGCGCCTGCTGCAACAACACCGCGGCCTCGGCGCGCAGCACGAGGCCGCCGCGGTTGCACTGCGCCATGCCGTGGCCGCCAGCCTGACCCAGCGTCTGCAACAGCGCAGCGCTATGCCCGATCCACACGCGGTCGCCAGTGACTGGGCGCAACTGCGCGACACGCCGGCCGATTTCGACGGCCATAGCCGCCTGATCGATAGCCTGATTGCCGCCATCGACGAGCGCGAGCCGCTGGGTCAGGCCTGCCGTACGCTGGAGGATGTGGCGCGCCTGCGAGGGCTGTGCGTGCTTGCCTCGAACCAGGGCGGTTGCACACCGGGCCTGCAAGCCCGTCTCATATCTCTGTGCCGACGCCTCGGCAGTGACCCGGACGTGGAGCTGAAACGCCTGATCGGCAAGCTGGAGCGCGGCGTGATCCACGCCCAACAGCCAAGGCTCAGCCCGCCGCAGTGCTTCGCACTGATCACGCCGTTGATCGACGCGCGCCTGCGCTCGATCCAGCAAGGTCTGCAGCAGGACAGCCTCCAGACGCTGCCCGGCATGTATAAGCAGGGGTGATGGGATCATGACCACGCTATCCGGCGACCGTAGCGGTGGCCGTGGAACCGGCCCAGGCCATGAGCGGTGGTCGCCTGTGGAGCGGCCTTCCCGCGAGGTACCGCCTTGGTGCTGGTCCATTCGCGGTCAGACCGTTCCGCACCTGCCCAGGGCGAGTGACACAGCGCTAGAATGCCCGCCTTCATTCGACGACCGAGCACCTCATGGCGCGCCTCAACCTTCAGTTTCCGGAAGACCAGTACTGCTTTTCCACCCAGCTCACCGTGCGGATCACCGATATCAACGCAGCCAACCATCTGGCCAACGACTCGATGATTTCGATGATCTCCGAAGCGCGGGCGCGCTTTCTGTTCGCCTACGGGGTGCCGGAGACGCGCCAGGACGGCAGCGGCATCATCGTCACCGACCTTGCCACCACCTACAAGGCCGAAGCCCACGCCCGCGATGCGCTGCTGTTCGAGGTCGGCGTGATGGATTTCAACAAGTACGGCGGGGACATCATCTTCCGCATCACCCGGCCGGCCGACGGCGTGCTGATCGCCATGGCCAAGTCCGGCTTCGTGTTCTACGACTATGGGCAGGCGCGGGTGGTAGCGATGCCCGAGGCATTCGCCGCCAAGTTTCCACGGGTCAACCGGATCGACTAGGCGCGCTCCAGCGCCTCGAGCAAGCGCTGCACATCCTCGCGATGGCACAGCTCGGTGCCCGGCCGCATCACCGTCGCGGCACCGGCCGCGATGCCCTGGCGCACCGCCGCGTCTACCGAACGCCCATCCGCCAGTGCCTGCACGATGGCACCCAACATGCTGTCGCCCGCCCCCACTGCGCTGACCACAGGCACCTGCGGCGAGCGCAGACGCTCCAGCCGTTCGCCATAGGCATACAGCGCACCCTCGGCCCCCAGCGACAGTACGACGATTTCGGCGCAGCCCCGGGCGATCAGGCTGCGCAACGCCTCCTGCTGCTCGACCTCGCTGATCAGAGTCCTGCCCATCAGGCTTGCAAGCTCGTCGAGGCTGGGCTTCATCAGGTACACCCCGCCACACTGAGCCGCGTAACGCAGCGGGTCGCCGGAGAGATCGACCACCAGCCGGGCACCGAGCCGCAGGCTCAGGGCGCGCAGGTCATCGAAGAAAGCCAGGTTCGTGCCGGGCGGAAAGCTGCCGCTCAGTACCACGTATGCAGGCGCCGGGCGCAGCGCCGCCAGCGTCTGCAGGCAGCGTTCCAACTCCTGAGCCGACAGCACCGGGCCAGGTAGCACGAAGCGGTACTGCAGGCCCGACTCCAGTTCATCGACGGTGAAGCTCTCCCGCGTATCGCCGGCGATGGGCACCGGGTGATGCACCAGTCCGAGCTCGTCGAGCGAGCGCCGCAGCAGATCGCCGAACGGACCGCCCGCTGGGTAGACGGCGACTGCCTTGCCACCGAGGGTCTTCACCACCCGGGCCACGTTGATGCCGCCACCGCCAGGGTCGTGGCGAGGCGCCGAACAGCGCAGCTTCTGGGTATCGGTGACCCGGGCGGTACTGACGGAAAGGTCCATCGCCGGGTTGAGTGTCAGGGTCGCAATCAGGGGCATCGCTCGCTCCTTGGCAAGTGCTGCCCAAGCCTACCAGCAACCGCGGAGACTGCACCGCCCTGCCCCGATTTGGCCCACCGCTGCGCACTCGTTGTGCAGCTGCCGCACCCGCCACGTGCAACTGAACCGCCGGGAACCACGCGCTACGGGCCTTCGCGATGGCTGGCACGCTAGATGCTTTGTTCTGGACACGCAGGCCAACGGCGGTCTGCCCATACGACAAAGGCGTCGCAACATTCCTGCTCCGGCAGGCGTGCTGCGGCGCCTTTTTGTTTTCCGCCTCGCCGATGGGGCGGATCGAGCAGCCCTGGCGGCCAACGCCGCGCCACGTAACGCCCTGGAGTCGATCCAATGAGCACAAGTTTCTGGAAAGCCGGCCACGCGCCGACCCTGTTTGCCTCCTTTCTCTATTTCGACCTGAGCTTCATGGTCTGGTACGTGCTCGGCCCGCTCGGCGTGCAGATCGCTGCCGACCTGGGCCTGACCACCCAGCAGCGCGCGTTCATGGTGGCGACGCCGATCCTCGCCGGCGCCGTGTTGCGCCTGGTGCTGGGCGTCCTCGCCGACCGCACCTCACCGAAGACCGCCGGCCTGTTCGGCCAGAGCGTGGTCATCGTTGCCCTGCTGGTGGCCTGGTTGCACGGCATCAACAGCTATGAGCAGGCGCTGCTGCTCGGCCTGTTCCTCGGCATGGCTGGTGCCTCCTTTGCCGTGGCGCTGCCGCTGGCCTCTCAGTGGTATCCGGCCGAGCACCAGGGCAAGGCCATGGGCATCGCCGGCGCGGGCAACTCCGGCACCGTGCTGGCGGCCCTGTTCGCGCCGGTCCTGGCGACGATCTTCGGTTGGAACAACGTGTTCGGCCTGGCGCTGATCCCGCTGGTTCTCACCCTGATCATCTTCGCCAGCGTCGCGAAGAACGCGCCCAACCGCCCGGCGCCGAAGTCACTGGCCGACTACCTGAAGGCGCTGGGCGACCGCGACAGCTGGTGGTTCATGTTCTTCTACAGCGTGACCTTCGGCGGCTTCCTCGGCCTGGCCAGCACCCTGCCCGGCTACTTCCACGACCAGTACGCCTTCGACCCGGTCAAGGCCGGCTACTACACCGCCGCCTGCGTGTTCGCCGGCAGCCTGCTGCGGCCACTGGGCGGTGCCCTGGCCGACCGCATCGGCGGCATTCGCGCACTGCTGGTGATGTACACGGTCGCCGCCATCTGTATCGCCGCGGTTGGCTTCAACCTGCCCAGTTCCACGGCCGCGCTGGCGCTGTTCGTGGTCGCCATGCTCAGCCTCGGTGCCGGAAACGGTGCTGTGTTCCAGCTGGTGCCGCAGCGTTTCAACAAGGAAATTGGCGTGATGACCGGGTTGGTCGGCATGGCCGGCGGTATCGGTGGCTTCCTGCTCACCGCCGGGTTGGGCGCGGTCAAGCAGTCCACCGGCGATTACCAGCTCGGCCTCTGGCTGTTCGCCAGTCTCGGCGTGCTCGCCTGGTTCGGCCTGCATGGCGTCAAGCGCCGCTGGCGCACCACCTGGGGTTCGGCAGCTGTGACCGCGGCGCGGGTGTAATGCCCAAGCAGATCCTGCAGGGCGCGAATATTGCTCTGCTGCAGTACGCAGCCATTCGAGAACGACCATGCCCCTGCGATTGAGCTATGGCGAGGCCAGCGGTGCCGGCCCGCGCGCAGAAAACCAGGACGCGATACGCATCGTCACCCCGGCGCCCGGGCTGGCCACTGGCAAGGGCTATCTGTTCGCCCTGGCCGATGGCGTCAGCCAGTGCGCCGATGGCGGACTGGCGGCCCGCGCGACACTGCAGGCGCTGGCCTTCGACTACTACGCGACACCGGAAACCTGGGCCGTCGCGCAATCGCTGGATCGCGTGCTGGTGGCGCACAACCGCTGGCTGCAGGCCAACGGTGGCAGCCAGCCGCTGCTGACCACGCTCACCGCGCTGGTGCTGCGTGGCCGGCGCTTCACCCTGGCCCACGTCGGCGATTGCCGCGCCTATCGCTGGAATGGCTCTCAGCTCGAGCGACTCAGCGAAGACCATGTCTGGGAACAGTCGGGCATGCAGCATGTCCTCAAGCGTGCGCTGGGGCTGGATCAACACCTGGTGATGGACTACCTCGACGGCGAGCTGCAGGAAGGCGAAAGCTACCTGCTGCTGAGCGATGGCGTCTGGTCCTACGTCCCCGAGCGCGACATCGCGCATATCCTGCACGATCAACCTGACCTCGACGCCGCGGCTCGGGCGCTGGTCAATCTGGCGCACCAGAGCGGCAGCCAGGACAACGCCAGCGCCTTGCTGCTGCGCGTCGAAGCCCTGCCCGAAGCGGTGCTGGCCGACGCCCTCGCCCAGCTCGATCATTGGCCGTTGCCGCCGAAGCTGCGCGCCGACCAGCTGTTCGAGGGCTGGCAGGTGAATGCACTGCTGCACGAGTCGCGGCAATCGCTGATCTACCGCGTGCTGGATGGCCAGGGCCAATCGTGGCTGTTGAAGACGCTGCCACCCAGCCGACAGGACGAGGCGGATGCCGGACCGGCGTTGCTGCAGGAAGAGTGGTTCATGCGGCGGGTCGCCGGGCGCAACTTCGCCGAGCTGCACCCGCTGCCAGAACGCCAACACCTCTATTACGTGCAGCGCGAGTACAGCGGGACGACGCTGGCGCGACGCTTCGAGCGGGACGGCCCCCTGCCACTGGCCGATCTGCTACAGGTCGCCTCCCGGCTGATCCGCGCGGTAGGCATGCTGCATCGGCGCAATATCCTGCACCGCGACATCAAGCCGGAGAACCTGCTGCTGGGCGAGGACGGCGAGCTGCGCATCCTGGATTTCGGCCTGGCGTTCTGCCCCGGGTTGTCCCGCGACCTGCCCAATCACCTGCCCGGAACCCCGAGTTTCATTGCCCCGGAGGCATTTACGGGAGCCGAACCCAGCGCAGCGCAGGATCTCTATGCGACCGGCGTGACCCTCTATTACCTGCTGACCGGGCACTACCCGTACGGCGAGATCGAAGCCTTCCAGCGTCCGCGCTTCGGCAATCCGACACCGGCCAGCCGCTATCGCCCGGACGTGCCGAACTGGCTGGAGGAAAGCCTGAGCCGCGCGGTGGCGGTCGATCCACGGCAGCGCTTCGAGACCGCCGAGCAATGGCTGCTTGAGCTGGAACAGGGCGAACAGCGCAGCGCCAGTCTTCGGCCACGCCCCCTGCTCGAACGCGAGCCGCTGAAGGTATGGCGCGGCATGGCGCTGCTGTCGCTGCTGCTCAACCTCTTGCTGGTCGTGCTGCTGATGAAGAGCGCCTGATTCAGCGCCGGGTGATCAGGCCCTGCCGCGCGACGCGGGTCAGCTCACGCACGCATTCTTCCAGGCGCTCTGCTGTCGGCGCCTGGATCACGGCCAGGTCGAAGCTGTCGGTGGCGAAACGCGCCAGCGACTCGTCGGCCGTGGCGAACTGGATAAGCAGGGCGCGGGATTTGCGATGACGTCGCGGCCAACCTTCGAGGTAGCGCAACAGGGATGGCTGGTGAGTACCACCCAAGAGGATTTTCGGATTGCTGGGATGCAGGCCGCTGGTGATCGGGGCCAGGCGCAACTGGGCGTGCTTTGCGTTCATCAATTCAACTTCCGCCTCGAGGATTCCGCTGGGCAGCGGTGGGAGGCGACACCGGAACCAGCGCTTTAGCGGTATTTCGAAGCCATCGGCTCCAGGCGCCCCGCAAGTAGCTGACTAAATCGGCGCATGGGCGAAACTTTAGAAAGCTGGCCGCAGCCTGTCAACGGCGTTTTTCAGAGTCGATCTCAGGGCGGATTCGCACCATCAGGGCGCAAGCCGCTGCATATCGGTGCAGCTGATCGGTCAGCGCCGCTCCACAGCAGGCGCTCAAGCCCTTGAAAACCGGCGCAATTGCAAGTTGGCACAGCCTCTGCAAAGCAGAACATCGAAGAATCATTACGACCTGACCCTCAACGTGGAGCGGCAGGTTTCCCGACTGAGCGGGACACGGACAAAGGCGTCCTCACTGGGTAACCGGTGGGACGCCTTTTTTGTTGTTGAAAAATTTCGAGCAGGCCGGGCGGCAGACATCGCTTGGCACGGAGAACGGGCATGAAGAAACTCAAACTGGTGATGATCGGCAACGGCATGGCCGGCGTGCGAACCCTCGAGGAACTGCTCAAGCTCACCAACGAGCTCTACGACATCACGGTGTTCGGCGCCGAGCCGCATCCCAACTACAACCGCATCCTGCTCTCCCCCGTGCTGGCCGGCGAACAGCAGTTCGAAGAGATCGTGCTCAACGACCTGGACTGGTACGCCGCGAACGACATCCGCCTCATGCTCAACCGCAAGGTGGTGAAGATCGATCGCGTCAAACGCCGGGTCATCGCCGATGACGGCAGTGAGGCCGAATACAACCGCCTGCTCATCGCCACCGGTTCCAATCCGTTCATCCTGCCGATTCCCGGCAACGATCTGCAGGGGGTCATCGGCTACCGCGACATTGCCGACACCCAGGTGATGATGGAAACCGCCAAGACCCACAAGCACGCGGTGGTCATCGGCGGCGGCCTGCTAGGCCTGGAAGCAGCCAACGGCCTCAAGCTGCGTGGCATGGATGTGACCGTGGTGCACATCGGTGACTGGCTGATGGAGCGCCAGTTGGACAAGACCGCCGGCACCTTGCTGCAAAACGCGCTGGAAAGCCGCGGCCTGAAGTTTCTCCTGCCCAAGCACACCGCCGAACTGCTCGACAACGGCGAAGGCCGGGTCTGCGCGGTCAAGTTCAAAGACGGTGACGTGATCCCCGCCGACCTGGTGGTGATGGCCGCCGGCATCCGCCCCAACAGCGAACTGGCCGAACAGGCCGGTATTCCGTGCAACCGCGGCATCCTGGTCAACGACACCCTGCAAACCTATGACCCGCGCATCTACGCCGTCGGCGAATGCGCCAATCATCGCGGCACCGCCTATGGCCTGGTCGCCCCGCTGTTCGAACAGGCCAAGGTCTGCGCCAACCACCTGGCCATGCTCGGCTTCGCCCGCTATCTCGGCTCGGTGACTTCGACCAAGCTCAAGGTCACCGGCATCGACCTGTTCTCCGCCGGCGATTTCATCGGCGGCGAAGGCACCGAGACCATTACCCTCTCCGATCCCATCGGCGGTGTGTACAAGAAGCTGGTGATCAAGGACGACGTGCTGGTCGGCGCCTGCCTGTATGGCGACACCGCCGATGGCGGCTGGTACTTCCGCCAGGTGCGCGAGGGCCAGAACGTCGCGCAGATCCGCGACCACCTGATGTTCGGCGAGGGCGCCATCGGCGACGCCGGCCACCAGGGCCAGAGCAAGGCCATGTCCATGCCGGACGACATGGAAGTCTGCGGCTGCAACGGCGTGTGCAAGGGCACCATCGTCAAGGCGATCCAGGAGCACGGGCTGTTCTCGGTGGACGAGGTGAAAAAGCACACCAAGGCCGCCAGTTCCTGCGGCTCCTGCGCCGGGCTGGTCGAACAGATTCTGATCAACACCGTGGGCGGCGCGGCCGACGTCAAGCCGAAGAGCGAAAAAGCCATCTGCGGCTGCAGCGACCTCAACCATGGCCAGGTGCGCAAGGCCATTCGCGAACACCATCTGACCAGCATTCCCGCGGCCATGGCCTTCATGGAATGGCGCACGCCGAACGGCTGCGCCACCTGCCGCCCGGCGCTGAACTACTACCTGATCTCCACCTGGCCGGGCGAGGCCAAGGACGACCCGCAGTCGCGCTTCATCAACGAACGCGCCCACGCCAACATCCAGAAGGACGGCACCTACTCCGTGGTGCCGCGGATGTGGGGCGGTGTCACCAATGCCGCCGAGCTGCGGCGCATCGCCGACGTGGCGGACAAGTATCAGGTGCCGATGGTCAAGGTCACCGGCGGCCAGCGTATCGACCTGCTGGGCATCCGCAAGGAAGACCTGCCGGGCGTCTGGAAAGACCTGGACATGCCCTCCGGTCACGCCTACGGCAAATCCATCCGCACCGTGAAGACCTGCGTCGGCAGCGAGTTCTGCCGCTTCGGTACGCAGAACTCGACGCAGATGGGCATCGACCTGGAACACGCGCTGTTCAACATGTGGTCGCCGCACAAGGTCAAGCTGGCCGTCTCCGGCTGCCCGCGCAATTGCGCCGAATCCGGTATCAAGGACGTCGGCATCATCGGTGTGGACTCCGGCTGGGAGCTGTACATCGGCGGCAACGGCGGCATCAAGACCGAGGCCGGCGAGTTCTTCGTCAAGGTGAAGAGCGCCGAGGAGGTCATGGAATACAGCCTGGCGTTCCTCCAGCTCTACCGCGAGGAAGCCTTCTACCTCGAACGCACCGTGCACTACCTGCAGCGCGTCGGCATGGATCACATCAAACAGGCCGTGCTGAACGATGCCGAGCGGCGCAAGGCGCTGCACCAGCGGCTGCTGTTCTCGCTTTCCTTCGAGCAGGACCCGTGGCAGGAGCAGCTTTCCAAGCCGCAGCTGAAGAAGGAATTCGACCGCATCGCCGTCAAGCAGCTGGAAAACGCCTGAGCACCGACCTGGAGGGACACCGCATGAACTGGCTCGATATCTGCGCACTGGATGAGATCAACCCGCTCGGCTCGCGCATCGTCGCCGGCCCCAAGGGTGACATTGCGATATTCCGCACCGCGGACGATCAGGTCTTCGCCCTCGACGATCGCTGCCCGCACAAGGGCGGGCCGCTGTCGCAGGGGATCGTCTACGGCAAGCAGGTCGCCTGCCCGCTGCACAACTGGCAAATCGATCTGGCCAGCGGCGAGGCCTTGGCCCCGGACGTCGGCTGCGCCCATCGTCACGCGGCGCGCGTCGAGAACGGGCGCGTGCAGCTTTCGCTGAACCCACGCAAGGAATGCGCGGCCTGAACACGCGCAATTGACCCAGCACCTTTTTCCAGGAGACGACGCCATGCGTATGACAACCGCCTCGACCTGCTGCTACTGCGGAGTCGGCTGTGGCGTGCTGATCGAGCACGACGGCGAGCGCATCCTCGATGTGGCCGGCGACCCCAGCCATCCGGCCAACCTCGGCAAGCTGTGCAGCAAGGGCTCGACCCTGCACCTGACCGGCGACCTGGGGGCCCGCGCGCTCTACCCTGAGCTGCGTCTGGGCAAGGGCCTGGCCCGCGGTCGCACCGACTGGGACAGCGCGCTGGAGCATGCGGCCAGCGTATTCGCCGAGACCATCCGCGAACACGGGCCGGACAGCGTCGCCTTCTATGTCTCCGGCCAGCTGCTGACCGAGGACTACTACGCCTTCAACAAACTGGCCCGCGCCCTGGTCGGTACCAACAACCTGGATTCCAACTCGCGGCTGTGCATGTCCTCGGCGGTGGTCGGCTACAAGCGCAGCCTGGGCGCCGACGCCCCGCCCTGCTCCTACGAAGATATTGAGCAGGCCGACTGCCTGCTGATCGCCGGCAGCAACATGGCCTACGCGCATCCGGTGCTGTTCCGCCGCCTGGAGGAAGCCAAGTCGAAGCGGCCGGAGATGACCATCATCGTCGTCGACCCGCGGCGCACCGACACCAGCGAACTGGCCGATCTGCACCTGCCGATCCTGCCCGGCACCGATGTCGCGCTGTTCCACGGCCTGCTGCATATCCTCATGTGGGAAGGCTGGATCGACCGCCGCTTCATCGATGCGCATACCGAGGGCTTCGATGCGCTGAAAAGCCTGGTGCGCGACTACACCCCGGCGATGGTCGCCGACCTCTGCGGCATCTCGGTAGATGATCTGCAAACCTGCGCACGGCTGATCGGAAGCGCTCCGGCCTTCCTCTCCCTGTGGTGCATGGGTCTGAATCAGTCTACCGCCGGCAGCGCGAAGAACAGCGCGCTGATCAACCTGCACCTGGCCACCGGACAGATCGGCAAGCCGGGCGCCGGGCCCTTCTCACTCACCGGTCAACCGAACGCCATGGGCGGCCGCGAAACCGGCAGCCTGTCCAACCTGTTGCCCGGCCACCGCGACGCGGCCAATGCCGAACACCGTGCAGAAGTGGCGGCCTACTGGGGTGTCGAGCAGCTGCCCGAACAGCCTGGATTGCCCGCCATTGGGCTGTTCGAGGCGGTGCGTGCAGGCAAGATCAAGGCGCTGTGGATCGCCTGTACCAACCCGGCGCAGTCGCTGCCGGACCAGCAGAAAGTCCATGAGGCCCTGGCCACCTGCCCCTTCGTCGTGGTGCAGGAAGCCTTCTTCACCACCGAGACCTGCCGCCACGCCGACCTTCTGCTGCCGGCCGCGAGCTGGGGCGAGAAGGAAGGCACGGTGACCAACTCCGAGCGCCGCATCAGCCATGTACGTCGCGCCGTGCCGGCGCCCGGCGAAGCCCGCGCGGACTGGGCGATCACTTGCGATTTTGCCCGACGGCTGGAACGTCATCTGCGTCCCGGCGCGCCGAGCCTGTTCGCGTTCGAGAGTGCCGAAGCGCTGTTCGAGGAGTACAAGCCGCTCACCGCCGCCCGTGATCTGGACTACAGCGGCCTGAGCTACGCACTGATCGACGCCCTCGGTCCGCAGCAATGGCCGTTTCCGCCAGGCAGCGAACTGGGCACCGCGCGGCTGTATGGTGACGGTGTGTTTCCCACTGCCACTGGTCGTGCGCGCTTTATCGCCGAGCACTACCAGGCGCCGAAGGAAAAGCGCGAGGCGCGCTACCCGCTGACGCTCAATACCGGCCGGCTGCGCGACCAGTGGCACGGCATGAGCCGCACCGGCACCGCGGCGCGGCTGTTCAGCCATGTCGAGGAAGCACTACTCGGCATGAACGCCGAGGACATGCGTCGCCGGCGTCTGCTGGACGGCCAGCTGGTACAGGTGAAGAGCCGCCGCGGCAGCCTGATCCTGCCGGTGCAGAAGGACGACAGCCTGCGTGCCGGCCAGACCTTCCTGCCGATGCACTGGGGCGATCGCTTTCTCAAGGGGCTGGGCTGCAACGTCCTGACCCTGGCCAGTGTCGACCCTTTGTCGAAGCAGCCGGAACTCAAGCACGCTGGCATCGAAGTCGAACAGGTCGAACTGCCGTGGCAGTTCTTCGCGCTAGTCGAAGGTGATGTGCAGCGACGCTTCGAGGCGCTGCGGCCATTGTTCGAAGCCTTCGACTACGCCAGCTTCAGCCTCGGCGGGCGCGAACGCTCGGCATTGCTGATCCGCGCCGCCCGGGATGCGACCCCAACGGCTGCCGAGCTGGACGCCATCGACAGCCTGCTCGGCCTCGACGAAGGCCCGGTGCTGGCCTATGACGACCCGCGCCGTGCTGTCGGCAAGCGCGTACGCATCGAGGAAGGCCGTATCGTCGCCCTGCGCCTGGCCGGCGAAACCGCCGCTCGGCAGTGGCTTCGCGGCCTCTGGGAAAGCGGCAGTGCCGATGCCGAACTGCGTCGCTGGCTACTGGCGCCCCTCAGCGCGCCGCCTGGCGGCGCGACGATCAATACCGACCGCACCCTGTGCAATTGCATGAACGTCAGCCAGAGCAAGGTCCGTGCAGGCATCGAGCGCGGTCTCGATCTGACTGGCCTCAAGCAGGAACTCGGTTGCGGCACCAGCTGTGGCTCCTGCGTTCCCGAAATCAAGCGTCTGCTGGCCAGCCAGCCGGAACGCGCACTTCTCTGATACCACCCAAGACGAGGATTTCCCTATGAGCGCAAAAGTCTGGCTGGTAGGCGCCGGCCCCGGCGACCCGGAACTGCTGACCCTCAAGGCCGTGCGCGCGCTGGGCGAGGCACAGGTGGTGATGATCGATGACCTGGTCAATCCCGCCGTGCTCGAACACTGCCCGAACGCTCGCATCATCCCCGTGGGCAAGCGCGGCGGCTGCCGTTCCACGCCGCAGGCCTTCATCCACCGGCTGATGCTGCGCTACGCCCGCCAGGGCAAGTGCGTGGTGCGCCTCAAGGGTGGCGATCCGTGCATCTTCGGTCGCGGTGGCGAAGAGGCCGAATGGCTGTCGGCACGCGGCATCGAGGTCGAACTGGTCAACGGCATCACCGCCGGCCTGGCCGGCGCCACGCAATGCGGCATCTCGCTGACCCAGCGCGGCGTGGCCCGCGGCGTCACCCTGGTCACGGCGCACACGCTCGACGACAGCAGCCCGGAATGGCAGGCGTTGGCCAAAAGCGGCACCACGCTGGTGGTGTACATGGGGGTCAGCAAGCTGGAGCAGGTACAGGTCGGGCTGCTGGAAGGCGGCCTTGCCGCTTCGACGCCAGTGGCGATGATCGAGAACGCATCGCTGCCGCAGCAACGCGAATGCCGTTCGAGCCTCGCCGACATGTGCCGAGATGCCCTGACCTTCAAGCTGAAGAGCCCGGCAATCCTGGTGATCGGCGAAGTCGCCGCCCAGGCTGCGTTCCAGGCGATAAGCCAGAGCGCCTGAGCGTAGCTGTCATGCGTAAGAAACCCATAAAAAAACCGCGGCCCCAGGGCCGCGGTTTTCGTTACAGCGTGATCATCACGCCTTCTGACGCAGCTTCTCCGGTTTGATCAGGAAGCGAGCCAGAGCCGGCAGCAGCCAGATCGCGCCGACCATGTTCCAGAGGAACATGAAGGTCAGCATAAGGCCCATGTCGGCTTGGAACTTGATCGCCGAGAACACCCAGGTCACCACACCGATCGCCAGGCAGATGCCGGTGAAGATCACCGCCTTGCCGGTGGATTTCAGCGTCTGGTAGTAGGCTTCCTGCAGGGTCATCCCCTGACGCAGGAAGGTCTCCAGGCGGCTGTAGATGTAGATCCCGTAGTCCACACCGATGCCCACACCCAGCGCGATCACCGGTAGCGTGGCGACCTTCACCCCGATGCCCATGAAGGCCATAAGCGCGTTGCCGAGGATCGATGTCAACACCAGCGGCAGGATCACGCAGAGCGTCGCGGCCAGCGAGCGGAAGGTCAGCAGGCACATGATGCTCACCGCCAGGTAGACGGCGATCAGCATGGTGGTTTCCGACGCGGCGATAACCTCGTTGGTGGCCGCCTCGATCCCGGCGTTGCCCGAGGCCAGCACGAACTCCAGACCTTCGCGGTTGTTCTCCTCGGCGAAGTCCTTTGCCGCGGCCACCACGTGTTCCAGCGTCTCGGCCTTGTGATCGTTGAGGAACACCAATACCGGCGCCAGCGAGCAGTCGCTGTTGTACATCCCTTCAGCACGGGCGATGGAGTTGTTCAGCACATGCTGGTTACGCGACAGCGTCTCCCATTTCAGGCTGCCCTCGTTCATGCCCTTGATGCCCTGGCGCGCCACCGACACCATCGATACCGCCGACTGCACGCCCTCGGTGTTCTGCATCTTCCACATCAGCTCGTCCATGGCGGCGAGCGTGTCGTAGTGCGAGCAGCCTTCTGGCGCGGTCTTGACCATCACCACCAACACGTCGGAGCTGGTCGAGTAGTTGCGGATGACGAAGTCGTTGTCCAGGTTGTAGCGCGAGTCCGGATGCAGCTCCGGTGCGCCCTGATCGAGGTCGCCGATCTTAAGGTTCTGTCCGTACCAGAGACCACCAACCAGGGCGACCACGGCAATGGTGATGGAAATCGGCGCCACTTTCGGGCTGGCGAAGTTCGACAGCGCGCGCCAGAAAGGATGATCGCGCGAGGCCTCTTCGCGGGCCTGCTTGATCGCCTTCTGGCTGATCCCCATGTAGGAGATCGCCACCGGCAGCAGGATCAGGTTGGTCAGGATAATCACCGCCACACCGAGCGAAGCGCCGATGGCCAGCTCGCGGATCACACCGATATCGATCAGCAGGAGGGTGACGAAACCCACCGCATCGGACAGCAACGCCACCATTCCCGGAATGAAAAGCTGGCGGAACGCCATGCGTGCTGCCGTCACCGGATCTTCGGTATAGCCCGAAGCCATGGCGATCCCGTTGATCTTCTGCACGCCGTGGGAAATACCGATGGCGAATACCAGGAACGGCACCAGCATCGAATAGGGGTCTAGCCCGAAGCCGAGGGTATGCAGCAGGCCGAGCTGCCAGACCACCGCGATCAGCGTCGTGATCAGCACCGCGATGGTGCTCTTCAGGCAACGGGTGAACCACAGCAGCAGCACGAAGGTGATACCGATGGCGACGATGAAGAACAGCGCCACGCCAACCAGCCCGTCAATCAGGTCACCGACCTTCTTGGCGAAGCCGATGATGTGCACCTTCACGTTAGGGTTCTGTGCCTGATACTTCTCGCGGATCTTCTCTTCCAGCTCGTGGGAG
This sequence comes from Pseudomonas sp. LM13, assembly GCF_041381355.1. NCBI lineage: Bacteria > Pseudomonadati > Pseudomonadota > Gammaproteobacteria > Pseudomonadales > Pseudomonadaceae > Pseudomonas > Pseudomonas sp. LM13. The sequence continues at coordinate 70,045 of NZ_JACBXH010000004.1, forward strand.
AACTTCTGGTAGTCCAGTTTGATCTGCCGGCTCTGGTCTTCCGGGTCCGGGTAGGACTCCAGCAGCGGCACATCGATGATGCTCGACTTGAAGTTGTTCGCCACCAGACGGCCGATCTGGCCGGACTTGAGGATGTTGTCGCGCAGGTCATCCAGGCTTTCGGGCGAGCCGTCGTAGGTCTGCGGGATCACTTCGCCGCCAGCGAAGCCCTCCTCGGTAACCTCGGTCCAGCGCACGCTCGGGCTCCACAACGACTTCATGTTCGAGCGGTCGACGCCGTGGATGTAGAACACCTCGTCATGGATCTGCCGCAGCGTCTCCATGTACTCCTTGGAGAAGATGTCGCCCTCCACCGCTTCCACCGAAATCCGCACGGTGTTGCCGAGGTTGGCCAGGTCGTTCTGGTGCTCGAGCATCTTCTGGATGTACGGATGCCCCAGCGGGATCATCTTCTCGAAGCTGGTCTGCGGCCGAACCTGGGCCGCCTGATAAAACAGGAACGCGCTGATCAGCAGGCAGAGTACGACGACTGCCGGCCGGTTATTGAATATCAGGCGTTCGAGGAACGACGCCGGCTTCTGTTGGTGCTTGGTCATGCAGACTCTCCCGGCTTTATTGTTTTGGGGCCAGATCCGCGCCCGATGGCGAGGCGATGCGAACACCACCCTGCCCTACCAGGATCAGGTTGCCTTGGGAATCGGAGGTAACGCCCGACAGCGAACGGCGGTCGGGACGATTGAACAGTTTGAAGCTACGGCCCTGATCGTCGCTGGTGAGCACCGCACCGCCATGGCCGACCACCACGATGCGCCCGTCGCGCAGCAGATTGCCGTCGGCCAGCCCGGACTCCAGCACATTGCCATTACCGTTGCTGAGCTCGATGCCTTCCCAGTTGTCGCCGAAATCGACGGAACGGAAGAGGTGGCCGCGCAGACCGAAGGCAACCACAACCCCCGGCTCCGAACCACTGACCACCCCGAAGAACGAACCCTGATACGGCGATTCGACGCGCTCCCAGGTTTCGCCGAGATCGGAGGAACGGAACATGCCGCCCAGTTCGCCAACCACGAACAGGCCCGAGCCCTGGATATGGGCGATGGCGTTCAGGTGGTAACCGTCCTCGTTGTCGAGGCGCTCGCTGATGTCCTCCCAGCTCTGCCCGCCATCGATGGTTTCGAGCAGCGCGCCGTAGGCGCCTACCGCGATGCCGTGCTGGGTGTCTTCGAACCAGACGTCCAGCAAGGGGGCTTCGCGTTCGCGATCCTCGTACTGCACCGTCCAGCTCTCACCGCCGTCGGCGGTAGCCAGGATCAGCGCGTCGTGGCCCACCGCCCAGCCGTGCTTGTCGTCGACGAAGTCGATAGCGGTCAGCAGCTGACGCGTCGGCACCTTGGCCTGCGTCCAGCTGGCACCGTCGTCATCGGAATAGAGAATGTGGCCCCGATCGCCCGCCGCAACGAGGCGTTCACCAGCCTGGGCGATGTCGAGCAGAAGATTGGATACGGCTTTCGCCGACTCGATGGAGTAGCGGGTCTGGCCGTCGGTAGCGGCCTGGACTGGTGCCGTTGCTGCCAGCAACAGGAGCGAAACGGCGCCGCACAGTGAAAGCATGCCGGCAACCGATGAGTGAAGACGCGACGCCCTCGCCTGGCTTGGAACCTCGGCGCGGCCGGATAGTGTGCGCCGCTGAACGGGCTCACTCATACATACCCCCTTTATTCTTATTAGGTAAGGCCCGAGATACAGGCGCAGCCATCCTAGCCAGCTTCCGCGGGCAGGCACAATTGGCCGGACGTTATGAATTGTTAACTCTCACGCAATGATTGACGCATGATCAGCCAGGCTGATTGGGCCAGTGGCCAGTATGGCCGGCCGCCTCGTTCGCACGCGCAGTGACGATCCGACGCGAGGCGCCGGTGGATGGTCACGATACGCAGGAAGGTTTGTTCTTCTGGATAGCGCCAGGGAACAGGCTCTCGCAAAAGAAAGGCCGATCGCATTGCACGATCGGCCTTGTCGAATCAGGCGAGGCTCTTGCTCACCACTTCGTAGACATCGCTGGACAGCTCTCCGGATGCAAGGATGCGCTCCAGCTCGCCCTTCATCAGCGCCTGGCGAGCGCTGTCGTATTTGCGCCAGCGGGTCAGCGGTGCCAGCAGGCGCGAGGCGATCTGCGGGTTCAACGCGTTGAGGGTGATGACCTGGTCGGCGAGGAAGCGGTAGCCGGCGCCATCGGCGCGGTGGAAGTTGACCAGGTTCTGGTTGGCGAAGGCGCCGATCAACGCACGCACCTTGTTCGGGTTCTTCAGGGTGAAAGCCGGGTGCTGCATCAGCGTCTGCACCCGCTCCAGCCCACCGGGCAACGGGTTGCCGGCCTGAACGCTGAACCACTGATCCATGACCAGCGGGTTGTCCTTGAAGTGCTCGGCGAAGGCCTGCAGCGCCTTGTCGCGCTCGGCCTCGAACGGCGAGTTGACCAACACGGCCAGTGCGGTCAGCCGCTCGGTCATGTTGTCGGCCTGCTCGAACTGTTCCAGGCAGGCTTCCACGACTTCGGCTTTTTCGCTCAGCATCAGATACGACAATGCGATGTTCTGCAGGGCGCGACGGGCGAAATGTTCGGCCGAGGCGACATAGGGCGTGCTGCGCGAGGTTTCGCGATTGGCCTGGTAGCGCTGCCACAGCGGCTCGAACAACGCGTCGGCGATGCGCTTGCGGGCGAACTCGCGTGCCGTATGGATGGCATCCACGTCCGCCACTTCGCTGATTTCGGTCAGATAGGCCTCGCCCGGCAACGAAAGCATCTCGGCAACCATGGCTGCATCGAGCGTCTCGTTTTGCAACAGGCTGCGTAGCGCATCGACCAGGCGCTCATCCATCACCAACGCTTCCCCACGCTGATGCTGACCGATCAGCTCCTGCAGCACCTGCACCGACAACTGCTGACCCGCTTCCCAGCGGTTGAAGCCATCGGAGTCGTGCTGCATGAGGAACATCAGCTGGTCACGGTTGTACGGATAGTCCAGCTTCACCGGTGCGGAGAAGCCACGCAGCAGCGATGGCAGCGGGCGCTCGGCGACGTCGACGAAGGTGAAGGTCTGCTCGGCTTCGGTCACCGCCAGCACGCGGCTGGTCCCGACGGCGGAGGCTTCACCGTCCAGACGCAGCGGCATGTCCGAACCATCGGCGGCAAGCAGGCCCAGCGCCACCGGAATCACGAACGGCTCCTTGGTCGGCTGGCCCGGTGTCGGCGGACAACTCTGGCGGAAGGTCAGGCGGTAGGTCTTCGCCGCCTCGTCGTATTGCTCGCTGACGGCCAGGCGCGGCGTGCCGGACTGGCTGTACCAGCGCTTGAACTGGGTCAGATCGGCACCGTTGGCGTCTTCCATGGCTTTGACGAAATCGTCGACCGTCACCGCCTGGCCGTCATGGCGTTCGAAATAGAGGTCGCTGCCCTTGCGGAAGCCTTCTTCACCTAGCAGCGTCTGGATCATCCGTACCACTTCGGCACCCTTCTCGTAGACGGTCAGGGTGTAGAAGTTGGAAATCTCGATAAAGGATTCCGGGCGCACCGAGTGCGCCATGGGGCCGGCATCCTCGGCGAACTGGTGAGTGCGCAGGTAGGCGACATCCTCGATGCGCTTGACCGTCGCCGAGTTCATGTCGGCACTGAACTGCGAATCGCGGAAGACGGTGAAGCCTTCCTTGAGCGACAGCTGGAACCAGTCGCGACAGGTCACGCGATTGCCCGACCAGTTGTGGAAGTATTCGTGGGCGACGATCGCCTCGACGCGCTGGTGCGCAGCATCGGTCGCGGTTTCGGCGCGGGCCAGCACGGCGCTGGAGTTGAAGATATTGAGGCCCTTGTTCTCCATGGCGCCCATGTTGAAGTCGTTGACCGCGACGATCATGAAGATGTCCAGGTCGTACTCGCGACCATAGGCCTCTTCGTCCCACTTCATCGACTTCTTCAGGCTGTCCATGGCGTGCTGGCACTTGTCGATATTTTCCGGCTCGACGTAGATGCGCAGCGCCACGTTGCGCCCGCTCATGGTGGTGAAGCTGTCTTCGACGCACCAGAGATCACCGGCCACCAGGGCGAACAGATAGGCCGGCTTCTTGAACGGGTCTTCCCAGGTCGCCCAGTGGCGGCCGTTTTCTTCGCTGCCGCTGGCAATCGGGTTGCCGTTGGAGAGCAGCACCGGGTAGGCCTTCTGTTCAGCGCTCACCGTGGTAGTGAACTTGCTCATCACGTCCGGGCGGTCGAGGTAGTAGGTGATCTTGCGGAAGCCCTCGGCCTCGCACTGGGTGCAGAACATGCTGCCGGACTTGTACAGCCCTTCCAGCGCGGTGTTGCTTTCCGGGTGGATCACCACCGAGCTGTCGATGACGAAGCTGTCGCTATCCGGCTGCAGGGTCAGGCAATCGTCGCTGATCTGGTAGTCACCCAGGCCAAGCTCGCGGTCGTTCAGCGCAATGGACAGCAGCTCGAGCTGCTGTCCATGCAGCTCCAATGGCGGCAGCTTGCCGGCCGGACGCTCGGAATTGCGGCGCATCACCAGCTGGGCGTGCACCAGGGTGCGATCCTCGTACAGCTCGAAGGTCAGATGGGTTTCATCGATCAGGTACTCGGGGGCCTGGTAATCCTTCAGATGAATGACTTTCGGTTGTTCGGTACGCATGGAAACCTCGTCGACTGAGCTTCAAGCGGCACGCTTCAAGCGGGAATATGGCGATGGTGCCAGCCCGGGGAACCCGGGCTGCGAGTGAGTTCGAGCTTAGCGTCTGTCGCGGCGGACTTGTAGGGTGGAAACAGCGAAGCCTTTTCCACGCGATTGCCCTGGCCGCTCATCCTTGAGCCGGCAGCCCTAGCGCCGTAGGGTGGATGTCGCTTCCTACATCCACCGTATGCACTCACTGTGTCCTGCCCTGCGGTGGACAAGGCTGCGCCGTTGTCCACCCTACGCAGCGGCGCTGGCGGCCACCTGATAGGCAGTGAACTTGCGGATATTGATCACGCCGGTATCGAGGATCAGGTATTGACCCTTGATGCCCAGCAGCGTCCCCTCGACCACCGGCGTCTTGTCCAGATCGAGACTGACGACCTTGGTCGGGTAGGCCTCCACGGGATAACGGATCTCCACCACCTCGGCATCGGCGACCGGCTGGATCGCCTGCAAGCCGTAGCGCTGCTGCAGACCCTGCAGCCCGGCGGCGCAGGCATCGAAGATCCGCTCGCGCATCTCGATCAGGTCGATGGGCTCGGCGTCACCCTTGAGCAGCGCGCGCCAGTTGGTGCGATCGGCGACCTGGCTGCGTAGCAGGTCTTCGACCATGCCCGATTGCTGACGGGTGGCGACCCGCATGATCGGCAGCGCCTGGCTCGCACCCTGGTCGAGCCAGCGGGTCGGCAGCTGGGTGGCGCGGGTGATGCCGACCTTGATGCCCGACGAGTTGGCCAGGTAGACCACGTGGTCGGTCATGCAGAAGTCCATGCCCCATTGCGGATCACGGCAGGTGCCGAAGTCGTGGTGGCATTTTTCCGGGCTCATGATGCAGACGTCGCACTGCGGCAGCTTCTTGAAGCAGGGATAGCAGTAGCCCTGGCTGAAGCTCTTGTTGGTCTTGCGCCCGCAGTGTGTGCAGTGGATGGCACCCAGGTATTCCAGCCGAACCTGCCGACCGATCAGTGGGTTGACCGGCACCAGTCCTTCGCCGAGGCGAAAGGCGTACTGCACAGGCACGCCCGATTCGAGCTGAACCGACATCTTCTCCAGCGCGCCGCGTCCGAGCTCCAGCATCAGTGGCGGGTTCCGGAAGCCGGTGTGAACAGGCTGGTGTCGATGGCGGCCTCGGCCTTCTTGCTCTTGGAGCCGCATTCCTGGCCACCCATGTAGCCGGTGCGCTCTTCCTCGGGAAGATTCTTCATCTCCCAGGCGATCACCGCCTGCATGCAGGTTTCCTTCTGCTCGGGGGTCAGCTTGCGGCCGTCAGCCCATTTGCCCAGTTCGAGGGCCTGCTTGAGGCTCGCGTAGATTTCGGGGGTGATGTTTTCGGCGGTTTGGATAAAGGTCGACATGGCCAGCTCCGGGGGAAACGAGCGGCCATTCTACCGGGCTGTCGCGCTTTAGGGAAAAGCGCGACAGCCCGCTAGCGGCGCCGCGCCAGCGTGCCGCCAATCACACCGGTCAGGCAGCCGGCGACCAGCCCGCCGACATGCGCCGCGTTGGCGATCGCCAGCGCGCCGAAGCTGAGCACCTCGATGACGCCGGTCAGGCAAATCACCAGCCACACCAACATCAGCACCACGACGCCGGGTGGCAGCCGGTAGGCCTCGTTCGGTGCGAGCTTCTGATACAGCCAGCAATGACCGAGCAGACCGTAGAGCACACCGGACAGACCACCGAAGATGCCCGGCCCACCGAACAGATACTGGGCGAAGTTGGACACCAGGCCGAACAGCACGGTCAGCGCCAGCAGCATCCAGGCACGCTGACGTGCTTCGATACGCCGCCCCAGCTCCCAGTACCACATGCTGTTCATGGCCAGATGAAGGATGCCGAAGTGCACGAAGATCGGCGTGATCAGTCGCCACCACTGGCCGGCCGCGAGGCTCTGCTCCAGCGTGGCGAAGTAGGCGTACTCGCCGTCGATGCGAAAGTCGACGAAGTTCAGCCAGCGGATCGTGGCAAAGTTCTCGCCGAGCAGAGTGATCCCGGCAACCACGAGGGTGATCAGCAGCATCGCCGCGGTAAGCGGGCTGGCGCGCAAGGCGGCGACGAAACCGCCGCGCCGCCGAGGCTGCTCGGCCACCACGCTGTCGTCTCCATGCGGGTATCGGGCATACAGGTCGCGCACCTGTTCGACCACCTCGCTTGGTACCCGCAGCACCTGCTGGTCGCCCTCTTCCGAAACCCGGCAAGGCACGCGCAGGCGGCGCAGCAGCGCGATGAACCCGCTGAGGTCTTCCGACAGCGGCAGGCGCAGCGCTTCGCTCACCGCGACACTCATGGACGGAACACCGCGCAGACCTCGACCCAGGCGAACTTCGCCGGGTCCAGGCGCGTTTCCTGGTCCAGCCGATAGGCCACCAGCTTGCCGTTCTTCACCGCACTGTAGTCCAGGCAGGCCAGGTTGCCGCGCAGCGGCCCCGGCTGGCCGCGGCGCCAGTAATGGCCGACGAACAGCAGCGGCTCGTCCGGCCCGTAAAGGAACAGCCGATTCTTCTGTTGCGGCGACAGCGGCAGGCGCGCCGCATGCTCCGGCAGGCCATCGGGCTGGAATACCACGTCACCGTAGGTCTGCGGGTTCTCTTCCCAGAACTTGGTGCGGAAGAAGGTGCGCACGAAGCCTTCCTCACTGGTCAGCGTCATGCCCTCGGGCAGCGGCATGTCGGTGCCGCGCAGCAGCCGATCCAGCGCCTGGCAGATGAAGGTACCCGGCAGCCCGGCCTCGCGCAGGAGCGCCGGGTTGATCCGGCCATCGTCGAGCAGCGGGCGCAGGCGCGCGATCACGCTGCTGTCCCAGCAGGCATGCACCACTCGGAAACGTTCGGTTTCCAGGAACAGCGGCAACTCGTAGAACCAGTCGCGGAAGGCCTGCCACTCGTCCGGATAGTGTTCGAACTGCTCGAACGTCTCCTGCAGCAGGCGTGCGAAACGCGGCGAGTGCGCACGCACGAATTCCCGGCCACTTCCCGGCGGCGCGGGCATGTACCAGCCCAGCGCGTTGAACTCGTGGTTGCCCATGATGCAGTGCGCCTGGCCGTGCTCGACCATCCCATGAACCAGATGCAGCGCCTCGCGAATATGCGGACCGCGGTCGATGATGTCGCCGAGGAAGATCACCTGCCGGCGTGAATGTCGCCAGACTCCGCCCTGCTGACGGTAGCCCAGCTGATCCAGCAGGCGCGCCAGCGCATGGCCGCAGCCGTGGATATCGCCTATCAGGTCGTAGCCGCGCTCGGGATCAAGCTGCATCAATCGCCCCCGCCGAGGCGGCTGCCCCAGCCCAGCTTGGTTCGGCAGACTTCGTAGTAGTTGTGATCCAGCGGATGGATCAGGTGCAGCTTCTGCGGCTTCTTGCGTACGGTCACGGTGTCACCGGGAGCACAGGTGAAATGGTTCTGGCCGTCGCAGGATACCTGCGGATAGATCTGCATGTTCGGCGACACCACGATCTTCAGCTCGCTGTTGCCATCGACCACGATCGGGCGACTCGACAGGGTGTGCGGGTACATCGGCACGACGACGATGGCGTCCAGCCGCGGATGCATGATCGGCCCGCCGGCGGAAAGCGAATAGGCGGTGGAGCCCGTCGGGGTCGCCACGATCAGGCCGTCGGCCTTCTGGCTGCAGACGAACTGGCCGTCGATGTACAGCTCGAACTCGATCATGCGCGTGGATTTTCCCGGATGCAGCACCACGTCGTTGAGCGCGTCGCCCTCGCCGATCGGCTCATCGAAGCGGCGCGCCTGGGCTTCCAGCAAAAAGCGGTTTTCCAGGGTGTACTGGCCGTTGAGCACCTCGGCGACCTTCTCTTCCAGCTCGTCCGGGCGGATGTCGGTGAGAAAGCCGAGGCTGCCGCGGTTGATGCCCAGCACCGGCACCCGATGCTTGGCCATTGCCCGCGCAGCGCCGAGCAGGCTGCCATCACCACCGACCACGATCACCAGATCACAGGATTCACCCAGCCGCTGCCGTGACGAGGTCTGCATGCCATGCCCGGGCAGGACCTCGGCAATGTTCTCCTCCAGGATCACATGCAGATGGCGTTCGACGAGAAATCGCTTCAGCCGGCGGATGGTATCCAGCACCTGGGAGCTACCCAGGCGGCCGATGATGCCGATATTGCGGAATTGCTCCATTGACGCTCCCTGGTGTGGCTGGGCGGATGGTTGCGGGCGTCGCAACGCCCGAAAGTTAACATGCGACGCGCCGGCGAGGCAGCCGGCCTGGGCGTGACGTGCCAGCAGATGCGCTCGAAGGTTCGCTGACAGCCGTTAGAGCGGTGCCGCGGCGCCTCTGTTCAGCGGCAGCGGATTATCGGCGAAACGTCGAACCGGCGGCAAACTGACGGCTATGCTGCTGACATGAACCCGATCAGTCTTGCCGAGCTGTCCAGCCTGCTTCGCCATCCACAGGTGCGCGATCTCGCCTGGACGCTGCTGTCGCCAGCATTGCTGAGCGAAGCGCCGCTGCGCCAGCGCCATCCTCTAACTGCGAGCCGCTGGCATCGCGAACCCGAGCTGCTGGCCACCTGGCTGCTGAGCCAGGATGCCGAACCATCGGTACTCGAGGCCTGGCTGTCGCAGCGCAGCAATCGCCGCCTGGGTCTGTACTACGAGCGCCTCTGGCAGTACGCGCTTTGCCAGGCACCCGATATTCAGCTGCTTGCAGCCAACCTGCCGATCCGCCAGAACGGCAGCACCCTCGGCGAGCTGGACCTGCTGTTCTGCGATGATCAGGGCGTGCACCATCTGGAGCTGGCGATAAAGCTCTATTTGGGCTTCGGACCTGGCGACGGCAGCCAGCACGCCCACTGGCTCGGTCCGGGCAATCATGACCGCCTGGATCTCAAGCTCGCCCATCTGTGCCAGCACCAGCTGCCCCTGTGCAACCAGCCGGCGACACAGGCCGTGCTCTCCGAACTCACCGGGCGCGAGGTGCAGAGCAGTTTCTGGCTCAGCGGTTACCTGTTCCAGCCCTGGCCACAGGGTTGCGCCCTGCCTCATGGAGCCAATCCTCGACATCTGCGCGGTCGCTGGCTGCGTCAGTCCGACTGGCCTGGCTATCAGGCTGCGACGCCCGAGACCGTCTGGCAACCGCTGCCCCGCGCGGCCTGGCTGGCCGCAGCACGCATCGCGCACAGCGAGCTGTGGAGCGTCAGCCGGCTTGCCGAATGGCTGGCGGGCCATCCGGCCCGAACGCGGGCGCAGCTGATGGTGCGTCTCGAACCTGACGCATCCGGCGACTGGCTGGAGCAGGAACGGCTGTTCCTCGTGGCGGACGACTGGCCACACAATGGCGAAGCGACACGCGCGTCTTCGGCCTGACACAATCGCCGGCTAGAATTTTCGCCCGACTCGACCCTTGCAGATCAGCCCATCCCCACATGTCCATCGACACCCAACGCCCCGCCGCCGAGCCCCTGAAAACCTGGACCATCTTCCTGATCTTCCTGCGTCTGGGGCTGACCTCCTTTGGCGGCCCGGTGGCGCATCTGGGCTACTTTCGCGACGAATTCGTCGCGCGCCGCCGCTGGTTGGACGAGCGCGGCTATGCCGATCTGGTTGCGCTCTGCCAGTTCCTCCCCGGCCCTGCCAGCAGCCAGGCCGGCCTGGCGATCGGCCTGCTGCGCGGCGGTTATCGGGGCTCGCTGGCGGCCTGGGCCGGCTTCACGCTGCCCTCGGCCGTCGCGCTGACGCTGTTCGCGCTGGGCATCGCCCGCTGGGGCGACGCCCTGCCCGGCGGGTTCATCCAGGGCCTGAAGATCGTGGCGGTGGCGGTCGTCGCCCAGGCCGTGTGGGGCATGGCACGCTCGCTGTGCAGCGACGGGCCGCGTGTTGCGATCATGCTCGGCGCAGCAAGCGCCGTGTTGCTGCTGCCTTTCGTCTGGAGCCAAGTGGCGATCATCATCGTGGCGGGGCTGATCGGATTGCTGGCGTTCCGCCCGACGCCAGGCGAGGCAACCCCCAACTTGCCCGTGCGCATCAGGACGCGCACCGCGCTGTCTGCCCTGTTTGCGTTCTTTGCGCTGCTGGTGCTGCTGCCCATGCTGGCCGGCGTCAGCGGCAGCCAGGCGCTGGCGCAGATCGATGCGTTCTATCGCACCGGTGCGCTGGTGTTCGGTGGCGGCCACGTGGTGCTGCCGCTGCTGCAGGCCGAAGTGGTGCCGTCCGGCTGGGTCGACAACGACGCCTTCCTCGCCGGCTATGGCGCGGCTCAGGCCGTACCCGGTCCGCTGTTCACCTTCGCGGCGTTTCTCGGCGCGTCGATGAACAGCGGCCCAAGCGGCTGGCTCGGCGCAACCATCTGCCTGCTGGCGGTGTTCGCGCCCTCCTTCCTGCTGGTGTTCGGCGCCTTGCCGTTCTGGGAGCGCCTGCGCGGCAATCGCCGCAGCCAGGCGGCGCTGGCGGGTGTCAATGCCGCCGTGGTCGGGTTGCTGCTGGCGGCGCTATACGACCCGGTCTGGACCAGCGCGATCAAGGCCGCGGAACACTTCATCCTGGCCGTGCTGGCCTTCGCCGCACTGAGCTACTGGAAGCTGCCGCCGTGGCTGGTGGTAATCGCCGGTGCGCTCGGCGGCGGCCTACTCGGCCTGACGGGCTGAAACTGCTCAGCTTTCCAGCGCCAGCAGCACCGCACTGGTCACCAGAAATCCGCTGAACAGCAGGCGCAGCAGATGCTCCGGCAGCGCATGGGCGAGGCGCACGCCCAGACTGATGCTGAGCAGCCCGCCAACGGCTAGCGGCAAGCCCAGCAGCCAGTTGACCTGCTGATGCAGCGCATAGGTCACCAGGGTAACGCCGGTGCTCGGCGCAGCCAGCGCCAGTGACAGCCCCTGGGCGACCACCTGCGAGGTGCCGAATACGCTGGTCAGGATCGGCGTGGCGATTACCGCACCGCCCACGCCGAACAACCCGCCCGCCGCCCCCGCCCCTGCGCCGAGGACGCTGAGCCATGGCCAGGAATGACGCAGCTGACCATTGCCGGGCGCTGGCCGCAGAAACACACGCAGCAGATTGTAGGCCGCCAGAGCCAAGAGAAAGCCAACGAACGCCAGGCGCATGCGGCCAGCGTCCAGCGAGACCGCTACGCCCGCGCCGAGAATGGCGAAGACAAAACTGGCTCCTGCCAGCGCTGCGGCGTGGCGCCAGTCGATGCGGTTGCGCTGATGGTAGCGCCAGATGGCGAGCAGCACGTTGGGCACCACCATCACCAGCGCCGTACCCTGGGCCAGTTGCTGGTCCAATCCGAAGAGCACGCCCAACACCGGAATCGCGATCAGCCCGCCGCCAATGCCGAACAGTCCGCCAAGCGTGCCCAACGCCAGTCCCAGCAGAATGTTCAGCCCGATGTCCAGCAGCATATGCGCGTTCCAATGTCAGAGAGACGCGAATGCTACGCCGCTACGGCTGGCGTCGATACGCACAGCCGCGCACAATGGCTTTGCACTTTACGCACAAGCAGAGTCGACAATGCTGCCAGACGCCCTTTCCGCTCAACTCGAACTCTTCCTCGACGTGCTGGAATGCGGCAGCTTCTCCGCTGCTGCGCGCCGGCATGGCCTCACGCCCTCCGCCGTGGCACGGCGTATCGATGCACTGGAGCAGGCCCTCGGCGGTCAGCTGTTCAGCCGCAGCACCCATGCCGTGCGGGCGATGCCTGCGGCACTGGCCTTTGCCGAGCGCGCCCGGCGCATCGTGCAGGAACTGCATCTGGCGCGTGCCGAAGCGACGTCGTTGGACAGCGCACCGGAAGGTCGGATCCGCATCGACGCCCCTGCGCCATTCGGGCGTCGGCACCTGGCGCCGGCGCTGGCTGAGTTCCTGCAGGCCTATCCAGGTGTAGATATCCAGCTGCGGCTGATCGACAGCTTCGTCGATCTGCAAGGTGAACATCTGGGGGAAGTGGATCTGGTGTTGCGCATCGGTCCGCTGGCCGACACGCGGCTGGTCGCCACGCCGCTGGCACCGATGGTGCGGATCGTCTGCGCCAGCCCGGCCTACCTGGAACGTCGTGGCCTGCCATTGCAGCCGGAGGAGCTTCCCGAGCATGACGGGCTCGACTGGGACGCGCTGGCTCCGCCGCATGCCTGGCGCTTCGAGCGCGACGGCAAGCCGCGCCTGCTGCGTCCCGGACGCCTGCGGATGGTGGCGAACAATGCCGAGGCGCTACTGGCCGGAGCGCTGGCCGGGCTCGGCATCGCTCACCTGCCGACCTGGCTGATCAGCGATCAGTTGCTGCGCGGCGAACTGCTTCCGCTGTTCTGCGAAAGCGGACTGCCGCAACCGGAAGCCAGCGGCATCTATGCCCTGCGCCTGACACGCGAGGCCGACTCGCGGACCCGACTGCTGCTGGAGTTTCTCAAATCCCGCTTCGGCCCGGTCCCGCCATGGGACCAGGCGCTCAATAGCGATTTGAAAAGGGAGTGACGTTCAGAGGCTCTGGCTTTCGATTTCCTGGGTGACGCCCCAGCCATCGAGCACACCACCGAGGGGTTCAACCAGATCCTCCAGATCCTGCTCGAAGTCGCCGATGCCGTCGAACGTCGCGTACATCACCTTGCTGACCTGCAGATTCCAGCTTCCGTCCTCGCGCGGAAAGACCTGGGTGTTGATGGTTTCACCGCGGAAGTTCTCGGCGGCGATCTGGGCACGGTCCCTCTCGGGGAATACCGCGTAGAACTCGATGGGATGCACACGGGCGAAATCGAAACCGCCCTCTTTCATCCGGCGCAGAACGGTGCTGCTGACATCCTCATGGAAGGTGGTGCTCATGATTCAACCTCCTCTCATACCTGGATGAAGTTGCCACGAGCTCAGCGGGAGATCGGCTCCGTCGTCGAGACATCGGGCAAACGGGAGTCGCAACAGCTAGTCGAAGAGACGTGGACGATGTCCACAGTGACAAGCTAGCAGGCCAGGGACCTGACTGCACGGACTCGATGACTCGACGCCACCGCGCGCCAGGGTCGCGGGCTTCATCAGTAGAACCCGCGAGACATGTGGCAGTTCAACCGGAGCGCGGAACACAAAACGGCCCGCACCGTTGCCGGGCGGGCCGCTCGAGGGGCGATGCGCCGTGCGCGATCAGTCGTTGCTGGGCTTGGCGATCGCATGTAGCACGTACTGCGGCAGCGCGAAGGCGGCGATGTGCACGTGCGGGTTGTAATAACGGGTCACGATGCCGCTGCCGCTATAGCGCTGCATCAGGGTTTCCAGCGGCAGTTTGCGGCTCTCGGCACTGCTGGCGCCCCAGGCGAAGGTCATCGCACCGCCAATGTAGGTCGGCACCGCGGCCTGATAGAAATGCCAATCGGCGAATAGACCCTGCATGCGCTTGGCGGTGGTCTGCACCTCGCCCAGTTGCAGGAACGGCGTGCCGTTCTGGGCGACCAGGATACCGCCCTCGTTCAGGCAGCGCCGGCACGCCTGGTAGAAGTTCTCGGAGAATAGCGCCTCACCCGGGCCGACGGGATCGGTGGCATCGCAAATGATGACGTCGAACTTCTCCTCGGTTTCCGCCAGGAAGTGCATGCCGTCATCGATCACCAGCTTCAGCCGCGGATCATCGAAGGTCCCGGCCGAATGGTTCGGCAGGAATTCCCTGCATATCTCCACCACTGCGCCGTCTACCTCGACCAGGGTGATGCTCTCGATGTCGCGATGGCGCGCCACTTCGCGCAGGATGCCGCCGTCGCCACCACCGATGATCAGCACCCGGCGCGCCAGGCCGTGGGCCAGGATCGGCACATGGGCGAGCATCTCGTGGTAGACGAATTCGTCGGCCTCGGTGGTCTGGATCACCCCATCAAGAGCCATGACGCGGCCCATGCGCGGGTTCTCGAAGATCACCAGATGCTGGTGCTCGGTGTGCACCTCGTGCAGCAGCTTGTCGATATGGAATCGCTGCCCGTATCCCTCGTAGAGAGTTTCCTGAAAGTCGCTCATGGCTGTCTCCCTTGGCAGGCATCGCGCAACGCCGCGACGTCTGCAAGCTGGCTGGGGACGGGCGATGAATCGCCCACCGAAAAGAGGCGCATTCTACGGTGGCCTAGATGACAGGAGGAACCATGGGGGTTCGAAAGCACACTTAGGGACGACAAAGCGACGCGCAGACGCTAGGGTCTGGAAATGAGCGAAACCATTCACCTGCCCTACCTCGAGCCCTGGGACTGGCAACAATTCCACCGCCACTTCGCCCTGCGTCTTCTGCCAGGTGTGGAGCGCCTGGAGCCACGCGGCTATGCCCGTACGCTGCGCCTCGGTGAGGCCTGCGGCTGGCTCAGCGTCAATGCTGCCGACGACCGCCCCGTGCTCGAACTCACCCTCAGCGACTCGCTGCTGCACGCCACCCAGCCACTGGTAGCCCAGGTGCGCAAGATGTTCGACCTGGACGCCGACCCGCAGGCGATCGCCACGCATTTCGCCAGCGACCCGGCGCTCGGCCCACTGGTCGCAGCTCAACCCGGCCTGCGCCTGCCAGCGGCCTACGATCCATTCGAGCAGGCCGTGCGCGCGATCGTCGGTCAGCAGGTCACCGTCAAGGCGGCCGTGACCATTACGCGCCGTATCGTCGAGCGCCTCGGCGAGCCGTTGCCACAGGCGCCAGCCGGACTGGAGATGCTATTTCCCACCGCGCAGGCGATCGCCGACGACCCGCTGGAGGCCATTGGCATGCCCGCCAAACGCGCCCAGGCGCTGCGCCGGCTGGCCGCCGCAGTGGCCGAGGGCGCGTTGCAGCTGCATGTCGGGGATGGCGCCGACACGCTGGTCCGGCGCCTGTGCGAGCTGCCGGGCATTGGCCCCTGGACCGCCGAATACATCGCGCTGCGCGGCTTCGGCGTGGCAGATGCCTTTCCCAGTGCGGATCTCGGTTTGCTCAAGGCGCCGCTTTGGGGAGCGGATGGGCTGACCGCCAAGGCACTGGCCGCACGCGCCGAAGCCTGGCGTCCATGGCGTGCCTACGCGGCGATCCACATCTGGGACAACTACGCCAAGGGCGGCTGACGGTACGTCTAAGGCGGCGGGACGCGCGCCAGGATCTGCGGAGGTACGGCCAGCGGCCGAGCCAGGATCAGCCCCTCGCCCGACTGCGGAAAGATGCCGGTCAGCGCAGTGATGTTGACCTGATGGCTGACCAATACCGCAACCTCACGGGGCTCCAGCCCGGCCAAGACTTCGCGCAGCTCAACGGTCTGCCGTCCCTCGCTGGCCGGCGAGGCGAAGAAGGAATCCAGCGCAGGCAGCGGCTCGACCGGGCCGAGCGCCATCTGCTCGGCCGTCTCCAGGGCGCGGCACCAGCGGCTGCTCAAAAGCCGTACCGCGGCCAGGCCTCTATCGCGCAACAGCGCGCCCCAGCGTTGGGCCTGGGCTCGGCCGCGCTCATCGAGATTACGCTGGGTGCTGCAGTCGGAGAGTCTGAAGCCGGGCGGATCGCCCAGCCCTGGCGCATTGGCGTGGCGCAGGATCAGCAGCGCACGGCCTTCGCGTAATGCCTGCCAGGCTTCGTCATCGTCCGCCTCTGCCGGGACAGAGACGAGCAGCAGCACAGCGAACAGCAAGCCACTGCCACGCATGCTTCACAGCCGCGCTTTGCCGAACGGCCCGGCCGCCGCGGCCCACATGATCAGGCCGACCACCGGCAGCAATACGATCACCAGCGACCAGATGACCTTGCGGCCAGTCTCGATGGGGCTGCGCCAGACATGCGCGATGGCGAGCACATCCAGCACCAGCACCACCAGGGCCAGCGGAGCGCTCAGGCTTTCCATTAGCGCTTACCGATACGGTCCGCGTGCATCGGGGCGATTGCCGCGCGGGCCCATGATTCCCCAGATGATCAGGCCGAGCACCGGCAGGATGATGATCAGCAGAACCCAGAGCACTTTCTTGCCAGTGGTGCTGTCGCTGCGAACGATGCTGATGATTGCCCAGATATCCAGTATCAGGATGAGCAGGCCGAAAATACCGCCGAATGCATCTCCCATGGGTACGCTCCTGTTTGGGTGAGTACCTAATTTAGGATGCCAGCGCGGCGGCAGGGTTCAGTTAGCGTGCCAGAGCGGCTCAGCAGCGCGTCGGATCGACCGGGCAAAGCTGCTGACGGTCATGTCTGCGCCTGCACCGGTGTCGATGGCCATGGTCGACGTATCAGTCATCCAGTCGAGGGAACTGGTCGGCGATGCGTTCGCCAGTAAACTCGGCAACCCAGCCGTCCGGATTGCCGAACAGGCGAATGGCGACGAAGTGCGGCTCTTCGCCCATGTCGAACCAGTGGCGCGTGCCGCCGGGTACGGTGATCAGGTCGTTCTTCTCGCACAGCACGGAGTAGACCATGTCGTCGATATGCAGACTGAACAGTGCGCGCCCGGCGACGAAGAAGCGCACCTCGTCCTCGGCATGGCGATGCTCATCGAGGAACTTCGCGCGCAGTTCTTCCTTCTGCGGGTGGTCGCGGGTCACGCTGATGACATCGACGGCGAGATAGCCGCGTTCGGTCATCAGTCGGTCGATCTGGGGCCGGTAGGCGGCGATCACCTCTTCCTGGCTGGCGCCAGCAGCAACCGGCGCGCCGGCTTCCCAGCGCTCCAGCTGTACGCCAACCTGGGCCAGCGTCGGGGCGATGTCTTCGAGGTGGGTCAGCACCTTGAGCGGCTGGTCGGGGCGGGATTCGTGATAGACGCTGAGGACACTCATGTTCGGCTCTCCGAAAGGGTCGTCTGACCGGTTACCCGGGCAGCTGAATTCATCTGTTGTGCAGAGCGCGCATTTTCAGTTGGCAGTCGAAAAATTCGAATGCGACAGTCATGCCCGGTCCTCCTGCAAACGCGAAGCAATGATAACGGCTGCGGCCAGCGCCGCCAGACTGGCGATGGCGAACGACCAGCCCGGCCCGAGGCCGGACCAGGCGTAGCCCGCGTAGAGCGCACCCAGCGCTCCACCGATGCCGGACAGGCTGGCATACAGCGCCTGGCCCTGGCCCTGCTGGCGATGACCGAAACTGCGCTGGACGAAGTGAATGGCGGCGGCGTGGAAACTGCCGAAGGTCGCCGCGTGCATCAGCTGCGCGATCAGCAGCACGGCCAGGTGCTCGGCGAACTGCCCGAGCAACACCCAGCGCAAGGCAGCGATCAGGAAGCTGGCCAGCAGCACCTGACGCAGCGTGAAGCGCTCGAGCAGGCGCGCCATGACCAGGAACAGCAGGATTTCCGCGACCACGCCCAGCGCCCACATCAGCCCGATAAAGCTGCGGCTGTAGCCCAGTGCTTCCAAGTGGATGCTGAAAAAGGTGTAGTACGGCCCATGGGCCAGTTGCATCAACGCCACGCAGCCGTAGAAGGCCAGTACCCCGGGACGGCGCAGTTGAGCGAGAAACCCGCCCTGCCCGTCCGACTCGGCGCGCTGGCGCGGCTGCGCGTTCGGGACCCAGACACTGCTCAGCACGATGCCCAGCATCACCGCAGCGACAGCGGTCGGATACAGGTCCAGACTCAACCGCTGGAACAGCAGCCCAAGCCCCACCACCGCCAGGATGAAGCCGATGCTGCCCCACAACCGTACCTGGCTGTAGCGCTCGGGTTGCTCGTGCAGATGCGCCAGGGTGATGACTTCGAACTGCGGCAGCACCGCGTGCCAGAAGAACGCATGCAGGGCCATTACCAGCGCCAGCCAGGCGAAGCTCTTGTCGAAGAAGATCAGGCCGAAGGACAGCAGCGTGCACAGGGCGCCGAGGCGGACGATCTCCAGCCGGCGGCCGCTGACGTCGCCCAGCCAGCCCCAGAGATTCGGCGCCACGCAACGCATCAGCATGAGAATGGCGATCAGCTCGCCGATCCGCTCCGGCGAGAAACCCAGATGATCGAAGTACAGCCCGAGGAACGGCGCCGTGGAGCCGAGCAGGCCAAAGTAGAAGAAGTAGAAACCGGACAGACGCCAGTACGGCAGAGCAGCGGCCATAGGCTACAAGCTACCGACTGCGGACAACGGCCGCCTTATGCTGCCGCCGTCGGTCTGCCGTCTACGGCCCGGATTCACAGTTGCGGCAGCACCGGGGTGAGCACTTGCACATCGGCGTTCTGCCCACGGTGGCGCAGCAGGTGATCGAGCAGAACGATGGCCATCATGGCCTCGGCGATCGGCGTGGCACGAATGCCGACGCAGGGGTCATGACGACCCTTGGTGATGACCTCGACCGGCGCGCCATTCACATCGATCGACTGCCCTGGCGTGGTGATGCTGGACGTCGGCTTGAGCGCCAGATGGGCGACGATCGGCTGACCCGAGGAAATGCCCCCGAGGATGCCGCCGGCATTGTTGGACAGAAAGCCCTGCGGGGTCAGCTCGTCGCGATGCTCGGTGCCACGCTGGGCCACCGAGGCGAAACCGGCGCCGATTTCCACGCCCTTGACCGCGTTGATGCTCATCAGCGCGTGGGCTAGTTCCGCATCCAGGCGGTCGAAGATCGGCTCGCCGAGGCCCGGCGGCACGCCCTCGGCGACCACGGTGATCTTCGCGCCCACCGAATCCTGATCGCGACGCAGCTGGTCCATGTAGGCCTCCAGCTCCGGCACCTTGTCCGGGTCGGGGCTGAAGAAGGCGTTCTGCTCGACGCTGTCCCAGGTCTTGAACGGGATTTCGATCGGCCCGAGCTGGCTCATGTAGCCACGCACCTGAATGCCCAGCGTCGCCAGGTACTTCTTGGCGATGGCACCGGCGGCGACACGCATGGCGGTCTCGCGCGCCGAGGAGCGGCCACCGCCGCGGTAGTCGCGCAGGCCGTACTTGTGGTGATAGGTGTAATCGGCATGGGCCGGGCGGAACTGGTCCTTGATCGCCGAGTAGTCCTTGGACTTCTGGTCGGTGTTGCGGATCAGCAGGCCGATCGGGCAACCGGTGGTCCTGCCTTCGAACACACCGGAAAGGATTTCCACCTCGTCGGCCTCCTGGCGCTGCGTGGTGTGCCGGCTGGTACCCGGCTTGCGGCGGTCGAGGTCGCGCTGCAGGTCTTCCAGCGACAGCTCCAGCCCGGGCGGGCAACCGTCGACGATGGCCACCAGCGCAAAACCATGGCTTTCGCCGGCAGTGGTGACGGTGAACAGCTTGCCGTAGGTATTGCCGGACATGCAGGACGCTCCGCGATCGACCGAAAAACAGGGGCCGGAAGTATACCTGAGGCCGCTACGGTGTCATCGCTCCCGTTGCCGGCACATACTGACCTTTGCGTCGATTACCGCGTCCAACCTGCTCCGTGAGCAACGAAATCCTTCCATGCGTGCCCTGCTGATACTGCTGCTACTGACCATGTCCCCTTCTTTCCTGCAGGCGCAGACCCTGCTCAACCAGACCCTGAACCTGGATACCGGCAGCGGCGTGCTGCAGGGCAGTCTGTTGCTGCCCAAGAGCGACCAGCCAGTACCGGTAGCGCTGCTGATCGCAGGCTCCGGCCCGACCGACCGCGACGGCAACAACCCGGCCGGGCGCAACGACAGCCTCAAACGCCTGGCCCAAGGCCTGGCCAAGCTGGGCGTGGCCAGTCTGCGTTACGACAAGCGCGGCGTCGGCGCCAGCCTGGCGGCCGCAGCGGACGAGCGCGAGCTGAGCGTCGAGGGCTATGTCAGCGATGCGCTGGCCTGGAGCGCGAAGCTCAAGGGCGATCCCCGTTTCGGCCAGTTGATCCTGATCGGCCACAGCGAAGGCGCGCTGATCGCCAGTCTCGCCGCGCCGAAGTCGGGCGCCGCGGCGCTGATCAGCCTCGCCGGCAGCGGCCGGCCGATCGACGAGGTGCTGCGCGAGCAACTGCAGGGCCGCCTACCACCAACACTGCTCGCCACCAGCCATTACCTGATCGACGAGCTCAAGGCCGGCCGAACCCACGCCGAAGTGCCGGAGCCGTTGCAGGTGCTGTTCCGTCCCAGCGTGCAGCCGTACCTGATTTCGCTGTTCGCCTACGACCCGGCCGAGGTCTTCGCGGCCGTCGAGACACCCGCGCTGATCATCCAGGGCCGCCACGACATCCAGGTCGGCATCGAGGACGCCGAAGCCCTGCAGCGTGCCAAGCCCGACGCCGAACTGGCGCTGATCGATGGCATGAACCATGTGCTGCGCATCGTGCCGGCGGATGCGCAACAGCTGGCCTCCTATGACGACCCCGATCTGCCGCTCGCCTGGGGCTTGCAGGAACGTATCCGGCACTTCCTAGAGGCCAATGGCATGCTGCCAGCCTCCAGTTAGGCGCCGCGCCGCCGATAGCCCCGTGACGATGGCCGAGACCAGTTCTGAACGAGCCGCCGCGCAGGCCCAGGAACGCGCAGATGACCGACACCGATATCACCCAGAGCACAGAGAAAGAGCCACCGGCGCCGCCGAAGCATCCGTGGGCCGAACTTCGCCCCGATCGTTTCCGTCTGCTGCGCCTGGCGCCGCTGCCCACCGAACGCGACGGCGGCGCGCGGCCACTGCGCTTCGTCGAGCTGGCGCAGCTGGAACGCCACACGCCCGAGCAGAGCCTGCTGCGGATGTTCGTCAACATCCCGGGGCAGGCGCGCTCGCGCAAGTACAACGTGCTGGAGGTATGGGCCGACCATCGCAGCAAGGAACTGCGCTTCGGCCCGGACAGCGGCTTGCATCTGGAACCCGCCAATCGCGGCCTCGGCCGTTTCCTGCTGGCACAAGGCGCGGCCTGGGCGCAGAAGCGTTGGGGACATTATCTGGTCGAGGGCGGATCGCTGCCCAAGGATGTGACGAGCGACGACCAGCGCCTGCGGCGTGACCACTGCCTGCGCACCCAGGGGTTCGATGTGGACTACCCAAAGGACCAGGCGGGCAAGGCGACCTACGGCGCGCCGCGCGCCAGCAGCCTGAGGCCGGACTGGAACAGCGAGAAGGTCCAGATTGTGGAGCTGCAGGATGCGGCGGCGATGCTGGAACAGGCCGACCGCAACCTGCAGGCGCAGGAAAACCAGATCCGCGACCTGCAGGAGCGTATCGCCCGCTTCCGCCGCGAGGACGGTGCGCTGCGATTCACCATTGTTTGCCTGATTGCGCTGGCGCTGTTCCAGGCCGGCCTGCTGATCTGGATGGCGACCCGCTAGCCGCTTACCACCAGTGCTCGACCTGCACGCCGAAGTTCGAACCGTGGCGAGCGTTGCCGAACGCACCGGTATCCGACAGCGCCAAGCCTTCGGCCATCACGTTGGCCGCCCGTTGCGCCGCGTCGTTCCAGCTGGCGTAGGTGTAGTACAGGCGAAACTCCGGCCGCGCCCAGAAGCCAGGACCGGCGGGTGACCAGGTCGGCGCGATGGTGAACTTGCTGAGCTTGCGCGTGCCGTCGGTGGCATCGATCTGGTCGTGACCCACCTCGGCGACGAGCTTGAACTGCTCGCTGAACGCATAGACCGGACGCGCGCCCACCGACCACCAGTCCTGGTCGCCGCCGTCGTCGCGCTTGTCTTTCTGGTAGACCCCCTGGAACTGGCCGCCGAAGCGCGGCGTCAGCTGCCAGTCGAAATACTCCACCACTCGCCAGCTCTTGGCGCTGTTGTCCAGGGTGACGTCGCCGGTATAACCGAGGCCGGTGCCCGGACCCTCGCCATACTGCAGCGCCAGGGTGTTCTTGCCGCCGAGGAAGTCGGATTGCACATGCTGCACCGTCACGGCCCAACCGCTGTTGGCATCGTCACGGCTGGGCTTGTCGAGGTAGCTCAGGCCGAACTCCAGCTCACCTCCCGGGTTGCTGTCGAAGCCGCCAACGTTGAAGTCGTGGCGGGTGACGTAGTCCTTCTGGAACACGCTGTCCTTGCGCGAGAAGGCATAGCTGTACTTCAGCCCGCCAATCTCCATGTCCTCCACGCCGGCACCGGTGGCGCTCTGGTTCCAGTAGTAGAAGTCGGAGATATGGATGTCGTTGCGCTTGTAGAAGCGCCGCCCGGCCCACAGCGAGCCGTTGTACAACGCCGGCACCTTGCTCCACTCGGCATAGGCCTGCACCATCCGCGCCCAGCCGTGATCGCCGGTGAACTCAGGGGTGTGGTTGTACTGGTTGTAGAGCGCCGCCATGCCTTCCAGGCTCAGTACCGAGCCGTCGGCGAAGGTGTAGAGGTCCTGACGCAGATCGAGCTCGGCGTACTGCTCGCACTCGTTACCCAGGCGGTACTTGGTCGGCGCGCCGGGCAACTGGAAGCAGGACTGCGAATCGCTGTTGACCGATTCGCCGACCCCGCTGCGCATGTAGCCGGTGAACTCCAGTGCATGGGCGCCCACAGGCAGCGTCAGACCCGCAATGGCGCTGGCAACGCTCAGGGCTGTTAGTGTTTTTTTCATATCCACTCCGCTTTTGTTGTTATTGATCGGTGGATCGAGCCCGTTCGGCTCCGTTGGTTCCTGTCTCCGTTATCCCCAGCCTGCTGGCAAGGCAGGCCGGTACCTCACTGCACCGGCCCCGCTCCGTTGGAAACCAGCCGGGTGACCTTGCTTTCGCGCGTGGCTGCAGGCTGCGCCAGGCCCAGCCGTTCGCCGCTCTGGGCGTCGAACAGCAGGACCTTGCGCGGATCGAACTGCAGGTTGAGCGTCTCCCCCACCCGCGGCGCCTGATCCGGCGCCAGCCGGCAGCAGGCCTTGACTTGATTGAGCGCGAAGACGACCAGCGTATCGGGGCCGGTCGGCTCCACCACTTCGATATCCACCAGCAGCGAAAGGTCCGCCGCAGAGCCATTCGACAGGCCGATCTGTTCGGGGCGAATGCCCAGAATGAGCTCCCGGTCACGCAGACCTTCGTCACTGGTGATCGGCAGCGGCAGCTCGCAACTGCCCTGCTCGCTGTTGAGCACGCCCACCCAGCGGCCGTCACGCTGACGAATGCGCAGCGGCACGAAGTTCATCGGCGGCGAGCCGATGAAGCTCGCGACGAACAGGTTGGCCGGGTTGTTGTAGATCTCGTGGGGGGTACCGAACTGCTGGATCACACCGTCCTTCATCACCGCGACCTTGTCGCCGAGGGTCATTGCCTCGATCTGGTCATGGGTGACATACACCGTGGTGGTTTTCAGCCGTTGGTGCATCAGCTTGATCTCTGTGCGCATCTCCACCCGCAGCTTGGCGTCGAGGTTCGACAACGGCTCGTCGAACAGATAGATCTTCGGCCGCCGCGCCAGCGCCCGACCCATGGCCACGCGCTGCTGCTGACCGCCGGACAGTTGCGACGGCTTGCGTTCCAGCAGCGGTTCGATCTGCAGCAGCTTGGCGACCCGTGCCACCTCCTCCTCGATCTTCGCCGCCGGCACCTTGCGCATCTTCAGGCCGAAGGCGATGTTGTCGCGCACGCTCATGGTCGGATAGAGCGCATAGGACTGGAACACCATGGCAATGTCCCGATCCTTCGGGCTGGCCTGACTGATGTCCTCGCCGTCGACGAGGATCTCGCCGCCGGTGATATTCTCCAGCCCGGCGATGCAGTTCATCAGGGTGGATTTACCGCAGCCGGAGGGGCCGACGAGAATCAGGAACTCACCGGCGTCGATCTTCAGCGCGATGTCCTTGAGCGTTGCGATCTGGCTGTTGCCATAATTCTTTTGAACGTTGCGCAGTTCCAGGGAAGCCATCGTTGTTCTCCTCAACCCTTGACGGCGCCGGCAGTGAGCCCGCGCAGGAAGTACTTGCCGGCGATCACGTAAACCACCAGCGTGGGCAGGCCGGCAATCATCGCGGCGGCCATGTCGACGTTGTATTGCTTGGCGCCGGTGCTGGTATTGACCAGGTTGTTCAGCGCCACGGTGACCGGCTGGGTATCGCCGCTGGCGAACACCACGCCGAAGAGGAAGTCGTTCCAGATCTGGGTGAACTGCCAGATCAGGCAGACCATGATGATCGGTACCGACATCGGCAGCAGGATGCGCCCGAAGATGGTGAAGAAACCGGCGCCATCCAGCCGCGCCGCCCGCACCAGCGCTTCCGGCACGCTGACATAGAAGTTGCGGAAGAACAGTGTGGTGAAAGCCAGGCCGTATACCACGTGCACCAGCACCAGACCGGTGGTGGTATTGGCCAGGCCCAGCTTGCCGAGGGTGAAGGACGCCGGCAGCAGGATCACCTGGAACGGCAGGAAGCAGCCGAACAACAGCAGACCGAAGAACAGCTGCGAGCCGCGGAAGCGCCACATCGACAGCACGTAGCCATTGATGGCGCCCAGCGCGGTGGAGATCAGCACCGCCGGGATGACGATCTTCACCGAGTTCCAGAAATAGCCACCAACGGCATCCCAGGCTGTCAGCCAGCCCACGGCCGTGAACGCCTCCGGCCAGCTCAGCAGGTTGCCGGTGCGGATGTCTTCCGGCGTCTTGAAGCTGGTCAGCAGCATCACGATCAGCGGCACCAGATAGACGGCACAGGCCAGCAGCAGCGTGGCGTGGATGGTCAGGCGCCCGAAGGTCAGGCGCGGTTGCGCGAAGTCAGACATGGCGCTTGTTCCTCAGCTCGGAATACAGGTACGGCACGATGATTGCCATCACCGCGCCGAGCATCAGCATGGCGCTCGCAGCCCCCAGCCCCATCTGGCCACGGGTGAAGGTGTGCGTGTACATGAACATCGCTGGCAGGTCGCTGGAATAGCCGGGGCCGCCAGCGGTCATCGCCGCCACCAGGTCGAAGCTCTTGATCGCAATGTGGGCAAGAATCATCAGCGCACTGAAGAACACCGGGCGCAGGCTCGGCAATACGATGCGCAGGTAGATGGTCGGCAGGCTCGCACCGTCCACCTGGGCAGCGCGGATGATCGATTGATCGACGCTGCGCAGACCGGCCAGGAACAGCGCCATGACGAAGCCCGAGGCCTGCCATACGGCAGCGATCACCAGGCAGTAGATGACCCGGTCCGGATCGACCAGCCAGTCGAAGCGAAAGCCTTCCCAGCCCCAGTCGCGCAGCAGCTTGTCCAGACCCAGGCCGGGATTGAGCAGCCATTGCCAGGCGGTACCGGTGACGATCATCGACAGTGCCATGGGGTACAGGTAGATGGTGCGGATCAGCCCCTCGCGGCGGATGCGCTGGTCCAGCAGCACGGCGAGCACCACGCCAATGAACAGGCTGATGGCGATGAACAGGCCGCCGAATACCAGCAGGTTCTGGCTCGCGACCCACCAGCGATCGTTGTCCCACAGCCGCTCGTACTGTTGCAGACCGGCCCACTTGTAGCTGGGCATGAAGCGTGAGTTGGTGAACGAGAGCAGGAAGGTCCAGCCGATGTAGGCATAGAAGCCGACCAGCACGATCAGCATGCTCGGCGCCAGCACCAGCTT
Organism: Pseudomonas sp. LM13; assembly: GCF_041381355.1. Taxonomy (NCBI): domain Bacteria; kingdom Pseudomonadati; phylum Pseudomonadota; class Gammaproteobacteria; order Pseudomonadales; family Pseudomonadaceae; genus Pseudomonas; species Pseudomonas sp. LM13. The sequence continues at coordinate 96,058 of NZ_JACBXH010000004.1, forward strand.
CGGCAGCCAGCGCTGCAGGGCGTCGAGCGGCGAGACCTTGGCGGGCCTGGCTTGAAGCGCGATGGAGCTCATGGGTGTGATCCCTCATGGAAATCCGGGATGTCGTCGCCCGCGGCACGGGCCTTGGCCTGTACCGGGACAACGGTTCGGGAATCGGGCGGCCGCGGTCCGCCCTTGGCGTCACTGCACGGCCTGGATCGCCGCCGCCAGCTGCCTGGCCGCCTTTTGCGGATCGGCCTTGGGGTCGTTGAAGAAGTTGGTCACGACATCGAACACCGCGCCCTGCACGTAGCTCGAAGCGGCCATGCCGTGGGTCAGGCTGGGTTGCAGGCCGCTGCCCTGGGCCGCCGCCTTGAAGTCCTTCATCGACTGCTGGGCGCAGGCGTCGAACTCGCTCATGTCCTGATCCTGGCGAACCGGGATGGAGCCCTTGTTCTGGTTGAAGAAGGTCTGGTACTCCGGCTGCAGCACCGCGCGCGCCAGATCTTCCTGGGCCTTGCGGTTCTCATCGTCGCTCAGCTTGAACATCGCCAAGGAGTCGATGTTGTAGGTGAAGCTGCCCTGGGTGCCGGGAAACGGCAGGCACTGGTAGTCCTTGCCGGCGACCTTGTTGGCGGCGGTGAACTCGCTCTTGGCCCAGTCGCCCATGATCTGCATGCCGGCCTTGCCGTCGATGACCATGCCAGTGGCACGGTTCCACTCGCGACCGGCGGCATCGGCGTCTATGTAGTCACGCAGTTTCTTCAGCGCCGTGAACGCCTGGACCATCTTGTCGCCGGTCAGGGTGTCCTCGTCCAGCTCGACGAATGCCTTGTGGTAGTCGTCCGGCCCGAGAATGCTGAGCACGAAGCCCTCGAACACGGTGCCGTCCTGCCACGGCTGACCGCCGTGGGCGACCGGCACGAAGCCGGCGGCCTTGAGCTTCTCGGCAGCGGCAAAGAACTCCTCGAGGGTCTTCGGCGGCGTGGCACCGGCCTTCTCGAACACCTCGGGGTTGATCCACAGCCAGTTGACCCGGTGCACGTTGACCGGCACGGCCACATAGGAGCCGTCGTACTGCATGATCTTGCTGACCTGCTTGGGCAGCAGCTCGTCCCAGCGCTCGGCCTTGGCGGTGTCGTCGAGGTTGGCGAGCAGGCCGAGTTCGCCCCATTCCTGGATGTCCGGGCCCTTGATCTGTGCGGCGGACGGCGGGTTGCCGGAAACCGCGCGGGTCTTCAGTACGGTCATGGCGGCCTCGCCACCACCACCGGCGACGGCGAAATCCTTCCAGGTGTGGCCTTTCTGCTCGACCATCTTCTGCAGGGTGTCGGCGGCGCGCTTCTCGCCGCCGGAGGTCCACCAGTGCAGGACTTCGACCTCGCCGGCGTGGGCGAGCAGTGGCAGGGCAAGGGAAACGGAAAGAGCGAGACGATGGATCGCATTCATGGAGGAGTACCTTCTTGTTTTTATCCGGCAAGTCGTGGGTCGCTTGCGATGGACCGAGTCTATGCCCGGAAAAATGGACACTGGGTAACGAAGGGATGGCCGATGGTCACCAACCGGTTACAAAGGCACGCGACAGGTAACAGGCACGCCCGGCGGGCTTCAGCGCGGTAGTGTGAGGGTCACCCTCAGCCCTCCCTGCTGCAGGTTGCGCATGCTCAGCTCGCCGCCGTGGGCGTGAGCGATGTTGCGCGCGATACCCAGCCCCAGGCCGTAGCCCTGCTGCTGGCCGGAGAGCCGTACATGGGGTTCGAAAACGTGCTCCAGGCGCTGCTCCGGCACACCCGGGCCCTCGTCGTCAACGTGCAGCACCAGCGCCTCCTTGCCATCCTCGACGTGCAGGTGGGCACGCTCGCCATACTTCAGGGCGTTGTCCAGCAGGTTGCCGATGCAGCGCTTGAGTGCCAGCGGCTTGCCGGGGTAAGTCGCCAGCGCGCGTCCATCCAGGGTCACGCGGGTCTGGTCGCAGGCCTGGTAGGGCTCGACGATGTGTTCGAGCAACAGATTGGGGTCCACTGCCTCGATGTTCTCGTGGATATCGGTGTCCTTAACACACTGCAGGGCACCCTTGACCAGCAGTTCCAGCTCGTCGAGATCGCGGTTGAACTTGACTTGCTGGGCCTCGTCCTCCAGCAGTTCGACCCGCAGCCGCAGCCGTGTGATGGGCGTACGCAGGTCGTGGGAGATGGCGCTGAACAACTGGCCGCGCTCGGTCAGATAGCGGCTAATGCGCTCGCGCATGTTGTTGAAGGCGCGGCTGACCTCGACGATCTCGCTGGCACCAATCTCGGCCAGCGGACGCACTTCGCCTCCCACCGACAGCTCTCGCGCCGCCTTGGCCAGGCGCTTCAATGGCCGGCTCTGCCAGCGCACCAGCAGGCCGATGAACAGCAGCAGGAAGGCGCTGGTCAGCACGATGAACCACAGCTGCTGCACCGGCAGCCCCTCGTCTTCCAGGCTGACGTAAGGCGCGGGCATCAGCGAGGCGAGATAGAGCCACTCCTGCGGCGCGATCTGGATCTGCGTCACCAGCACCGGTGGCGCCAGCGGTTCGAAGCCCAGCGCGTAGTGGGCCCAGGAGCGCGGCAGTTCCTCGAGCTTGATGCCGCTGTTGAAGATGCGCAGATCGTCCGGGCTGACGAACTCGATGGTCAGGTCCACCGCGCCACCCAGACGCTGGCGCAGCACCTGCTCCACCTCGTGCAGCACCGCACGCTTGCGTGGCGTCTCCGGCAGGATCTTCATCTCCAGCGGCTTGTCGTTGAGCGAGACGAAGAAGCGCGTGCCGCCCATGCTGCGCAGCTGGTCGAGCACCAGCGGTCGGTAGCCCAGCGGCAGCGATCGGAAGTAGCTGACGCTCGCCCCCATCGACTGCGCCAGGCTGCGGGCGCTGGCCAGCAGCCCTTCCATCTGACTGGCGCGCAGCTGTGACAACCAGATCAGGCTCGACAGGCCCTGCGCCAGCAGCACCGCGAGCAGGGTCAGCAACAGCATGCGTCCGAGCAGTGAGCGCGGCACCAGCCGCAGGCGTCGCCGCTCAGTGCGCAGATTCATGGTGCGGCGTCACCTGGGTTGCCAACAGATAGCCGCAGCCGCGCACGGTGCGGATCAGCCGGGGCGACTTGCCGGTGTCGCGCAGGCGCTGGCGCAGACGGCTCACCGCCATGTCGACGATGCGCTCCAGCGGCATCACCTCGCGCCCGCGGGTGGCGTTGGCAATGGTGTCGCGGTCGAGGATCTGCTGCGGATGATCGAGAAACAGCTTGAGCAACGCGAAATCGGCACCGGACAGAAATACTTCCTCGCCATCGGCGTGAAACAGACGGTGGCTGATCATGTCCAGCCGCCATTCATCGAAGGCCAGCACGTCGCTGCCGCGCTCCTGGGCGAAGCTGACCCGCCGCAGCAAGGCCTTGATCCGCGCCAGCAGCTCGCGTGGGCTGAACGGCTTGCCGAGGTAATCGTCGGCGCCCAGCTCAAGACCGACCACCCGGTCGGCCTCGTCGGAACTGGCGGTGAGCATGATGATTGGCATCGAGGCCAGCCGCTCGTGCTGGCGAATCCAGCGGCAGAGGCTGAAGCCGTCCTCGTCGGACAGCATCACGTCAAGTATCACCAGATCGGCCGGTTCGGCGCACAGCGCGCTGCGAAACTGCGCGCCGTCCGGCACGCCGCGGACCTGAAAGCCCGAGCGGCTGAGATAGGTCTGCAGCAGCTCGCGGATTTCCTGATCGTCGTCGACCAGAAGGATGTTCTTACCTGCTTGGCTCACGTCACGTCCCTTTTCTTGTTGTTATCCGATCGCCCGTCGCCTTTCCCTGCCAGCCGCCTAGACGCCCTCCAGCAGCGATTGCAACGCCACGCCGGCGCCTTCCAGGCCCGGATAAGGCGCGGTCACCAGCCATACCGGCAGGCGATCGAAATAGCCACTCATTTGGCCCTTCTCGCACAGGGCATCGCAAAAGCCGCTGTGTATGAAGAACTCGGCGAAGCGCGGTACCACGCCGCCGACGATATATACCCCGCCGCGTGCACCGAGCGTCAGCACGTTGTCGCCGACGATGCGCCCCAGCCAGCGGCAGAATTGCTCCAGCACGGCGACGGCGTACGGCTCGCCAGCCAGCGCAGCCTTGGTGATCTCGGCCGGGGAGTCGTGTTCGGCCGCTCGGCCATCCAGCGCGCAACAGGCACGATAGAGCGTCAGCAATCCCGGCCCGCTGAGCACGGCTTCGGCATTCACATGGCCCTGTGCGCGGTGCAGTTGCGTCCAGATCGCCGCCTCGCGCTCGCTGCCGATCGGCAGACAGATATGCCCGCCCTCGCCCGGCAACGCGCGCCAGCCGCCGCCCACCAGCGGCAGCAGCCCGGCAACCCCCAACCCGGTGCCGGGGCCTATGACCAGACGCGGCCGGCCGGGTTCAGGCTCGCCCTCGCGGACCGTGACGCGCTCGTCATCGCGCAGCCGGGTCATACCCAGGGCCATGGCGGTGAAGTCGTTGATCAGCAGCAGATCCTTCAGACCCAGTTCGCGGCAGAACGCCTGTCGGCTCAGCTGCCAGTGGTTGTTGGTGAAGCGGAAGTGATCGCCGCTCACCGGCCCGGCACAGGCCAGGCACACCGCTTCCAGCGCATCCAGCGGCTGGCCCACTTCGTCGAGGTAGGCGCGGATTGCCAGCTCCGGACGCGCATGGTCTGCCGTGGGCAGCACGCGAATCTGCTCGATCCGCTGGTCGCGCCACAGCGCGAAACGTGCATTGGTACCACCGATGTCGCCAACCAGCGCTGTCTTCACTTGAGCGCCTCCAGACTCTCGGTGAATGCGCTGGCGCCCTGCTCCGCCGTGCTGAACGAGGCGCGCATGAAGGCGAACAACTCGCGACCACAGCCGATGCCCATGTCTTCAGGGCGAATCGCCGGCTCCCGCGCGTCCCACTCGTCCGGATCGACCAGCACCCGCAGCTCGCCGGTCTCGCCATCGACGCGGATGATGTCGCCATCGCGCACTCGCGCCAGCGGGCCACCATCCAGCGCCTCGGGGCAGACATGGATGGCCGCCGGCACCTTGCCGGAGGCGCCGGACATGCGCCCGTCGGTGACCAGCGCCACCTTGTAACCGCGGTCCTGCAGCACGCCGAGGAACGGCGTGAGTTTGTGCAGCTCCGGCATGCCGTTGGCCTTCGGCCCCTGGAAGCGCACCACGGCGACGAAATCGCGCTCCAGCTCGCCGGCCTTGAAGGCTGCTGCCAGCTCGCTCTGGTCGATGAACACCCGTGCCGGCGCCTCGACCACACGATGCTCCGGCGCCACGGCCGAGATCTTGGTCACGCCGCGTCCCAGGTTGCCTTCCAGCACACGCAGGCCGCCCTCCGGCGAGAAAGGCCGCTCTGCCGGACGCAGGATGGTTTCGTCCAGGCTCTGAGCGGGTCCATCGCGCCAGACCAGCTTGTCACCGTCGAGGAACGGCTCCTGGATATAGCGGCGCAGGCCCTTGCCGACCACCGTATGCACATCCTCATGCAGCAAGCCGGCGTCGAGCAGCGTGCGCACCATGAAGGGCACGCCGCCGCAGGCATGGAAATGGTTCACATCGGCCTGACCGTTGGGGTAGACCTTGGCCAGGGTCGGCACCACCTCGGAAAGGTCGGCCATGTCCTGCCAGGTCAGCTGGATGCCGGCGGCGCGGGCGAATGCCGGAATATGCAGGGTGTGGTTGGTCGAACCGCCGGTGGCGTTGAGCGCGACCACCGAGTTGACGATGGATTTCTCGTCGACCACCTGGCACAGCGGCGTGTAATTGCCAGCCTGATGGGTCAGGCGCGTGACCTGCTGCGCGGCTTCGCGGGTCAGCGCATCGCGCAGCGGCGTGTAAGGGTTTACGAACGAGGAGCCCGGCAGGTGCAGGCCCATGATCTCCATCACCACCTGATTGGTGTTGGCGGTGCCGTAGAAGGTGCAGGTGCCCGGGCTGTGGTAGGACTTCATTTCCGATTCCAGCAGCTCCTCGCGGCTCGCCTTGCCTTCGGCGTAGCGCTGGCGCACCGCGGCCTTTTCCTTGTTGGGGATGCCCGATGGCATGGGCCCACCCGGTACGAAGATCGTCGGCAGATGACCGAAGCGCAGCGCACCGATCATCAGCCCCGGGACGATCTTGTCGCAGATGCCGAGCATCAGCGCGGCGTCGAACATGTTGTGCGACAGCGCCACCGCGGTGCTCATGGCGATCACTTCGCGACTGGCCAGGCTCATCTCCATGCCCGCCTCGCCCTGGGTCACGCCGTCGCACATTGCCGGCACGCCGCCGGCGTGCTGGCCGACCGAGCCGATCTCGCGCAGCGCCTGGCGAATCATTTCCGGGAAGTGCTCGTAGGGCTGATGCGCCGAGAGCATGTCGTTGTACGCCGAGACGATGGCCACATTGGCCGAGTTCATCAGGCGCAAGCTCTGCTTGTCCTCGCCGGAATTGCAGCCGGCGACGCCGTGGGCGAAGTTGGCGCACTGCAGCTTGCCCCGCTGCGGCCCCTCGCTGGCGGCGGCGGCCATCATCGCCAGGTAACGCTCACGCGTCTTGCGGCTGCGCTCGACCAGGCGCTCGGTGACTTCCAGAACTCGCGGGTGCATGCCTCTCTCCTGCTGCGAAATTTTGTTCTTCGACAACCATAAACCATCCGGAGTCGGTTGGCGTTCGGACCGGACGCAAGGCCAATGGTTGCGCGCGCAGCCTAGCAACATGAGCGTTTCGCCGGCAGCGAGCGCTCGACGGGCTCGAGACGGCCGTTATCCGGGTGTCACACGGAACCGCGGCTATGGCGCCGGTGGTTCCTCGTCCGGGTCGATGTACGCCGCTTGCGCTTCGAGCAAGTCGTCGAAGTCGGTCTTGAGCCCCTGCTCCATGCCATCGAGTTCCGCCAGCAGGCTGCGGAAACTGGTCTGCTCGCGCACAGGCGCCTGCGGCTCGTCCAGGGCCTCGTCGGCGCGGGCCTGCAGCGCGACTGGCACCGCGGCATCCTCGTCGTCCAGCACCGGGCGCAGCTCCGGTTCCATCTCGCGCAATACGGCGAGTGGCGGAAGTTCATCGAGGTTCTTCAGGTTGAAGTGGTCGAGAAACTGGCGGGTGGTGGCGAACATTGCCGGCCGACCCGGCACGTCACGATGACCGACCACGCGAATCCACTCGCGCTCCTGCAACGTCTTGACGATCTGGCTGTTGACCGCAACGCCGCGAATGTCCTCGATCTCGCCGCGGGTGATGGGCTGGCGGTAGGCGATCAGCGCCAGGGTTTCCAGCAATGCACGGGAGTAGCGCTGCGGCCGCTCTTCCCAAAGCCGGCCGACCCATGACGAGAAACGCTGGCGCACCTGCAGACGATAACCACTGGCCACCTCCTTGAGTTCGAAGGCGTGCCCCTTGCAGGACTTGTCCAGGACTTCGAGGGCCTTCTTCAGCTGCGCCGACGAGGGTCGTTCATGCTCCTCGAACAGCTCGCCGAGGCGCTCCAGGGAGAGCGGCTTGCCGGACGCGAGCAGAAAGGCTTCGAGCAGCGAAGCGAGATCCTTGGGATCGGACAGGTCCACGGTTGACTCCTGCAAATATCTATTCGGTTCGACTGCGCACATGGATGGGCGCGAAGGGCTCGTTCTGCACCAGCTCGACCAGCGATTCCTTGATCAGCTCGAGCACGGCCATGAAGGTCACCACCACACCGAGGCGCCCTTCCTCCACATGGAACAGCGCGACGAACGGGACGAAACCGCCTCCCTTCAGACGCTCGAGCACCTCGCTCATGCGCTCACGAGTCGACAGCGCCTCGCGGGTCACCTGGTGGCTCTCGAACATGTCGGCACGGCGCAGCACCTCGGCCATGGATACCAGCAGTTCCTCCAGGCTGACATCCGGCAGCAGCTTGCGCGCGCGGGCATCCGGGGCGTCGAGGCGTGGCACCTGCAGGTCGCGGCCGACCCGTGGCAGCTCGTCCAGATCCTCGGCGGCGGCCTTGAAGCGCTCGTATTCCTGCAGCCGGCGGATCAGCTCGGCGCGCGGGTCCTCCTCCTCTTCGGCGGCTTCGGCCGAGCGCGGCAACAACATGCGCGACTTGATCTCGGCGAGCATGGCGGCCATCACCAGGTACTCGGCGGCCAGTTCCAGGCGCACCGACTTCATCAGCTCGACGTAACCCATGTACTGGCGGGTGATTTCCGCCACCGGGATGTCGAGGATGTCGATGTTCTGCTTGCGGATCAGATAGAGCAGCAGGTCAAGCGGGCCTTCGAAGGCTTCGAGAAAGACTTCCAGCGCATCCGGCGGGATATACAGGTCCAGCGGCAGCTCGGTTACCGCCTCGCCATAGACCAGCGCCAGGCGCAGCTGCTCGCCGGGCTGAGTCAGTTCGGGCCTCTGGGGTTCGGTCTGCATGATCATCCTCGAAGGCGGCGGGCGCGTGTCAGCGGTAGGTCAGGCCCATCGCCTGGCGGACTTCGATCAGCGTCTCGCGGGCTTCGTCGCGTGCGTGCTCCGCCCCCTCGGCGAGGATGCTGCGCACCAGATCCGGATTCTGCTCGTAATCCAACGCGCGTTCCTGCAGCGGCGCCAGGTCCGCCTTGATCGAATCGATCAGCGGCGCCTTGCATTCCAGACAGCCGATGCCGGCGCTGCGACAGCCCTGCTCGGCCCACTGGCACACCGCCTCCTCGGAATGCGCCTGATGCATCTGCCACACCGGGCAGCGCGTCGGCTCACCGGGATCGCTACGGTGTACGCGCGCCGGGTCGGTGGGCATGCGGCGGATTTTCTCCTCGATCTCGTTCGGCGTGTCGCGCAGATAGATCGCATTGCTGTTGGATTTGGCCATCTTGCCGCCGTCGAGCCCGGACAGCTTCGGTGACTCGCCAAGCAATGCCTGCGGCTCCGGTAACAGCAGCTTGCCGCAGCCTTCCAGGTAGCCGAACAATCGCTCCTGGTCGCCGATGGTGATGGTCTGTTGCTCCTTGATCAGCGCACGGGCAGTGCTCAGTGCCTCGACGTCGCCCTGCTCCTGATAGCTCTTGCGCAGGCTGACGTAGAGCTTGGAGGTCTTCTTGCCGAGCTTGCGGATCGCCGCTTCGGCCTTGTCCTCGAAATCCGCCTCGCGCCCATAGAGGTGATTGAAGCGCCGCGCCACATCGCGGGCGAACTCGATATGCGGCAGCTGGTCCGCTCCCACCGGCACCAGCCCGGCACGGTAGAGCAGGATGTCGGCCGCCTGCAGCAGCGGGTAGCCGAGAAAGCCATAGGTGTCGAGGTTCTTGTCCTGCAGGCTCTGTTGCAGCTCCTTGTAGGACGGCACCCGCTCCAGCCAACCCAGCGGGCAGATCATCGACAGCAAGAGATGCAGCTCGGCGTGCTCGGGAACCTGGGACTGGATGAACAGCGTCGCCGAACTCGGACTGACCCCGGCCGCCAACCAATCCACCGCCATGTCCATCACGTTCTGCGAGATTTCGCCGGAGCATTCGTAGTCGGTGGTCAGCGCGTGCCAGTCGACGATACAGAAGAAGCACTCGTACTCGTGCTGCAGCCTGACCCAGTTCTTCAATACACCGTGGTAGTGACCGAGGTGAAGTCGGCCCGTGGGACGCATGCCGGAAACCACGCGCCGCTGTGAATCCATGGAGCTCAAAAGGGTGTCCTTGGTTAATTGGCTTGCTTGGTAAGTTCAGTTGGTCAACGTTCGCATCCGAACTTGGCTCAACCCTCTCACCGCACAGGCCGGATGTTGTACGGGCTCACTCGCCATCCAGGCTCAGGCCATGAAGGGTTCGGGATCGCCGCAGCCGACCCGCACCACCTCGGGCTGGTCATCGACCAGGCTGATTACGGTCGAGGCCTCCAGACCACCGTACCCGCCATCGATGATCAGGTCTACCTGATGCTCCAGCGCGTCGCGCATCTCGTACGGATCGCTCATTGGCAGCTCTTCGCCCGGCAGAATCAGGCTAACGCTCATCAGCGGCTCACCGAGTTCCTCCAGCAGCGCCTGGGCGATCGGCTGCGCGGGCACACGCAGGCCGATGGTGCGGCGCTTGGGATGCAGCAACATGCGCGGCACTTCGCGGGTGGCCGACAGGATGATCGTGTAGGGCCCAGGCAGATGCGCCTTGAGCAGGCGGAAGGCAGCGGTATCGACCTTGGCGAACAGGCCCAGCTGCGACAGGTCGCGACAGGCCAGGGTGAAGTTGTGCTTGTCGTCGAGCTGGCGCAGCCGGCGGATGCGCTCGATGCCGGCCTTGTTGCCCATCGAGCAGCCGATGGCATAACTGGAATCGGTGGGATACACCACCACCCCGCCCTTGCGGATGATCTCCACGGCCTGCTTGATCAGGCGTGGCTGCGGGTTGTCCGGATGGATCTGAAAGAACTGGCTCATGGGAACTCCCTGTTCAGCTGGCAGCAGGTAGGCGGCGCTCATGGTCGAAATGTCTCCAGAGTGGTGACAGATCCTCCGGCAGGTTGCGGTACAGCCCCAACTCGGACCAGTCGCCCGGCGCGTGGAAGTCGCTGCCCACGGTGGCCATCAGGCCGAACTCGCGCGCCAGGATCGACAATCCGCCGACCTGCTCCAGCGGCTGCATGCCATTGACCACCTCCAGCGCATGACCGCCGGCTTGGGCGAAATCGATCACCAACCGACGCCGCTTGCTGCGGGTGAAGTCGTATTGCCACGGGTGCGCCAGGCTGATACAGGCGCCCGCCTCGCGCAAGGTCCGAACCGTCTGCTCGAGGCTCGGCCAATGCTGCTTGACGTCGCCGAGCTTGCCCGAGCCGAGCCACTTGCGAAACGCTTCGGCACGGTCACGCACATGGCCGGCACGCACCAAGAACTCCGCAAAATGTGGGCGGGCCGGCGCGTTGCCGCTGTCACCCAGCTCCTGCTGGATCGCCCGAGCGCCTTCCAAAGCGCCCGGCATGCCCTTCGCTTCGAGCCGTTGAGCAATCTGCTCGGCCCGGCGCCAGCGCCCTTCGTGCAGCTGCGCGATCGCCTGCTGCAGTGCCGGCGCATCGGTGGTAAACCCATAGCCCAATACATGAATGGTAGCCCCGTTCCACAGGCACGAGAGCTCGATGCCATTGACCAGCTGCATACCCAGCGCCTGCGCGGCAGTCCGCGCCTCGGCGAGGCCGTCGACGGTGTCGTGGTCGGTAAGCGCCAGCAGCTGGACACCGCGCCCGTGGGCGCGCTCCACCAGCTTGGCGGGCGCCAGCACGCCATCGGAGGCGGTGCTGTGGCAATGCAGATCGACGATCATCAGGTAACGCACTCCAGTGAGGTGCTGGCACCTCGAAAAAACTGTCCGAAAACCCAGCTCGAGCAAGACAGAGCGGGCGAACGGCTGGCTAGTCTAACGCCGCGCCGGGGCTTTGGCTCGCGCCAACGGTGCCCGCCGCGGCAAACCTTCTGCTTCGACAGCCGATGGCGCTTGCCGTGCGATGCGTCGTCGGTCTCGGCAGTTTCCCGCCAGGCGCCGTTTGCTATGATGCCGCGCTGCCGGCCTGCGAACGTCAACGCCGGGCCCGGCACACGCCCGCGCTGCCCGGCGTGGATGCAAATTTCCCCTTTACCGCCGCAACCCACGCGAACGAGGAACGACCATGCTGTACGCCGTTATCGCCACCGACGCACCGAACTCCCTGCAGGACCGCCTCGCCACCCGCCCGGCCCACTTGGCGCGCCTGGAACAGCTGAAGAACGAGGGTCGCCTGGTGCTTGCCGGCCCGCACCCTGCAATCGACAGCAACGACCCCGGCGAAGCCGGTTTCAGCGGCAGCCTGGTGGTCGCCGAATTCGAATCGCTGGAAGCCGCGCAGCAGTGGGCGGACGCCGATCCATACAAGGCCGCCGGCGTTTACGTGAATGTGGTGGTCAAGCCCTTCAAGAAAGTGCTGCCCTGAGCCGACACAGCGGGGATAGCGAATCCGCCCGGCCGTTGGGCTTCCACGGCCTCGTAAGGAAATAGGAGTTCCGATGCGTCAACGACCGCTTTCCCTGCTGCTTGCCCTGATCCTGCTGGCGCCAGCGCTGCAGGCTGAAGAAGTGCCAACCGAGCCCGCGCTTCCGGTTCTGGAAACCACCGAACCCGAAGAATCCGCGCCGGCCGAGGCGCAGCAAACCGACCCCGCTCCCCAGGCGGCACGCCTGGCCAGCGATACCACCGAAGCCCTGCTGCTGCGTCTGCGCGAGGAAAACCGCCGGCTGCGCATGCAGTTGCAAGCCGAGCAGTCGAAGGTTCTGCCGGCGTTGCTGAACGAGCAGCAGCAATGGTTCGCGGTGGGCGGAGCCGTTGGCGTCACCAGCTTCTTACTGGGCCTGCTGGTGACGCGCGGCCGGCGTCGGCGCCAGTGGCTCAATTGAGTAACAGGCAAACATGAGCGAATTGCTGCTTATCGATGATGATCAGGAGCTGTGCGAGCTGCTGATCAGCTGGCTCGCACAGGAAGGCTTCGTCGCCCATGCCTGCCATGACGGGCAGAGCGCGAAGCAGGCGTTGGCGCAGTATCAGCCCGCCGCGGTAGTACTGGATGTGATGCTGCCGGACGGCAGCGGCCTTGAACTGCTCAAGCAGCTGCGCAGCGAACATCCGGACCTCCCGGTGTTGATGCTGTCCGGTCGTGGCGAACCGCTGGACCGCATCCTCGGACTCGAGCTCGGTGCCGACGACTATCTGGCCAAGCCCTGCGACCCGCGTGAACTGACCGCGCGCCTGCGCGCCGTGCTGCGCCGCAGCCAACCGGCGGCGCAGCCCAGCCAGCTCGAGCTTGGCGACCTCAGCTACAGCCCAGCCCGCGGCGTTGCCAACATCGGAGGGCATGACATCAGTCTGACGCTGTCCGAGGGCCGCATCCTCGAGGCGCTGCTGGCCCAGGCCGGCGAGCCGATCGACAAGCAGGCCCTTGCCCAGCATGCACTGGGTCGCAAGCTCACACTCTACGACCGCAGCCTGGACATGCATGTCAGCAACCTGCGACGCAAGCTGGGCCCATACGCCGACGGTCGCCCGCGGATCGTTGCCCTGCGCAGCCGTGGCTATCTTTACTCGGCCTGATCGGCATCGGCTGATCGTCTTTACCGAGGCTTTACCCAGGGCTGACCGCCCTTGACCTTGCGCTACGTAGACTGAACTCATCCGGTCACCGAACAGCCACCAGCTTCTTCAATACCGCTGCGGCACGGCCGGTTTCCATACATAGGAGAGCTTCTTCATGCGCAAGTCACTCGTAGCCCTGTTCATCGCCGCTGCCCTGCCGACCCTCGCCTTCGCCGTGCCCGGCGGTATGCACGACGGCCCTCATGGCGGCAAAAGAGCCCCGCACATGTTCCAGGAGCTGGACCTGACAAAGGAACAGCAGCGCGAAATGCGCAAGCTGATGGGCGAACAGATGAAGCAGCGCCAGGCGATCACCCAGCGCTACCTCGACAAGTTGCCCGAAGCCGAACGCCAGGCCATGCAGAAGGATCTGGACGCCAGTCGAGAAAAGACTCACCAGAGCATGCGCGCCCTGCTCAAGCCGGAGCAGCAGAAAGCCTTCGATGAAGGCCTGAAGAAAATGGAAGAAAAGCGCGCCGAACGCGCCGAATTCCTCAAGTGGAAGGCCGAGCGCGATCAGAAGAACTGATCCGGCGGTCCATCTGATACCCCGCCCGGCAGCGTCCGCCCGTCATGTGATGGGCGAAGCGTGCCGGGCTTTTTGCCGTGGAGAGACCCGGTGCGATCACTTTTCTGGCGCATACTCGCAACCTTCTGGCTGGCCATTGCCCTGGTCGCCGGCCTGGCGATGCTGCTCGGCCATGCACTGAACCAGGATGCCTGGATTCTCGGTCGGCATCCCGCCTTGCAGGGCCTGGCCGAGACCTGGACCGAAGTGTACGAGCGCCAGGGCCCGCTGGCCGCTCAGCGGCTGCTCGAACAGCACCGCCATCGTGCACGGGTCGATGTACAGGTCCTGGCGGAAAACGGCCAGCCGATCATCCGCGGTACCTTCCCCGCCCGCGCTGCCGCCTTCGAGGCGCGCCATCAGGATCGCGAGCGTCCACTGCCCTGGCGACGCCTGACCGCCGACTACACCAGCCCGACCACCGGCGAAACCTACCTGTTCATCTACCGTATTCCGCATCCCGAACTGCAGGCCTGGCACCGCGGCAGCCTGGCCTGGCCGCTGAGTGCGCTGGGCATCGCTCTGGTGGTGCTGACCGGCTTCAGCCTGCTGCTGACGCTCTCCATCACCCGACCGCTGGATCGCCTGCGCCGTGCCGTGCACGACCTCGGCCAGACGACCTATCAGCAGCAGTCGCTGGCGCGCCTGGCGACCCGCCGCGACGAGCTCGGCGTGCTGGCCAGCGATTTCAATCGCATGGGTGCGCGCTTGCAGGCACTGATCGGCAGCCAGCGACAGTTGCTGCGCGACGTGTCCCACGAATTGCGCTCGCCGCTGGCGCGACTGCGCATTGCCCTGGGCCTGGCCGAGCGCGCCACGCCCAGCGAACGCGAGGTGATCTGGCCACGGCTGGCCAAGGAATGCGACCGCCTGGAGGCGTTGATCAGCGAGATTCTGGAACTCTCGCGGCTGGATGCCGAGCCCGGCGCGGCAATCGACGTCGATCTGCCCGATATGTTCGAACAACTGAAGGACAACGCCCGTATCGTCGCCCCCACGCAACGTATCGACAGTCGCGTCGAACCCGGCATCCGCTACACGGGCTGGCCGGATATGCTCGAGCGTGCGCTGGACAATCTGCTGCGCAATGCCCTGCGCTTCAATCCAGAAGGGGTGCCGGTGGAGCTGCGCGCCCAGCGCGACGGCCAGGACCTGGTGATCAGCGTTCGCGACCATGGCCCCGGTGTCGCTAACGAGCATCTGTCCCAGCTCAGCGAACCCTTCTTTCGCGCTCCGGGCCAGACCGCGGCCGGGCATGGCCTTGGACTGGCCATCGCCAGGCGCGCTGCCGAGCGCCACGGCGGCCGCCTGCAACTGGCCAATCACCCCGACGGCGGCTTCGTCGCCAGCCTGCATCTACCGCTGACTGGCGTGGCGAGCAGGACTTCAGACGATCTGGCGTCTCACTGACCGGTCCAACGCTGGATGAACTCTTCGGGTGCGAGAACCGGCGCGCTGCGCACGCGCCCCTCCGGTGTACCCAGATAGAGGAAGCCCAGCAGGCGCTCCTGCTCGGTCAACCCGAGCCCCTCGAGCACCCGCGGATCGTAGGAAAACTCCCCGGTGCGCCACACCGCTCCGATGCCCTGGGCATGCGCGGCGAGCAGCAGACCATGCGCCGCGCAGCCGGCAGCGAGTACCTGCTCGCCTTCAGGCACCTTCGGATGCGGCTTCACGCTGGCGATCACCAACACCAGCATCGGTGCCCGCAACGGCATGTTGCGCGCTTTCTGCAGCGCCTCCTCGGCAGCATCGGCATTGCGCACACGCAGGGCCTCGGCGAACAGTTCGCCAAGCTTGTGGCGGGCATCACCTTCGATGATCAGGAAGCGCCACGGGTGTAGTTGACCATGGTCCGGAGCGCGCAGTCCGGCACGGAACATCAGGTCGAGCTGATCGGCGGTGGGGGCCGGTTCGCACAGGCGGGTGACCGAAACGCGGTTGAGCAGCAGATCCAGAGCGTCCATCCATTACCTCCTAAGGCGGTCGGACATTCTAGAGGCAGTTGCCGCCTTGCCGCGAGTGATGGCTGGCCGACAGTTCAGTCGATGTCCCGATTCAGGCCACCCGATCCGGCGACAGATGCGGCTGCAGCGGCGGCACCAGCGGTGGCAGGCCATGGGCAGCACGGGCGGCATCGCAGTGCGGGTTGTGCTCGCCATTCTCCCAGGAGGCCTCGAACTCGCGGCAGGTGCTCGAACGCTGCTCGTACATGCTGCAACGGACCCCACAGCCGACGTCACCGAGCAGGCCGACGCAGCGCGCGGGTTTGCTGTCGGTGCCGAGCATGGCGACATGGAACGGCGACACCTGGACGGTCAGATGGTCGGGCACCGCGCCGCCCGCCGACACGCATTCACCAAAATAGAAGGACACACGAAAGTACGCGCAGCAGGCGCCGCACGTGAGGCAGGGATTGTCGATGGACATGAGAGGTGAACACCCAGAGACCGGAATGGGCCGGCGCCCGGGCGGCTATTCTATTCATGCCAATGCGCTTGGGAAGAGCCCTCGAGCGCGCCGCGAAAACATTTTTCGCGCAACCGCCGAGCGGTTTACTGCGGCAACGACGCGGGTAGAATGTCCGCCCCCTTCCCCACCGTGCCGAGCACCCCTACATGGCTTTGCCGACCCTGCGCATCATCGGTTTCATACTCGGCATTTTCCTGATCACGCTGGCCGTGAGCATGATCATTCCCATGCTGACCTTGCTCGTATTCGAACGCACCGATGATCTGCAGGCGTTCATCTGGGGTAGCCTGATCACCTTTTCCTGTGGTTTCGCGCTGGTCGCCCCGGGCAGGCCGGCCAATACCCAGCTGCGACCGCGCGACATGTACTTCCTGACCACCATCAGCTGGGTGGTGGTGTGCTGCTTCGCCGCGCTACCGCTGATGCTGATCCAGCATGTCAGCTACTCCGACGCGTTCTTCGAAACCATGTCCGGCATCACCACCACCGGCGCCACGGTAATTTCCGGGCTGGACAACGCTTCGCCCGGCCTGCTCATGTGGCGCTCGCTGCTGCACTGGCTGGGCGGCATCGGCTTCATCGGTATGGCCATCGCGATCCTGCCGTTGCTGCGGGTTGGTGGCATGAGGCTGTTTCAGACCGAATCCTCCGACTGGTCGGAAAAGGTCATGCCGCGTTCGCATATTGCTGGCCAGTACCTGCTGATGATCTACGTGGCCTTCACGCTTGCGGCTTTCATCGCCTTCCTGCTGACCGGCATGAGCGCCTTCGATGCCATCAACCATGCGATGTCCACCGTCGCTACCGGCGGTTTCTCCACCTCGGACGCCTCGATGGGTAAGTTCGGCCCCTCCGCCCACTGGGTCGCGGTCTTCTTCATGATCCTCGGCAGCCT
Organism: Pseudomonas sp. LM13; assembly: GCF_041381355.1. Taxonomy (NCBI): domain Bacteria; kingdom Pseudomonadati; phylum Pseudomonadota; class Gammaproteobacteria; order Pseudomonadales; family Pseudomonadaceae; genus Pseudomonas; species Pseudomonas sp. LM13. The sequence continues at coordinate 113,094 of NZ_JACBXH010000004.1, forward strand.
GCCGTTCACGCTGTACGTCATGACCTTGCGCGGCCATCGCACTGCGCTGCTCAAGGACCAACAGGTGCGCGGGTTCGTGCTCATGCTGGCCATCACGAGCCTGCTGTTCAGCGGCTGGTACTGGCTGAACAACGATGTGCCGGCACTGGATGCACTGCGCATCGTCACCTTCAGCGTGGTATCGGTGGTCACCACCACCGGCTTCGCCGTGGATGACTACACCCAGTGGGGTGGTTTCGCGGTGATGGCGTTCTTCTACCTGACCTTTATCGGCGGCTGCTCGGGCTCGACCTCGGGCGGCTTGAAGATGTTTCGCTTCCAGGTGGCCTACTCGCTGCTCCGCGCCAACTTCAAGCAACTGATCCACCCCCGCGCGGTCATCCGCCAGCAATACAACGGGCACAACCTGGACGAGGAAATCGTTCGCTCGATCCTCACATTCTCCTTTTTCATCACCATGACCATTGGCGTGCTGGCGCTGTGCCTGGCGCTGCTCGGGCTCGACCCCATCACGGCGCTGACCGGCGCAGCAACCGCCGTCTGCAACGTCGGTCCGGGCCTGGGCGAGATCATCGGCCCGGCAGGCAACTTCTCGACGCTGCCGGACACCGCGAAATGGCTACTGTCGATTGGCATGCTGCTCGGACGGCTGGAAATCATCACCGTCCTAGTGCTGCTGACGCCCGCGTTCTGGCGGCACTGATCAGCTGCTGCGCCTGAACAGCCGCCCGCCGAGGCTTACCAGCGCAAGCACCACACCGCCGGCCAGAATGCCGAACGCCGCATCGAGCAGCGTCGGCAGCAGTCCGCCGAGCACCACGCCGACATAGGGCAGCCCGAGCGCATCATGGGCGCTGCTTTCGATGAAATGATGAACAGCGCCGATGCCGTGGGTGAGAATGCCCCCGCCGACCATGAACATCGCGGCCGTACCAACCACTGACAAGGCCTTCATCAGCCAGGGCGCGACCATGAGGATGCCGCGCCCGAAGGCGCTGGCCGCACCGCTGGATTTCCTGCTCAGTGCCAGTCCGAGATCGTCCAGCTTGACGATCGCGGCTACTAATCCGTAAACCCCTACGGTCATGACGATGGCGATGCCCACCAGCACCAGCACCTGCTGCGTGAAAGTCGCAGCCGCGACCGTTCCGAGGGTGATCGCAATGATCTCGGCCGAGAGGATGAAATCAGTACGCACAGCGCCACTGATCTTGCGTTTTTCGAACGCGACGATATCCACCGAGGGGTCCGCAAGGGCCTTTACCGTTTCGGCATGCTCGCTGGCGTCATCGTGATGCAGGAAACGATGCGCGAGCTTCTCGAAGCCCTCATAGCAGAGGAACGCGCCGCCCAGCATCAACAGTGGCGTGATTGCCCAAGGTATGAACGCGCTGATCAGTAGCGCCGCAGGCACCAGAATCGCCTTGTTGCGAAACGAACCCTTGGCCACTGCCCAGACCACCGGCAACTCGCGATCGGCCTTGACGCCAGTGACTTGCTGGGCGTTGAGCGCGAGGTCATCGCCCAGTACCCCCGCGGTTTTTTTCGCCGCGACCTTGGTCATTACCGACACATCGTCGAGCACGGTCGCGATATCGTCGATCAGTGCGAGCAGGCTGCTGGCCAATTGTATGTCTCCATCGGTTGAATGTTTCGCAGCCGTAGCGGCCCGTCGTAGATAAGGCTATGTATGCCAGAACAGGTTCCTAGGCATGCCCTCGCAGGGCCTGACGGTATTCCCCAGGCGTCACCCCGAACCAGCGCTTGAAGGCCCGATAGAAGTTGCTCGGATCGGCGAAGCCGAGCAGATAGGCTATCGCCAGAGGCGCCAGATCCGGTTGGCAAAGGTACTGTACCGCCAGATCGCGGCGCGTATCGTCGAGCAACTTCTGGAAGCTGCTACCTTCTTCCTGCAAGCGGCGCTGCAGGGTCCTCTCGGACAGGCACAGCGCCTGCGCCACTGTCTCGCGCCGGGGTTCTCCTTGCGGCAGCATCCGGCACAGCATCTGCCGAGCCTGGTGCATCACCCTCGTATCGACGAAACGCGAGAGGTATTCGCCGGCAAAGCGGTCATGCAGTTGCGCCAAGGCTTCGTTGGCCGTCGGCAGCGGGGCTTCGACATCAGCCCGGCGAAACAGCAACGCGTAGCGTGCTGCGCCGAAACGAAGCGGGGCCTGGAACAGCTGCCGATAGGGCTCCAGATCATCCGGTGCCGGGCCCTGGAAGCTGACTTCCAGCGGCCGCAAGGCCGTACCGGTCAACCAGCGGCAGAACGTCAGGCAGCCGGCCAGCGAGCCCTCGGCGCTTTGCCGGGCAGGCGGCAGGCGATCGCCGTGGATGGTCAGACTGAGGCGGTAGCCCTGGGCGCAGGGCTGGAAGTCCAGATCAGCCCCCTCGGCGATGATTCTCTGATAGCGCACCAGACGGGCGAAGCCGTCCTGCAGATTGCGACTGGACATCAGGGCGTAGCCCACCACGTTCAACGCAGCCGGGCGGGCCTGGCGGGCCATGTCCAGGCCGATCGCCGGGTTGCCGGAAACCTCCACGGCGCGCCGCCACAGGCGAGTCATGTCGTCCTGGGCGAAACGGGCGTCGGCATCGTTGAGGGCCGCGTAGTCCAGGCCTAGCTCTGTGAACAGCTGCCGGCAGTCTACGCCTGCCGACTCCAGCGCCTGGACGATGCCCTGCGCCCAACTGGATGAAGTGGTGCGTTCGCTCATGAGGCTTCTTGTTCTTCGAATGATCGGGCTACGAAGCCCAAGGCTACTAAACTGGCCCTGATTGTCACTGACCGGCCGGATAAGGCAAGGCTAAGCTGGCCGACGACAATAACAGGAGGTACGCCATGAAAACGCAAACCGCCGAACGCTTCACCCGCTTTGCCGATTTCTACCCGTTCTACCTGGCCGAGCACAGCAACCCGACCTGCCGCCGGCTGCACTTCGTCGGCAGCCTGCTGGTACTGACGATCCTCGGCTATGCCCTATCCACCGGACAATGGGCATGGCTGCTGGCGATGCCGCTGGCAGGCTATGGCTTCGCTTGGGTCGGCCACTTCGTATTCGAGAAGAACCGCCCGGCCACCTTCCAGTACCCGCTGTACAGTTTTCTCGGCGACTGGGTCATGTTCAGGGACATGCTGACCGGCCGAATCCGCTTCTGAGTGCGACGGTGGCAACATATCCGACCGATGCCACCATTCTTTTCAACCTCTGGTTTGGCGATGCTGCGCCGCTTGGTTATGATCACCCGGCTATCGCGCAGCCGCTGACCGCCGAGCGGGCTGCGCAATGGCAAGGCTGAGCGCAGCTCGACAACCGTCTCACAGCAGATCGTGCGTGCGACGACCCCCGCCTCAGCCTGCAAGGCGCATAGAAAAAGGCGTCGAATCATTACCAGGGATCGTAAGCACACATGACTTCCAGCACGGTTGAGCGCCGCAATGGCCTCGCTACTCGCCCGTTACGCGAGTACTACTCTCGTGTGCTCGCCTACCTGGCCTGCGCCGCCACGCTTGCTGCCGGAACCTACACCCAATACTTCTCGATAGACCTGCTGTGGATGGTGCCATACGCACTGCTCTACCCACACCTGGCCTATCACCTGAGCTACCGCTTCAAGCGCGACCATCCCGAGCGGACCTCGCAGGCATTGCTTTGCCTGGATGCGCTGAACGCCGGCGCCGGCATTTACCTGCTCGGTTTCTCGATCGTACCCAGTCTGATGTTCCTGCTCACCCTCAGCTTCAGCGCGCTGGTCATCGGCAGCCTGCGCAACCTGACGCTGGCACTGGTGTGCGTCGTGATCGGACTCGGGGCCGGTTTCCTGCTGCTGCCCTTGACCTACCAGGGCACCACACCGCCACTGGTTTCGCTGGTCAGCATCCTCTTCACCACCTTCTACGTCTGCGCCACGGCCTACTTCGTTCATCAACAGGGCCAACGCCTGGCCCAGGCACGCAAGGAGATCGAGACGGAACAGGCCAAGGCCGCCCGCCTCGCCCGCAACCTCGCCAAGTACCTCTCACCGCAGGTATGGGAATCGATCTTTACCGGCAAGCGCAGCGTGCGCCTCGAGACCCAACGCAAACGCCTCACCGTGTTCTTCTCCGACATCAAGGGTTTCACCGAACTGTCCGAAGAGCTGGAAGCCGAAGCCCTCACCGACCTGCTCAACAACTACCTCAACGAGATGTCGAAGATCGCCCTCAAGTACGGCGGCACCATCGACAAATTCGTCGGTGACTGCGTCATGGTGTTCTTCGGCGACCCAACCAGCCAGGGCGCGAAGAAGGATGCAGTGGCCGCGGTATCCATGGCCATCGCCATGCGCAAGCACATGAAGGTGCTGCGTCAGCAATGGCGCGCGCAGGGCATCACGCGCCCGATGGAGATCCGCATGGGCATCAATACCGGTTACTGCACGGTGGGCAACTTCGGCGCCGATACGCGCATGGACTACACCATCATTGGCCGCGAAGTGAACCTCGCTAGCCGTCTGGAAAGCGCTGCCGAGGCCAGCGAGATTCTGGTCTCGCACGAGACCTACTCGCTGATCAAGGACGTGATCATGTGCCGCGACAAGGGCCAGATCGCGGTCAAGGGCTTCTCCCGCCCGGTACAGATCTATCAAGTGGTCGACTTCCGCCGCGACCTGGGCGCCACCTGCAGTTTCGTCGAACATGAACTGCCGGGCTTTTCCATGTATCTCGACACCAATGGCGTGCAGAACTTCGACAAGGAGCGAGTCATCCAGGCCCTGCAGCAGGCTGCCGAGAAACTTCGCGACAAGGTCATCCTCTGATTACCTGAGACAAGCTTCTGGCCGTTTTCCGCAGGCTCCGCGTTCTGCGGTGCCTGCCCCCACGAGAACCAGCTTCATGCTTTCGCTGCGCAACTATCGCCATGATCTCATCGCGCATACCCATGACCATCCGCAACTGGTATTTGGCCTGGATGGCTTGCTGGAATTCGAGATTGCCGGGCGCGGTAGCTGCGTCGGCGAACAGCGCCTGGCAGTGATCCCCTCAGCAGTGCATCACGCCTGCTCGAGCACCAAGGGCAGTCGCTGCCTGGTGCTGGACGTTCCATCCGGACGCTGGGTGAGTGATAACCTGGGCCGCCACACCGAGCACAGCCTGCGCCTGCTGGACCGACCGAACACCCTGCAGCTGACACCCGCTCAGTGCAACCTCATTACCTGGCTGGCCAACGGCCCGATCAACGATCCACTGGTGGCCGAACAGGGTGGCGTCCTCTTGCTGGCCAGCCTGGCCGGGGAGCCAGTGCAGCCGCGTGGCGGCCGAACGCTCGGGCTGGCGGCGATCGATGCCTTCATCGACCGACATCTGGCGCATCCGCTGCAAGTCACTGACCTTGCGCGGGTCGCTGGCCTTTCGGCTGCACGCCTGCACGCACGGCTGCTCGAGGAAACCGGGCGCACACCGATCGACTACGTACGTCGACGCCGCCTGCACCACGCAGAGAAGCTGTTGCACGAGACCCACCTGCCGATCGGCGAGATCGCCGCGCGGGTGGGCTATAGCTCGCAAAGCGCCTTCACCGCCGCGCTGGTCCGAGAACGGGGCTGTACACCACGAGCGTTGCGACGCGAGTTTCGCGATAAAAACCGGTAGTAACGCGACAGACTGGCACACCGTCGCGGTCTAGCATGGGGCCTTCAACTGCAATTGCAGGCAACGACAACCCCATGAACATTTCGCGATCGATCCATCCACAATCTGGCCGGTGCGCAGCGCCCGGACGCTCGTGCCGGTCATGACACCACGCAACGCCCTGCTGGCGATCCATCTCGGCGCACTGATGTTCGGCCTCTCCGGCGTGCTCGGAAAACTGGCCGACAGTCCGGCGCTGATCATCACCTTCGGCCGCGCGCTGTTCGCCGTACTGGCCCTGCTGCTCGTCGCCCAATTACTCAAGCCCAGCGGTGCACTGCCGGATTGGCGACAGCGCGGCAGACTGGCGCTCGGCGGTCTGCTGCTCGGCGCACACTGGCTGACGTTCTTCATCGCGGTAAAGATCGCCGGGGTCGGCATCGCCACGCTCGGTTTCGCCAGCTTCCCAGCCTTCACCGTGCTGCTCGAAGGCGTTCTGTTTCGCGAACGCACCCGCGCCGTCGAATTCACCATGGTCGGTCTTGTATGCGCGGGTCTGCTACTGGTAGCACCTACGTTCGACCTCGACAGCGCCCCGACTGCGGGCCTCCTCTACGGCGTGCTCTCGGGACTGCTGTTCGCGTTGCTGTCGCTGCTCAACCGAGCGGTCACCCGCGGTCTGGATCCGGTGCACTCGGCGCTCTGGCAGAATCTCGCGGTCTTCGCCTGCCTGCTGCCGTGGAGCTGGCGAGGCCTTCCCGCCGTGCCAGCACCGGACTGGCTCTGGCTGGCTCTGCTCGGGATACTCTGCACGGGACTGGCCCATAGCCTGTTCGTCGCCAGCTTGCGCGTCCTGAAGGCACGCACCACGTCGGTGATCTTTGCTCTGGAGCCGGTCTACGGTATCGCCTTTGCCTGGTGGCTGTTCAACGAGCAGCCGACTCTGCGCATGCTGCTGGGCGGAGCGATGATCATCGTCGCCAGCATCGTCACCAGCCGGCTGAAGAGCCCGCCTGGCGCCGTAGCGAAGCTGGCGAGCTGACCTCAGCGGTCGTTGTGGCCTAACGAGCGCTGCGGGTCGATGCGGTCACGTACCCGCTGCTTCAGTTCCTTGGCCTCGGGAAAGCCACCATCGCGCTTGCGCTCCCAGATCTGCTCACCGTCGCAGGTGATGTGAAAGGTGCCGCCAGTAGCCGGAACCAGGCACACGCGACCGAGATCGTCGGCGAAAGTCGAAAGCAGCTCCTGGGCCAGCCAGGCCGCGCGCAGCAGCCACTGGCATTGCGTGCAGTAGGTAATGGCGATCTCGGGCTTGGCATGGGTCATGGTGGCGTCTCCGATCGGTGTATGGCGGCCTATAATAGCCGCCCCGCCAAGCTCGCCCCGGTCCCAAGCCATGTTCCGCCTGCTCTCTGCCCTGCTATTGCTCGTTGCCCTGCCACTTACCGCAGCCGAGCCGGTCCAGCCGAAGGTCGGCCTGGTCCTGTCCGGCGGCGCGGCGCGCGGCCTCGCCCATGTCGGCGTACTCAAGGCGCTGGAGGAGCAAGGCGTGCGCGTCGATGCGATCGCCGGCACCAGCATGGGCGCTGTAGTCGGTGGGCTGTATGCGGCCGGCTACAGCGTGGCCGAGCTGGAGCGCCTGGCCCTGACCCTCGACTGGCAACAGGTGCTGTCCGACGATCCGCCACGCCAGGACATCCCTTACCGCCGCAAGCAGGATGATCGCGACTTCCTGATCAAACAGAAACTCAGCTTTCGCGACGACGGTAGCCTCGGCCTGCCGCTGGGCGTGATCCAGGGCCAGAATCTCGCCCTGCTGCTCGAGCGCCTGCTGGTTCATGCCAGCGATACCCGCAACTTCGACCAGCTGCCGATCCCGTTCCGCGCCGTGGCCACCGACATTGCCAACGATGAGAAGGTGGTCTTCCGCAGCGGCCACCTGCCGCAGGTCATTCGCGCCAGCATGTCGATCCCGGCGGTGTTCGCACCGGTGGAAATCGAAGACCGGCTGCTGGTCGACGGCGGCATGGTAGACAACATCCCAATGGACGTGGCGCGCGACATGGGCGTCGATCGGCTCATCGTGGTCGACATCGGTACGCCGCTCAAGCCGCGCAAGGAACTGCTGACCGTGGTCGATGTACTGAACCAGACCACGACGATGATGACGCGGCGCAACTCCGAGGCACAGCTGGCGACGCTGCAGCCTCAGGACCTGCTGATCCAACCCCCGCTGGCGGCTTACGGCTCGACCGACTTCGACCGCGCCGAGCAGCTGGTCGATGCCGGTTACCGCGCCACGCTCGCCCTCGAGGGGCGCCTGGCCGAGCTGCGTACCACAACCGGCGGCAACCCCGCGCTCAGCCTGGCACGCTCAAGCGACCCGCGCACACCCGTGATCACCGCGATCCGGGTGGACAACGATTCCAAGGTGGGCGACGCAGTTATTCGCCGGCACATCCGCCAGCGACTGGGCGAGCCGCTCGATCTGGAAGACCTGCAGAAGGATATGGGCACGCTCTACGGACTGGATTACTTCGAGCGGGTCGAATACCGCGTCCAGCGCGGCAAGCTGGGCAATACGCTGGTCATCAGTGCGCGCGAGAAGCGCAGCGGCACCGATTACTTGCGCCTGGGACTCAGCCTGTCCGATGACTTCCAGGGCGACAGCGTATTCAACCTGGGCGCCAGCTACCGGAAGAACGGCATCAACCAACTGGGTGCCGAATGGCTCACGCGCTTGCAGCTGGGCGACCGTCAGGAGCTCTACAGCGAGTTCTACCAGCCGTTGGACGCAGGCTCACGCTGGTTCGTCGCGCCGAATCTGTTCATCGAAGCGCAGAACATCGAGGCCATTCTCGACAACGATCCGATCGCCGAATATCGCCTGCAGCGCTACGGCTACGGTATGAATCTGGGTCGCCAGATTGCCAACAATGGCGAGATCCGCTTCGGTATCGGCCAGGCCTGGGGCGAGGCAGACGTTCGGATCGGTGAGCGCGACCTGCCGGACTTCAGCTTCACCGAAGGCTACTACGAGCTGCAGTACTCGTTCGACACGCTGGACGATGTCGATTTTCCGCGCGAAGGCGAAGACATTCGCCTGACCCTGCGCCAGTACGACCCCAGCCTGAGCTCGGATCAGCGCTACCGGCAATGGCAGCTCAAGCTGGACAAGGCGCTTAGCCAGGATGCCAATACCTGGGTGCTCGGCGGGCGCTACGGTCGCACACTGGACGATGCCGAGGTCGTGACGTCGAGTTTTCTCCTCGGCGGAGCGCGGCAGTTATCAGGCTTCCGTCAGGACGCGCTGGCCGGGCAGAACATCAGCCTGGGGCGGGTGGTTTACTACCGCCGCATGACGCAACGCAGCTTCCTGCCGCTGGACTTCCCGGTGTATCTGGGAGCATCACTGGAGCGCGGGCGTGCCTGGAACAACGGCAACGACTTCGACAGTGGCTACATCGACGCAGCCAGCGTATTCCTTGGCTACGACACGCCGCTGGGCCCGTTGAACTTCGGCTACGGCGTCAATGACGAGGACGAGCAGGCGCTCTACATGAACCTGGGACGCAGCTTCTAGCGCTTGTCCAGATTGGCGAGAATTCGCGCATGCACCTGCTGGCACTTGCGCAGATCCTCCTCGTCGATGCCGGCAAATGCTTCCTGGCGGACCTGGGTGGAAATCGCCTCGATTTTCTCGATCAGCGGCAGTGCCGGTGCGCCCAGCGATATTCGTTTGGCACGCCGATCTTCCGCCGAAGCCTTGCGGTGCACGAGCCCCTGCGCTTCGAGGCTATCGAGCAGACGCGCCAGCGTGGGGCCTTCCACCGCCACGCTCTGCGCCAGCTCGCGCTGAGTAGGTTCGTGATCGAAACGAGCAAGGTGCAGCAGCACCAGCCAACGTGCCTGTGACAGCCCCAGATCGGCCAGGCGGCGGTCCAGTTCTGCGCGCCAGCCACGCGAGAGTTGTGCCAGTTGCATGGCGAAGCGATGTTGCTCGGCGTACATGTACGACTTTTCCTGCAAAAACTAATTATTAGTGAGCTAATCACAGCTCTGAAATGCAGGCAAGACGACCTTTGGCCGTTGATAGCCCGACAGAAGTCGAAATGATGGCACTACGCGCCCAGATGTAGCCGTGCAATGCCCTCAGCGCTGCGCCTTGCGGCGTCGAATGCGATGCACCCGGTTACAATTCGAACTCGACCTGCAGTGCGGCGCGCACGCAGTAGAGCACCTGCTCCGGCACACGATCGGCGAACTGGGCGGCCACGGCGCTGACCGGCGGCAGCTCGCCCTCGCCATCAAGGAACGCTTCCTGAATCTCGCCGAGCAGTTCTTCGGGCAGGTCGAGTGCCTGCTCAAGACTCAACTGCTGCTGCCCGATCGCCTCGGCCAGCATGGCGTAGACGTTCTTCTCGCTGCAGTCCAGCTGACGCGCGATTTGCATGGGCGTCATGCCGGCCCGCGCCAGGCTGATCAACTCATGCCGCAGGTCGGCCGGCGACCTCGCCGCCTGCGCAGTTCCTTGCAGCACTTCGAGGAACGCCTGGCCGTAGCGCTCCAGCTTGCGAGCACCGACACCACTGATACGCGCCATATCCGCCAGCGATGCCGGCTGGCTGCGCAGCATCTCCAGCAGGGTGGCGTCCGGAAAGATCACGTAGGGTGGCACGCTGTGCTCTTCGGCCAGCTTGCGGCGCAGTGCGCGCAGCGCCTCCCAGGTCTCCCGCTCTTCACTGCGCACCAACTGGCTGGCAGCACTGGCAGCCGGTTTCGGCGCCTTGCTGGACAGGTCGCGACGCAGCTCAAGGGTCACCTCGCCGCGGAGCAACGGGCGACAGCTTTCGCTCAGGCGCAAGCCACCGAACCCTTCCAGATCGACATCGGCCAGTCCTCGAGCGACCAGCTGGCGGAACAGCGATCGCCATTCACCCTCCGACAGCGCCTTGCCGACGCCAAACACCGATAGATGCTGATGACCGAGGCCACGCACCTTGTCGTTGTCGCGCCCGAGCAGCAGGTCGACCAAATGGCCAACGCCGTAGCGCTGGCCACTGCGATAGATCGCTGAAAGCGCTTGGCGTGCCGGCTCGGTAGCGTCCCAGGTCTGAACGCCGTCGACGCAGTTATCGCAGTGCCCGCATGGGTTGGCCAGCTCTTCGTCGAAGTAGGCCAGCAGCGCCTGACGTCGGCAACGAGTCTCCTCACATAGCGCCAGCATGGCGTCGAGCTTGTGCTGCTCGACGCGCTTATGCCGCTCGTCGCCTTCCGAGTTGTTGAGCATTTGCTTGAGAAAGATCACATCCTGCAGGCCATAAGCCATCCAGGCATCCGCTGGCAGGCCATCACGCCCTGCCCGCCCGGTCTCCTGGTAATACGCCTCGAGCGACTTGGGCAGGTCGAGATGAGCGACGAAGCGCACGTTGGGCTTGTCGATGCCCATACCGAAGGCGATGGTCGCGACCATGATCAGGCCTTCCTCGTTGAGGAAGCGCTTCTGGTGATAGGCGCGCAGATCGCTCGACAACCCGGCATGGTAAGGCAGCGCCGGAAAGCCCTGCTCGGTCAGGAATGCGGCGAGGTCATCGACCTTCTTGCGCGACATGCAATAGACGATGCCGGCATCGCCACGGCGCTCGGCGAGAAAGCCGAGCAGCTGCTTACGTGGCTGCTCCTTCGGCACGATGCGATAGAAGATGTTCGGGCGGTCGAAGCTGGAGAGAAAGCGCTCGGCGTTCTCCAGGTGCAGGCGCTGAACGATCTCTTCCCGGGTACGCTTGTCTGCCGTGGCGGTCAGGGCAATGCGCGGCACCTCGGGAAACAACTCGGCAAGCTGCCCGAGCTGCATGTATTCGGGACGGAAGTCGTGCCCCCACTGGGAGACGCAGTGGGCCTCATCGATGGCGAATAGCGCAATGTCCAGCCGCTGCAGAAACGCCAGCATGCGCGGCTGGACCAGCCGCTCGGGCGCGAGGTAGAGCATCTTGATCCCGCCGCGCCGGATGCGCTCGGCGATGTCGCGCTGCTCCTCGGCGCCAAGCGTGGAGTTGAGCGCAACAGCCGCGACACCCAATTCGTCCAGCGTGGCGACCTGATCATCCATCAAGGCGATCAATGGCGACACCACCACTGCCAGGCCTTCGCGCAACAGCGCCGGGACCTGATAGCACAGCGACTTGCCGCCGCCGGTCGGCATCAGCACCAGCGCATCGCCGCCACCGCCGACCCGCTCGATGATCGCGCCCTGGTTGCCACGAAAGGCGTCATAGCCGAATACGTCTTTGAGGATGCGCTGTGCCTGGTCGAGCATGCCGGTCTCCGAAACAAGGCGCGCAGTATACGCCAGCGGGACCGCGAGTTCAGGACCGCGGCCCGCTAACGGACGAGTCGCCCTTGCCCAGGCGGTGCTCCGCAGGCTTGAGTAGCCTGCGCCCCGCGCCTCGTCTAGAATCCGGGTTGTCTTCCCACCCCAAGGTAGTTCCCGATGTCATTCGCCGAGCAACTCGCCCGCCTGCAAGTCTTCCTGGATGCAGATGACCTGCACGAGGAAGCACTGGATTACATCGCCGCCCATGGCTACCTGACGGCTCTGTGCATCTGTTCCGAACAGGTGCCCGAGCGCGAATGGATCGATGCGCTGTTCTCCGAGCCCCCGAGGTACAAGGATGACACCGAGCGCGAGGCCATCGAAGCCACGCTTGTCCAGCTCAAGGCCCATATCGCTCGTCAGCTGGCCAGCGACGAGGACATGGAACTGCCCTGCGAGCTTGACCTGGGTGAGGAGCCCGACGAATCCGACTTGCGAGGCTGGTGCATCGGCTTCATGGAAGGCGTATTCATGCGCGAGGCGGTCTGGTTCGAAGACGCCGAAGAAGAAGTCAGCGAGCTGCTGCTACCGATCATGGTGGGTTCGGGCCTGTTCGATGAACAGCCGGAGTTCGCCGATATCGCCGACAACCCCGATTTGGTCGACGAAATGGTCGCGCAGATTCCGGAACTGCTGACGGCGCTGTACCTCATCTGCCATGCGCCTGAGGAAAAACCGGCCCTGCTCAAGCCGCGTCGCCACTGACCCCGACGACCTCAACAAAGCGCAGATCGAGTTCAGCCGGCGTGGCGCCACCGCGCTCGGCACCGGCCCGCGGCAGCGGGCTCACTCACCAGAGGAGGCTCGCTCAGCATGTCCGTGCATTCTGATTGCCCGCCGCGGCATGGCAGAAACCGGTCGAGCAACGGCTGCCATATCCAGAGACTTCACAGCGGACCGGCAAACGGCGAGAGGTAGCCCGGCATGAGCCACCGCGACGTTCGCCAGCATCGTAACCCCCTTATCCGCTCGCTTCTGCTGGCGGCGGGCTGGCTCGCCGTCGCCCTTGGGGTCATCGGCATCTTCCTGCCGGTGCTTCCCACCACCCCGTTCCTGTTGCTGGCCGCTGCCTGCTTCGTGCGCAGCTCGCAACGTTTCTACGACTGGCTGGTTGGTCACCCGCGCCTGGGCCCATGGTTTCGCGACTACCTGGAAGGACACGGCATCCCGCTCAAAGGCAAGGTCTACACCATAGCGACCATGTGGCTCAGCATTGGTGTGTCCTGCTGGCTGGTCCCGTTGTTCTGGGCTCGCGTGGGCATGTTGCTCAGCGCCACCCTGGTGACCCTCTACATCCTCCGGCAGAAGACCCTGTCGATCGCCAAGCAACCTGAAGCCAGATAGCACCAGCTTCCGCAGCCTGGCCGAATAGGACCAGCTCGCTATCGACTACCGTGGTTGCGCTGGAAGACCTCCGGGCCCATCGCGCTGATCTGACCTTCGATCAATGCCTCGAACGGGCGCAACAGCTCGTCGTAACGTCGCGGGCTTTCGAGAATATCGAGCGCCGCTACGATCGCTTCGATGGTCGACAACGCGCCGGGCATCGGCGCTTTGCGCAATCGATAGCGCGACGTCAGCCCCGCTGGTAGCTCAACCCGCGGCAGCGCCGCGAGCCACGGATTGACGTGCAGCAGCTTGCGCGCCTTTCGCCAGGTGCCATCCGGCACGATCAGCCGTAGCGAGCTCCCTGCATCGGCGAGGCTGCTCACCGGCAAGGCGCCCTCCCCGGGAAACAGCAGGTAGCTCGGCCGATCGGCATCGACATCCTCATCGAAGCGCTCGGCGATCTTCAGTTGCGCATTGCGAAGCCCGAGCGCCGCCAGCCGCGCGGTATTCAGCGCATGCCCCGCCTCGCTGGGGTGCTGCAGGATGAGCAACCGGGTGCGGCTGTCCAATGCCGGGATCAATTCGCACAGGCAATGGGCTAACGGGCGCTGACAGCGCGAACAACATGGACGGGACATGATTCACCTCGGCCGCGGAGTCTGCCATACCGAGCAGCGCTCTGCAGAGCGGCTATGCTTGGGCCGACCCACCAAGAGGAGCCGGCATGATCACCGTCCATCACTTGAACCACTCACGCTCGCATCGCGTGCTCTGGCTGCTGGAAGAACTGGAACTGCTCTACGAACTCAAGCGCTACCCACGTGACCCGAAGACGATGCTCGCGCCTGCTGAACTGAGAGCGATTCATCCGCTTGGAAAATCCCCGGTCATCACCGACGACGACCTAACGCTGGCCGAGTCGGGGGCCATCCTGGAGTATCTGCTGGATCGCTACGGCAACGGACGTTTGAGGCCGCACGATGCGGCAGACCATCGTCGGTTTCGCTACTGGATGCGTTACTCGGAAGGTTCGGCGATGCCGCCTCTGTTGCTGAAACTGGTTTTCGACCGGGTCGCCGACGGCCCTATGCCTTTTTTCGTCAGGCCGGTGGCGCGGGCCATTGCCAAGGGCGCCCAGCGCGCCTTCATCGGGCCGCAACTGAAGACTCATCTCGATTACATGGAGTCGGAACTCGCCCGCTCGGCCTGGTTCGCTGGCGAGAGCTTCAGCGCAGCGGATATTCAGATGAGCTTTCCGATCGAGGCGGCGCGCGCCAGAGGCGGCCTGGACGATAGCCGCCCACGCCTGATGGACTTCCTGCATCGCATAAAGCAGCGGCCCGCTTATCAACGAGCCGTGGAGCGCGGAGGTCCCGCGCTGCCGAACGCCTAGAGCCCGGCCTCAACGAGACTGGCGACGCTCCTGCTCGCGACGGGCGCGTACCGGAATAGGCTGCATGCGCGGCGGCTGGATCAGCCCAAGCGTGACCGCCAACTTCCAGAACGTTTCATAGAGCCTTGCTTTCATGGTCACACCCTCCTGCGAGATAATGGGTTACATCGGAGCCATGCAGGCTTCGTCACCAGCATAATTCAACTTCCACACAAGCGCTCGTGCATGTCGCCAGCGGCAGCCCCGGAGCCGTCAGCGCTTTGTTACGGCGCTTTACAACTGCGACCCAACCCGGCAGGAGGCGTTCAGGATTCGCCGACGGTCGGGATGGCCGCGCGGCCAATCAGTTGCGGTCCGCCTTGCGCCGATAGGGAAACACGTCGATGACCTTCCCATCGCGGATCGCATCCTGCAGACCTTTCCAGTAATCCGCGTCATAGAGCTCACCGTGCAGGCTGGCGAAGAGCCGTCGTTGCCCATGATCGGCGAACAAAAAGCGCGGAAACTCCTCAGGGAAGACATCGTTCGGCCCTACCGAGTACCAAGGCTCGGACGCCATCTCGTCTTCGGGGTAACGCGGCGGCGGGATGTGGCGGAAATTCACCTCGGTAAGAAAGCTGATCTCGTCGTAGTCGTAGAACACCACCCGGCCATGGCGCGTGACGCCGAAGTTCTTCAGCAGCATGTCCCCGGGAAAGATATTGGCCGCCGCCAGTTGCTTGATGGCCAGGCCGTAATCTTCCAGCACCTCGCGCACCTGCTGCTCGCTGGCGTGCTCCAGATAGATGTTCAAGGGCGTCATGCGCCGCTCGGTCCAGCAGTGGCGCACCAGCACCGTATCGCCCTGCACCTCGACCGTCGACGGCGCGACCTCCAGTAGTTCGGCCAGGCATTCGGGCTCGAACTTCGACGTGGGAAAGCGGAAGTCGGCGAACTCCTGGGTATCGGCCATGCGCCCTACCCGATCAACGCTCTTGACCAGGCGATACTTCTCGATGACGTTGGCTCGATTGACGCTCTTGACCGGTGAGAAGCGATCCTTGATCAGCTTGAACACCGTGTTGAAGCCCGGCAGGGTGAACACCGTCATCACCATGCCACGCACACCGGGCGCCATGACGAAGCGGTCATCGGTGTTGGCCAGATGGTCGATCAACGCCCGGTAGAACTCGGACTTGCCGTGCTTGTAGAAGCCGATCGAGGTATAGAGTTCGGCGATGTGCTTGCCCGGCAGGATGCGTTTGAGAAAACCAACGAACTCGGCAGGAATCGGCACTTCGACCATGAAATAGGAGCGAGTGAAGGAGAAGATGATCGACACCTCCGCCTCGTCGGTTATCAGGGCGTCGGCGACGATTCCATCATCCTCGCGGTGCAGCAGCGGTATCACCAGCGGCCATTGTTCGTCGCGCGTGAAGATCCGTCCGAGCAGGTATGCCCCCTTGTTGCGATAGAGGACCGAGACGAACAGCTCGACCATCAACTCGGGATCCTTGCACACCCAGTCGGGCAGGGTTTCCTGCAACTGCGTCTGCAGCCGCCGCAGATCGCCCGACAGGTCGCAGTAAGGTACCGAAAACGCATAATCGCGCAGGATCTGCTCCAGCATCCCCGCCAGATCACCATTGGGTTGGTAGGTGCGGGTTTGTGCCATGCGCTCATGGGCACGCACCGCCGGCCGGGTGGTCTGGATGAACATGGTGCGGTCGCTGATGCAGTCGTGGCTGAACAAGCCGCAGAAGATCGAGTTGTACCAGGTCTCCGACAGCTCATCGTCGAAGCGCGGATTGATCAGATCGATGTAGGCGCTCTTGATCTGCGGCCAGGCCTCGACCCCTAGCAAATCGGCATGATCGAAACTGCCCAGCAAGCGGCGCCGGGTTTCGCCGACCTTTTCCTCGTAGAGATTGATCCGCGCCGCCGAAGCGCGCTGCGCCTCCTGCCACTGGGCCTGCTCGAAGCGTGCCCGCGCACCCTCGGTAATCAGACGGAACTGCTCACGGTAGTCGTCGAAGCCGAGAAGGATCTGCCGCGCTATATCCACGGCCAGTTCATGCTGCACCATGCTGCCCTCGCTGCAGGATCTGGAAGTCCGCCGAGCTTAGCAGCCCGCGGTTTGAAAGTCGGTTTCGGATTGCCAGTTGCGCCAAGGACGACAACACTTGCCGCTCCATCGATGGAGCCCCGTCATGCGCCCGCTCGATCTGCTTCGACTGCTCGCCCTTGCTGCCATCTGGGGCGCGAGCTTCCTCTTCCTGCGCATCATCGCGCCGGTGCTTGGCACCTTTCCCACGGCGTTTTTCCGTGTGTTGCTGGGCACCGCCGGCCTGCTGGTGATTCTTGTGTTGATGCGCACCCGCTGGGACTTCCGAGGTAAGTTCGGCCTATGCCTGGTGCTTGGCATGATCAATTCGGGACTGCCGTTCGCCCTGTATTCGGTAGCGGCGCAACAGGTGCCGGCGGGCTATTCGGCCATCTTCAATGCGACGACGCCGATGATGGGGGTACTGATCGGCGCGCTGTTCTTCGCCGAGGAGCTGACTCTGGCGAAGATCGTCGGAGTGCTCAGCGGGCTCGGCGGCGTCGCGCTGTTGATGCGCATTGGTCCGGTGCCACTGGATGCCGATCTGCTGCTCGGCGCCCTGGCCTGCCTGGGTGCTACGGCCTGTTATGGCCTGGGTGGATTTCTTACCCGCCGCTGGATCAATCAGCGGGGCGATGGACTGAACAGCGAGATGGTGGCCTTTGCCAGCCAGGCCGGCGCCATGCTGTGTCTGCTGCCCCTGTTCGGCCTCTCGCTGCTGCAGGCACCGCCGCGCAGCTGGGGCGATCAGACCGTATGGCTCAGCCTGCTGGGGCTCGGGCTGGTCTGCACGGCCTTCGCCTACATCCTGTATTTCCGCCTGCTGGCGGACATCGGCCCAGTGAGAACCCTGACCGTGACCTTCCTGATCCCGCCATTCGGCGTGCTGTGGGGCGTGCTGTTGCTCGATGAACCGCTGTCCTGGGCCTATGTCCAGGGCGGTGCGCTGATCGCGCTGGCCTTGTGGCTGATTCTGCGTCCGGGAACGCCGCTCGAGCCACGAACCGATCTGCGCCGCGGCTGATCCGGCAGCCGCGACGCAAGCGCCTTACTGCACCAGCTCCTGCTCGCTGAACATGTCACTGAACAGCATGCTGGACAGGTAGCGTTCACCCGAGTCGGGCAGGATCACCACGATGTTTTTGCCTTGCATTTCCGGACGCTCGGCCAGCCGCACCGCCGCGGCCATCGCCGCGCCACAGGAAATACCGCAGAGGATGCCTTCCTCGCGCATCAGGCGAAGCGCCATCTGCTTGGCCTCTTCGTCATCGACCAGTTCAACGCGATCGACCATCGACAGGTCGAGGTTCTTCGGCACAAAGCCAGCGCCGATGCCCTGGATCTTGTGCGGACTTGGCTTGACCTCGTCGCCGGCCAGGGTCTGGCTGATCACCGGGGAACTGCTCGGTTCCACGGCAACGCTGAGGATCTGCTTGCCCTTGGTGTTCTTGATGTAGCGCGATACCCCGGTAATGGTGCCACCGGTACCGACACCGGCGACCAGCACGTCGATGCCGCCATCGGTGTCATTCCAGATTTCCGGCCCGGTGGTCTTTTCGTGAATTGCCGGGTTGGACGGATTCTCGAACTGCTGCGGCATGTAGTACTGCTCCGGGTTCGAGGCGGCGATCTCGGCGGCTTTCTCGATAGCGCCCTTCATGCCCTTGGCAGGCTCGGTCAGCACCAGCTCGGCGCCGAGCGCCTTGAGCACCTTGCGTCGCTCCAGGCTCATCGAGGCCGGCATGGTCAGCATCAGCTTGTAACCGCGTGCCGCGGCGACGAACGCCAGGCCGATCCCGGTGTTTCCGGAGGTGGGCTCGACCAGCGTCATGCCGGGCTTGATCCGGCCGCTGTCTTCGGCGTCCCAGATCATGCCGGCGCCGATCCGGCACTTCACCGAATACGCCGGATTGCGCCCTTCGATCTTGGCCATGATGCTGACGCCCTTCGGGCCGAGGCGGTTGATCATGACCAACGGGGTGTTGCCGATGGAGCGTGCGTTGTCTGCGTATATGCGACTCATGGGAATGCCCTGTCCGAGGTGTACCAGACCGATCAGACTATGCGCAGTCCAGGGCGACAGTCCAGCCGAACTCAAGGGCGCCGCGCGAGGTCCATCGTCAACATTCAGCCATCCTCCGGAATGCCATGACTCGTCGCCTGCTTCCTCTGTGGATCCTGCTCGCGCTTGGCCTGCTGCTGCTCTTGCTGCACCTTGCCCTGCCGCATCTGGTACGCAACTACCTGAACGACAAGATGGCTGACATGGGGGATTACCAGGGCCATGTCGAAGATGTCGATCTGGCCTGGTGGCGCGGGGCCTATCGTATCGAAGGGCTGCTGATCGAGAAGAAGGACAAGCGCGTGCAGGCACCGCTGTTCAAGGCACCGGGTATCGATATCGCCATCAGCTGGAACGCCATCCTGGACCACCAGGAGATCGTCGGCGAAGTGGCCTTCGAGCAACCGCATCTGAACTTCGTCGACGGTGGCGACAGTGGCGACTCGCAGAGCGGCGAAGGCGTCGATTGGCGCGATCAGCTCGAGGCCCTGATACCGATCACACTGAACGAAATCCGCGTCGTCGATGGCCAACTGTCGTTCCGCAATTTTTCCTCCGACCCGCAAGTGCATGTCTATGCCAGCGATATCCAGGCGACCCTGTACAACCTGACCAACACCGACGATGCCGACGGCACCCGTACCGCGACCTTCGAAGGCACTGGCAAGCTGTTCGATCAGGCACCGATCGAAGCCAGCGCCCGCTTCGATCCTTTCACCGACTGGGAAGATTTCGAGGTCGATCTTCGGGTGACGGACGTTCCACTCAAGCAGCTGAACGACTTCAGCCGTGCCTATGGCAACTTCGATTTCGCCGGCGGCACCGGCGACCTGGTGCTCGAAGTGGCAGCCAAAGACAGCCAGCTCGACGGCTACATCAAGCCGCTGCTGCGCGACGTCGACGTCTTCGATTACGAACAGGATGTCGAAAATGATGACAAGGGCTTCCTGCGCGGACTGTGGGAGGCTGTAGTCGGCGGCGGTCAGGAAGTGCTGCAGAATCAGCGTAAGGACCAATTCGCTACCCGCGTCGAGCTGTCGGGTACCACCAAGGACACCGAAGTCAGCCCGTTCCAGGCGTTCATCGCCATATTGCGCAACGGATTCGTCGAGGCCTTCACGGCCCGCTTCGAGCGCGCCATGGGCGACGATGAGTGAATGGCAGCGTCACCAGAAACTCAATGCCAGCCATTCAGTGACTGAATGATGCGCTCGCGTTCACAGTCGCCTGGCCTTCCCTTATAGTCGACCCCTGACTACAACGAGCGCCTGCGTGCCAGGCCCCGCCGAAGGAATCCGCAATGAAATTCGAAGGCACCCAGTCCTACGTCGCCACCGACGACCTGAAACTCGCGGTCAATGCCGCCATCACCCTGCAGCGTCCGCTGCTGGTGAAGGGCGAACCGGGCACCGGCAAGACCATGCTGGCCGAGCAGCTGGCCGAATCCTTCGGCGCCAAGCTCATCACCTGGCACATCAAGTCCACCACCAAGGCGCACCAGGGCCTCTACGAATACGACGCAGTGAGCCGCCTGCGTGATTCGCAGCTGGGCGTGGACAAGGTCCACGATGTGAAGAACTACATCAAGAAAGGCAAGCTGTGGGAGGCCTTCGAGAGCGAGCAGCGGGTCATCCTGCTGATCGACGAGATCGACAAGGCCGACATCGAGTTCCCCAACGACCTGCTGCAGGAACTCGACAAGATGGAGTTCTACGTCTACGAGACCAACGAAACCATCAAGGCGACCCAGCGCCCGATCATCATCATCACCTCGAACAACGAGAAGGAACTGCCGGACGCCTTCCTGCGCCGTTGCTTCTTCCACTACATCGCCTTCCCTGATCGCGAGACGCTGCAGAAGATCGTCGATGTGCACTACCCCGGTATCAAGCAGTCGCTGGTCAGCGAGGCGCTGGACGTCTTCTTCGACGTGCGCAAGGTGCCGGGGCTGAAGAAGAAACCCTCGACTTCCGAGCTGGTCGACTGGCTGAAGCTGCTGATGGCCGACAACATCGGCGAAGCCGTGCTGCGCGAGCGCGACCCGACTCGTGCCATCCCGCCGCTGGCCGGCGCGCTGGTGAAGAACGAGCAGGACGTGATGCTGCTCGAGCGTCTAGCCTTCATGAGTCGGCGCGCCAACAGCCGCTGATCGGCACCGGGTTCCCGGTGGAGCCGGCCGTGCACTCACTGGAGGAACGAAACATGCAAACGCATACCGGTAGTTGCCTGTGCGGCGTCGTGCGCTATCGCATCGACGCCCCAATCGATGCGCTGACCCATTGCCACTGCAAGATGTGCCGCAAGGCTCACGGCGCCGCATTCGCCACTTACGCGAGCGTGCCGCTGGATGCCTTCCACTTCATGTCCGGCAAGGATCAGCTCGGCGTCTACCACTCCTCTGAGCACGTGACCCGCACGTTCTGCATCCGCTGCGGCGCCAATCTGCTGTTCGTCGACAATCGCGAGCACGAGGTCGGCGTTGCCGCCGGCACCCTGGATTCGCCGCTGCCGGTGCCACCGCAATCGCATATCTACGTCGGATCCAAGGCTGACTGGTACGAGATCCGCGACGGACTGCCCCAACACAACGGCGACAGCCCCCGCTGAGCGCCACGTACAGCGCGCCACTCCGGCGCCAGAGGTTTTGCCATGCTGCTTGGCCTGTTCAACGAGATGCGCGCCGCCAAGGTTCCGGTTTCGGTGCGCGAACTGCTGGATCTGATCGACGCGCTCAAACACCGTGTCGTGTTCGCCAACATGGACGAGTTCTATTTCCTTGCCCGTACGGTGATGGTCAAGGACGAGCGCCACTTCGACAAGTTCGACCGGGCCTTCGGTGCCTACTTCAAGGGCCTGGAAAATCTCGACCAGCATCTCGAGGCTCTGATCCCCGAAGACTGGCTGCGCAAGGAGTTCGAACGCAGCCTCACCGATGAGGAGCGCGCACAGATCCAATCTCTCGGCGGGCTCGACAAGCTGATCGAGGAATTCAAGAAGCGCCTCGAAGAGCAGAAAGAACGCCATGCCGGCGGCAACAAGTGGATCGGCACCGGCGGCACCAGCCCCTTCGGCTCGGGCGGTTACAACCCCGAGGGCATCCGCATCGGCGATGCCGGCAAGCGTCAGGGCAAGGCGGTGAAGGTCTGGGACCAGCGCGAGTACAAGAACCTCGACGACCAGGTCGAACTCGGTACGCGCAACATCAAGATCGCCCTGCGTCGCCTGCGCAAGTTCGCTCGCCAGGGCGCGGCGGATGAGCTCGATATCGACGGCACCATCGACCATACCGCGCGGGATGCCGGCCTGCTCAACATCCAGATGCGGCCGGAGCGGCGCAATGCGGTGAAGCTGCTGATCCTGTTCGATATCGGCGGCTCGATGGACGCCCACGTCAAGGTCTGCGAGGAGCTGTTCTCGGCCTGCAAGACCGAGTTCAAGCACCTCGAGTACTTCTACTTCCACAACTTCATCTACGAATCGGTGTGGAAGAACAACTTCCGCCGCACCTCGGAGCGCACCTCGACCCTCGACGTGCTGCACAAGTACGGCGCGGACTACAAGGTGGTGTTCGTCGGCGATGCCGCGATGGCGCCCTACGAGATCACCCAGCCGGGCGGCAGCGTCGAGCACTGGAACGAGGAAGCGGGCTACGTGTGGATGCAGCGTTTCATGGAGAAGTACAAGAAGCTCATCTGGATCAACCCCTACCCCAAGGACACCTGGGGCTATACCACCTCCACCGGCATCGTTCGCGAACTGGTGGAGGATCGCATGTATCCGTTGACCCTCAGCGGGCTCGAAGAAGGAATGAAGTTTCTCGCCAAGTGATCGGACCGGCACAGGGACGCGCCGACAGGTCCGCGAAAACCATACCGCTGCGGTACTCAGCGAGACGATCGGTGGCGCCGTACGCGGGAACGAAAGGGAAAGCTCGCCGCCAGCAGCAGGCTTTCCACCAGCCAGGCCAGCAGAACCGCGCAGCTCAACCCCCAGGCGATGGCTTCGGGCGCCAGCAGTACCTGGAAGCGGTAGCTGTCCCAGACCTGCTGCCGCAGGCTGCGCTCCGCTCCGAACAGGACGTGCACGGCGCGCGCATACCAGGGCCGCTGCATGGCTTGCCACTCACGCTCCAGCATACGGGCACGGCTCACCAGCTGTTCGACGCTCTGCGCATCGCTCTGGAAAACCGGGTCGGTGCTATCGCGGTAGTGCCGCACGAGCGCATCCAGATCGCCATCGAAGAAGCGTCGCGCGGTCTCCTGAAAGCCCCGCAAGCCCTGCTCCGCCTCCAGCCGTCGGGCCTCGACATGCTGCGCATAAGCTTCGATGAAGCCCGGTACCTGGATGCCGACCAGCAGACCGAAGGTGAACAGCGTGAGCCGCAGGTAACTTCTCAGCATCAAGACATCCTGCCCGTCGCCATACACTCGCCCAGTCGCCACAGGCTCCATTGCCCGGGTTCGTGCAGCGTCCACGGCTCGTTGTCGGTCAAGGGCTCGGTCGCCAGCACGGTGACCACGTCGTCCGGCGTGGTCTCGGCGTGGAAGTTCACCATCAACTCGGCGTCCTTGAGCTGGGCCGGACCGAACGGGGCGCGCCGGGTGATCTCGGCCAGCTTGGTGCTGCAGAAGCTGAACAGCCATTCACCGTTGCTCAGCAAGCAATTGAATACGCCCTTGCGACGGTACTCCTGGCAGGCGCCCAGCAGAACCGGCAGCAGATCCTCGGCGGCGCAACGATCTGGGAAGTCCAGACGAATGCGGTTCAACAGGTCGCAGAATGCGCGCTCGCTGTCGGTATCACCGACCGGGCGATAGATACCCCGAGGCGGCTCGAAATCGGACAGCTGGCCGTTGTGCGCAAAGCACCAGTGCTGGCCCCACAGCTCGCGAACGAAGGGGTGAGTATTGACCAGTGCGACCTTGCCGACATTGGCGTGGCGGATATGGCCGATCACCACCTCGCTCTTGATCAGGTAGCGCTGCACCATCTTCGCCACTTCGGATTCACAGCTGGCGACCGGGTCCTGGAACAGGCGCAGGCCTCGCCCCTCGTAGAAGGCAATGCCCCAGCCGTCCTTGTGCGGTCCGGTCTTGCCACCCCGCTGCATGAGTCCGGTAAAGCTGAACACGATATCGGTGGGCACGTTGGCGCTCATGCCAAGCAGCTCGCACATGCGTCATCTCCCGATGATTGACTTGAAGCTTCGAGGCCCTAGATACGGGGCTCGGTACGGACACGCCCGCGCGCTGGCGCATGGTCCGGCTCGTAGTGATCGTCGTCATCCTGCTCGAGGCGCTCACGCAGCGTGCGCGGATCCTCGACGTCATCCGCCGCCTCGTCACGGCGGCCAAAACGCCGTTCGAGCGGCCAGCGGATCGCCACGAGCACCAGATAGAGCGCAAAGGCGATCAAGCCGTACAGGGCTAGATCGGCCACCGCCCGCCAGGCGTTGTTGCCGACCTGGAACAGGATATCCATGGCTGTAATGGCCACAGCCGGGGCAAACAGTTCCTTGGCAGGATCGACGATCGTCGGCGTGAACAACAGCACAGCGGCAGCCAGACGCAGCGATTCGCGCAGCCAGCGCCACATCCAGCGTGTCACGCGGAACCAGAACAGCAGGCAGCCCAGCGCAGCGATGCCGTACAGGGCCCAGGCGAGCGAATAGTCGGAGTCGAACATCAGCATGGTGTTTTCTCGATCACAAGCCGTTCACGGAAGCCGCGCGGCGACAGGTCCGGCGTCACATGATCGTGCAACGGCTCGACGAGCCGGGACAGTGACGCGGCGCAAGGGCCGCCATCATAACAGCCCGTACCCTGTCGACGTCATCGCTAGTGACAACAAGCCACTGGCACAGCTCGAAGCAAGGTCGTATAAACCCGTTAAACAAAAGGGTACTTACCCATATGAAGCCGGAAAGCCAGCCACAGCCGACCGGTACGCAAGGAGAAAAAGCCATGCCCTATCAGCACATTCTGGTCGCCGTCGATCTGACGGAAGAGTGCCACCCGGTCGTCGCGCGTGCCCAGGCACTGGCCAGCACCAGCGGCGCCAAGCTCAGCCTGGTTCACATCATCGAACCCATGGCCATGGCCTTCGGCGGCGATGTTCCGATGGACCTGTCCATGCTGCAGCAGCAACAGTTCGACCAGGCGCGCGAGCGCATGAACGGTTTCGCCGACAGCTACCCGAGCCTGGCGCCCGAACAGCGCCACCTCGCCTACGGTCAGCCGCGCCAGGAAGTGCACCGCCTGGCCAAGGAACAACACTGCGATCTCATCGTGGTCGGCAGCCACGGCCGTCATGGCCTGGCATTGTTGCTGGGCTCAACGGCCAACGACATTCTGCACGGTGCCCCGTGCGACGTGCTGGCCGTACGCCTCAAGAAAGCCGAGTAAGGACAGCGGCAGGCTGCCGGCCGCGCAAGCCGTCGCTCAGACGGCTTCGACCCCTTCGCCGGCACACATGACCAGCGGCCGGATCTTCTGCAGCTGGGTCTCCAGCGAGTAAGTGAGGCTCGACGCCATCGAAAAGAAGGTCAGGAAGGCCTTGAGGTTGGAGTCGGCGTGACAGGTATCGTGGATGCGCTGCCAGAACGCCTGATTGACCAGCTGCAGCTGCTGGAAGGAACGCACCAGCCCGCGCAGCTCCCAGTCGGCATGGCGACCTTCGCGCAAGTTGAAGTACTGCCGCGCCAGGTAGAGCGACACTGCGCGCAGAACGAACTCATGATTGCTGGCGAACGGCAGATGTTGCTGGGCCATGGGCTTGAGCCGGCCGAGCACCGGACAGGCACTGGTCGCCATGATCACCCCGAGCAACGCGCGTAGACCTTCGTCCAACCCCACCAGCTTGGTGTACTCGCGTTCCGGCGTACGCACCCAGACGAGTGCCTTCTTCACCGCCGGCAGGCCCTGAAAGTCCTCGATCACCCGGTGCAGATCCACCGCGGCCGGGCAATGGCTGAACTGATCCTTGCTGAGCGGGCAATTCGAGCAACGTTGATGTTCGAGGCGAGTCCATTTCGGCGCCTGTGCGGCGACCTCCCGGTCATAGTCGCGATCCAGTTCGATCCGGTAACTGAAATCGTGTTCATCATCCAGGGTGATGCGGTATTCGATTGCCATTGACGCTCCATCATGACTGCATGATCCAATGCGGCTACTTAACTACGCGTCAGCGCGCATGGCATTGATCCATCTCATAAGCCGTGACCGCAGCCTGCACTGCTCGCTCGAATCGCCTGCGAACGTACCGCCTTACTCCTCCAGCTCGGCCCAGCGCTCCAGCAACCCGTCCAGCTCCTGTTGCAGCGCTTCGAGACGAGCCAGCGCGGCTGCAGTCACGTCAGCCGGCTGCTGGTAGAAGGCCGGCTCGGACACTTCGGCCTGCAGTACCTCGATCCGCTTTTCCAGCTCATCGATCTGCCCTGGCAGCGCTTCCAGCTCGCGCTGCAGCTTGTAGCTGAGCTTCTTCTTCGCTGGCGCGGCCTCGGTCGCGACCGGTACGACCGGAGCCGGCTGAGGCTTGCTTGCCTCTTTCGTCTCGCCGCCGGATTCGGCAACGCCGAGCAGGCGCGGCGATCCCCCCTGGCGCAACCAGTCCTGATAGCCACCGACGTACTCGCGCACCTCACCCCCGCCCTGAAACACCAGGGTGCTGGTGACCACGTTATCGAGGAAGGCACGATCGTGGCTGACCATCAGCACCGTGCCCTGGAAGCCGAGCAGCACTTCCTCGAGCAGCTCGAGGGTCTCCACATCGAGATCGTTGGTCGGTTCGTCCAACACCAGCAGGTTGGCCGGCTTACTGAACAGCTTGGCGAGCAAGAGCCGTGCCCGCTCCCCACCAGACAGCGCCTTGACTGGCGTGCGCGCTCGTTGCGGGCTGAACAGGAAGTCGCCGAGATAGCTCAGCACATGGCGATTCTGGCCATCGATGCTGATGAACTCGCGCCCTTCGGCGAGGTTGTCCACCACGGTCTTCTCCAGCTCCAGCTGGTGACGCAATTGGTCGAAATACGCCACTTCCAGCTTGGTGCCGAACTCGATCACGCCGCTGCTGGGTTGCAGCTCGCCCAGCAGCAGCTTGAGCAGGGTGGTCTTGCCGGTGCCGTTGGCACCGAGCAGCCCGATGCGGTCGCCGCGCTGAATAACGATGGAGAAGTCGCGAATCAGCGGCTCGCCACCTGGATGGGCGAAGCTGATGTGCTCGGCGACAACCACCTGCTTGCCCGATTTTTCCGCGACTTCCACTTGGAAGCTGGCCTTGCCCTGCCGATCACGCCGCTCGCCGCGCTCGGCACGCAGCGCCTTGAGCGCACGTACCCGACCTTCGTTGCGGGTGCGTCGAGCCTTGATGCCCTGGCGAATCCAGACTTCTTCCTGAGCGAGCTTCTTGTCGAACAGCGCGTTGGCGGTTTCCTCGGCGGCGAGCTGCTGTTCCTTGTGCACCAGGAAGCTGGCGTAATCGCCGTTCCAGTCGATCAGGTGGCCGCGGTCCAGCTCCAGAATGCGAGTGGCGAGGTTCTGCAGGAAAGCACGATCGTGGGTGATGAACAGCACGGCACCGTTGAAGCCGGTCAGCGCCTCTTCCAACCAGGCGATGGCACCGATGTCCAGATGGTTGGTGGGCTCGTCGAGCAGCAACAGGTCGGGCTCGGACACCAGCGCCTGTGCCAGCAGCACGCGGCGGCGCCAGCCACCGGACAGCTCGGCCAGAGTCCGGTCGGCCGGCAGCTGCAGGCGGCTCAGCGTGCTTTCCACCAGCTGCTGCAGGCGCCAGCCGTCCTTGGCTTCCAGTGCCTGCTGCACATGCATGAGCTTGTCCAGGTCATCCTGATCCTGAATGTTCATGCTCAGATGATGGTATTCGGCGAGCAGCTCACCCACGCCCGCCAGCCCCTCGGCGACCACGTCGAAAACCGTGCGGTCGTCGGCGCGCGGGAGTTCCTGCGGTAGCTCGCCGATCTTCAGCCCCGGTGCGCGCCAGATCTCGCCGTCATCTGCCGAGCGGTCGCCCTTGACCAGGCGCAGCATGCTGGATTTGCCCGTCCCGTTGCGGCCGATGATGCAGACCCGCTCGCCCCGTGCGATCTGCCAGGACACGCCATCGAGCAGCGGCGTGGTGCCGTACGCGAGAGATACATCGGTGAACTTGAGCAGGGTCATGACTACCTCCGGAAAACAGGGCGCGCATTCTAGCAGATGCCGCTCGCTGGGCCCCGATCACATTGGCTGCTCCCCCCTTCGACGACGCGTGTGCACCCCTCAGCGAAACGGCGATTTCGCTGTTTGGACGCTACGCTCGTCGGAAGTCCACCATTGTTTGTTTCCAGAGCTTAAACCGCGTTTAACTGGCCGATCCGGCACGCTAAGCTAGTTGCTGCAGCAGGCCGTTCCTGAGCCCCCGGCACAGCACGCCGCCTGTTATCCAAAGCCCCCGTTTTACGGATGTACCATGCGCGGCCGACTCTCCAGTTTGTGTTTCTGCCTGTTCGTTGCAACTCTTGGCCTGGACGCGTCCGCCGCCCCCCTCAGCCAGCAGCGCCAGTATTACGATGAGGCCAAGCAGGCCCTGGCCAAAGGCGACAGTGGACCCTATCGCCGCCACCTCAATGCCCTGCGCGACTATCCCCTGACGCCGTACCTCGCCTACGACGAGCTGACCAACCGCCTCAAAAGCGCCAGCAATCAGGAAGTCGAGAAATTCCTTGCCGAGCACGGCGACCTGCCGCAGATCAGCTGGATGAAGTTGCGCTGGCTGCGGCTGCTGGCCGCCCGCGGCGACTGGCAGACCTATGTCCGTCACTACGATCCAAAGATGAACTTCACGGAACTGGACTGCCTGTTCGCCGGATACCAGCTGCGCAACGACCTGCCGGGCGCCGACGCTGCCGTGGAGCGTCTCTGGCTGGTCGGCAAGTCCCAGCACAATTCCTGCGACCCGGTGTTCGAGCTCTGGCAGGCCAAGGGACTGCTGACCGAGGAACGGCGCTGGAAGCGCACCAAGCTCGCGGTCGAGAGCGGCAACTACGGCGTCGCCAGCTATCTGGTCAAGCGGCTGCCGACGTTGCAGGCGCAAGGCCAATTGATGATCGATGTCGCGCAGAAACCGCAGATGCTTCGCCAGCCGGAACGTTTCGCCTCGACCAGTGCGACCATGGCCGATGTCGTCTCGATCGGCCTGCGTCGGCTGGCGCGACAGGACCCGGAACAGGCGCTGACCCTGCTCGACAGTTATGCGCGTCGCTTCGCCTTCTCGAGCGACGAGAAGGTCGCGATCGCACGGCAGGTCGGGCTGACGCTCGCCAAGCGCTTCGATAGCCGCGCCCTGAAGGTCATGGCCGAGTACGATCCGGAGCTTCGCGACAATACCGTCAGCGAATGGCGTGCACGTCTGCTCCTGCGCCTGGGCCAGTGGGACGAAGCCTACCGGCTGACTCAACGCTTCCCCGACGAACTGGCCAACACCAATCGCTGGCGTTACTGGCAGGCGCGTAGCCTGCAACTCGCCAAGCCGGAGAGCAAGCAGACTGCACTGCTCTACAAGCCGGTGGCACAGGAGCGCGACTTCTACGGTTTCCTCTCGGCCGATCGCATCCAGGCGCCTTACAAACTCAACCACCAGCCGCTGGCACTAGACGCTAAAGTCGTGCAGAAGGTACGCAACACCGCGGGCATCCGCCGCGCGCTGGAGTTTCACGATCGCGGCCAGATCGTCGATGGCCGTCGCGAGTGGTATCACGTCAGCCGACTGTTCAGTCGCGACGAACTGGTGGCCCAGGCGCGGCTTGCCTATGAAAAGGAATGGTATTTCCCGGCCATCCGCACCATCAGCCAGGCCCAGTACTGGGACGACCTGGACATCCGCTTCCCCATGGCTCATCGCAGCGCGCTGGTCCAGGCCGCCCGGACCCGGCAGATTCATCCGAGCTGGGCGTTCGCCATCACCCGCCAGGAAAGCGCATTCATGTCCGATGCGCGCTCGCACGTCGGCGCCACCGGCCTGATGCAACTGATGCCCGCCACAGCCAAGGAGACAGCCAGGCGTTTCGGCATCCCGCTGGCCTCAACGCAGCAGGTGCTCAATCCGCACACCAACATCCAGCTGGGCACCGCCTACCTGAGTCAGATCTACGGCCAGTTCAACGGCAACCGCGTCCTGGCTTCGGCGGCATACAACGCCGGACCCGGGCGTGTCCGACAATGGCTGCGTAACGCCGAACATCTGTCGTTCGATGTCTGGGTGGAAAACATCCCGTTCGACGAAACCCGCCAATACGTGCAGAACGTGCTGACCTACTCGGTGATCTACGGACAGAAGCTGAACTCACCACAGCCACTGGTGGAATGGCACGAACGCTTCTTCGAGTCGCAATGAGCGAGCAGGCCTGCGCTGCAACGCAGCTCAGGCGTGCTACTCCAGCACCTCCAGCGGCATGCCGACCGCCAGCTCGCCACAGCCCTCGGCGATCAGGTTCTGCCCGAAGAAGACGCCACCCGGCCCCTTGCGATAGCTCAACAGCGTGGTCAACGGTTCCCGATCGGCCGCCCGCTCGGCGGTCAGCGGGTCGAGGGTGGGGATGACGCATCGCGAGCAGGGCTTGACCACGCGAAACGTGAGAGCACCGATGCGAATGCGCTTCCAGCGGTCCTCGGCATAGGGCTCGGCACCGCTGACCACCAGGTTCGGCCGAAAACGCAGCATTTCCAGCGATCGGCCGACGCGGCGGCTCAGATCGTCGAGTGACGCCTGTCCGATCAGCAAAAACGGAAAACCATCACTGAACGCCGTGCGCTCGCCCAGCCGGGCGTAATCCAGATCGACCTGAATGCCATCGTCGATAGGCAGATGCACCAGCCGACAGGCCTGGCCAAGCGCTTCTGACAGCCAGGCCGCCGCGGCCTCTCCGGCATCGGGGACCACCGGGTTGGAGTTCCAGATCTGTACACAGCGCAGCGTCCTATCGTCCGGCACCGGCACGAGCAACTCCGGCATCCCCGGCGCGCTCAGACGCAGGGTCGCTTCGTCCTGCCAGTGCGCTTGCAGCAGTGCCATGCGTGGCACCGCGCGCTGCGTCAGGAACCGACCAGTCCCGGCCGCGACGACCATCCAGCGGCGATCACCGAGCAGACCCAGAGCATCGCTCGGGCACTGCTGCAGCGCTTCGCCAGCGGCAGATTTCAGAGGAAAGCGATAAAGCGAGGAGAGATGCATGCTGCGCCTCCTGGACCAAAGCACAGCAGCATACAGGGCGGCCCGGCGGATTTCAGCCGCCGGGCCGGTGTCGATCGGTCAGGCGTCTTTGCCCTGCTGCAAGCGATCCTGAATGACGTCGACGAGCTTTTCCGGCTGGAACTTGGAAAGGAAGTTGTCACAACCAACCTTTTGCACCATCGCCAGGTTGAAGCTGCCGGACAGCGAGGTATGCAGCACTACGTAGAGATCGCGCAGGCGCGGATCGTGGCGGATCTCGGTGGTCAACCGGTAGCCGTCCATCTCCGGCATCTCGGCATCGGTAAAGACCATCAGCAGCTTGTCGGTCAGCACCTCACCGGCGTCGGCCCAAGCCTTGAGCATGTTCAGGCCCTTCAGACCGTCACTGGCGGTGTGAACTTTCAGGCCGAGCTGGCTCAGGGTCTCGCGCAACTGCGCCAGGGCGACGGTAGAGTCGTCCACACAGAGCACTTCACGGCCGCGGGCTCGTTCGAGAATAGGGTCGGCCAGGCGCTCGGCGGAGATACTGGTGTCGTACGGCACGATCTCGGCCAGCACCTTCTCCACATCGATCACTTCCACCAGCTCGTCGTCGACCTTGGTGATGGAGGTCAGGTAATGCTGGCGGCCGGCGGTGCTCGGCGGCGGCATCACCTCATCCCAGTTCAGGTTGACGATGCGGTCCACACCGCCGACCAGGAATGCCTGCACGGTGCGGTTGTATTCGGTGACGATGATGGTGCTGCGCTCATCAGGCACCAGCGGTCGCAGGCCTATGGCACGGGACAGGTCGATGACCGGCAGCGTCTGGCCGCGCAGATTGACCACGCCACAGACCGAGCCGTGTCGATGCGGCATGAGAGTCATCTTCGGTAGCTGGACTACTTCCTGCACCTTGAACACATTGATGGCGAACTTCTG
The DNA here is from genome assembly GCF_041381355.1 of Pseudomonas sp. LM13. Taxonomy (NCBI): domain Bacteria; kingdom Pseudomonadati; phylum Pseudomonadota; class Gammaproteobacteria; order Pseudomonadales; family Pseudomonadaceae; genus Pseudomonas; species Pseudomonas sp. LM13. Next base: position 145,094 of record NZ_JACBXH010000004.1, read on the forward strand.
CCGCCCACCGAGCCGGAACATGAGAATTTCCAGGCGATTCTGCCCCACCAGTCGGGTGCGCTGATCGACTGAATCGAGTATGCCGGCCATATCCAGGCTCCTTGGGAAAACATCGTAAAACACATATCGGCCGCATCCGGCCTGGCTTTAAGCGCCGAGCACAATAATTCAGCCAGCCAACCGGAGCCCTCATGCCGGGCCGGCATCGGGGCGCACCAGCAGCGGCGAATCTGCCGGCAGGTGCATGCGCAACGCACCGGCGCGCACGCCGAAACGCAGAGTGGCGCCGGAAAACGGTTCGCCGTCGAGGTTGATGTCGATTGCCTTCGGCGCTTCGACGTTCAGCCAAGGGACGCGCGCACTGACCGACACCGCATCGACGCCCAGCAGTCCCCCGCTGAGCAGGGTCCCCAGGGTGCCGACGGTATCCGCCGGCGCAGGCACGATGCACAGATCGAGCAGACCGTCATTGATGGTCGCCTGCGGACAGAGCAGCTGACCGCCGCCAGCCTGCCGACCATTGCCGATACCAAGGGCGAGGAAATCGCCTTCCCAGTCGAAACCCGGACCGCTGAAGCGGCCTCGCGCCGAATGGATTTCCGAAAAGCGGGTGAGGCCGGTCAGCAGATAGGCGCCGCCACCGAGGAAGCGCTTGAGCTCCTCGGACGTGCTGGCCGTGACCTGCGAACCAAAGCCACCGGTGGCCATGTTGACGAATGGCTGGCCATCCATCTCGCCAACATCGACCGCCTGCGGCGGCTCATCCAGCAATGCCAGCGCCTCGAACGGATCGAGGGAAATGCCCGCAGCCCTGGCGAAGTCGTTGGCACTACCGAGCGGCATCAGCGCCAGGCTGGCATCGGTGTTCGCCTCGAGCATCGCCTCGGTGACCTCACGCAACGTGCCGTCACCGCCTCCTGCGATCACGATAGGGTATCCGGCGGCCAGCGCCTCACGGACCAGCCGCTGTGCATCGCCCGCCTCCCATGTCACGCGCACCGCCAGCTCCCAGCCGAGGTCACGCTGCTGCCGTACAGCCTCACGCACCTCATCATTGAGCGCCTGTTTCCCATGCAATATCAGCAGCGCCTTGGCGTCGCTCATGACAGTAGTTCCCTTCGCAGATACACCGCTGCTTCAGACACGGCACACGGGCCGAAGTTGTATGTGCCAAACGCAGCGGTATTAATCCAAATGTTCGATCAATCGTGCCGCCGGTCAGCGGCCCAGCACCGCCATGCCAACCCTGGCCCGCCTCCCGCCTTCGATAAAACCTTTGCAAAACAGCTGTTTGCGTCGCTCGGGTGAAAAGCGTCCTTTTTCTGGCAGCCGGCTGCCTAGTACTGAACTCATTCTGAGAGGCACGGTCGGAGCAGGAGTCCCGATCACGGTTGCGATGGCGGCCTGCTATCAAACCCCGCGTACCGCGGCGATTAATTCGAGATTTGAGCCAGCTTTGAGCTGAGGATGGAGCCTTGTATGCGCGTACAGTCTGTTGGAACCCTTGAATATGCTCACCCGAGTTTCGTCGATTACTTCCTGGCCAGTGTCCGTCTGATCCATGGACTGACAGCCATCCTGCCCGGCCTGTTGCTGCTGGCGTTTCTGGAGCTTCCTGCGAGCGGTCCTTTCAGTGCTTTTCTCGGGTTCTTCGCGGTACTCAGCATCATCATCTTCCAGACGGTAGGCATCTATAGCGAAGAGGTGTTCAGCACCCTGCTGCGCTTCCGCGTGATGTTCGTCGCCTGGGCGGCGGCCTTCAGCTTCCTCATCTTCATGCACCAGGGCATGGGACTGTTCAGCTACCTGAACGCCCAGCACCTGGCGTTCTGGTTCTTCACCAGCGCCGTCCTGTTCGGCGCCGAGCGCCTGGCCATGCTTGCCCTGTTCCGCCGGCTGATGGCCCGCGGCATGTTCCTGCAGAACGCGGTGATCCTCGGCGGCACGGAGAACGGCATGCGCGTTGCGGAGTACCTGCAGCACAACCGCGACATCCGCACCGGCGTGCTCGGTTTCATCGATGATCGCCTGGAGCGCCTACCGAACCAGCTCGCCAACCTGCCGCTGCTGGGCAACACCCGCGACCTCGAACAGATGATTCGTGAAGAGAAGGTCACCCAGGTGCTGGTCGCCCTTCCCTGGTTTGCCGACAGCCGCATCGGCCAGCTGATCGCCGAGCTGCGCAAGCTGCCGGTCAATGTCCTGCTGGTGCCGGACATGGTCGCCTTCCGTCACGCCGACAAGCGCATCACCGAGGTCGGCGGCCTGCCGACGCTGATCGCCTCCGATCTGCCGCTGCGTGGCTGGTCGCCTTTCTTCAAGCGTCTGGAAGACATCGTCATCTCCAGCATTGCGCTGCTCGCCGCAGCCCCGGTCATGCTGCTGATCGCTCTGGCCATCAAGCTCGATTCGCCCGGCCCGGTGCTGTTCAAGCAGAAACGCTACGGCTACAACAACCGCCTCATCGAGGTCTTCAAGTTCCGCTCGATGTACCACGAGAAATCCGATGCCAATGCCGACCGCCAGACCACTCGCGGCGACGACCGCATCACCCGCGTCGGTCGCTTCATCCGCAAGACCAGCCTGGACGAACTGCCGCAACTGCTGAACGTCTTCCTCGGCAGCATGTCCATGGTCGGCCCACGCCCCCATGCGACCGCGACCAAGGCCGCCGGCGTGCTGTTCGAGGACGCCGTGGCCGAATACTCGGCACGCCACCGGGTCAAGCCGGGCATCACTGGCTGGGCCCAGATCAACGGCTATCGCGGCGAAACCGACACCCTGGAGAAAATCGAGAAGCGGGTCGAGTTCGACCTCGACTATATCGAGCGCTGGTCGGTCTGGTTCGACCTCTACATCCTCGTGCGCACCCCGCCAGCCCTGCTGCTCAACAAGGACGTGTACTGATCGGCGAGCGCACCCGCGCAGCGCTGAAAAGACTGGAACAAGTCACGTTCAAGGCGCGTGACAGGACGGAACTAATGATGCTCCCAAAAATCTCATTTTCGTTCACCCCGGGGGGTTTCCCGGAGGCTGCGAATACGCGGCCGCGAGGGTGAACAGCATGTTCAAGAACATCTTGATCGTCTGTGTCGGAAACATCTGCCGAAGCCCCACGGCCGAGGCGTTGTTCCTGCACAGACTCGGCGACCAGGGCCTGACGATCAGTTCGGCAGGCATTGGTGCACTAGTAGGTAACCCCATGGACAAAACCGCTCATGAAGTATTGCAGGATCATGGACTGGAATTTCCGGCCCACTGCGCGCGCCAGGTCGACAGCCACATGCTGCACGAGGCGGACCTGATCCTGGCAATGGAGCATAGCCATATACAGCATCTTCGCCAGATCGCACCCGAGGTGCATGGCAAAACGTTTCTCATCGGCAAATGGCAAGACGACCTGGAGATTCCGGACCCCTACCGTCAATCCAAACCCGCTTTTGAACACGTCCACAATCTCCTGACGAAATCCGTCGAGAGCTGGCTTCCTTACCTGAAATGAAGAAGGAACTTCGATGACAACCATGCCCCGCCCAATCTATGAAACCAAAGAGGACAAGGACATCGATCTGGCCCACCTCTTTGACACCTTCATCAACAACCGCGTGCTCATCCTCGGGATCACCGGCTTTTTCGCCGCGCTCGGGATCGCCTATGCGCTGCTCGCGACGCCGGTTTACCTGGCCAGCGCGATGATCCAGATCGAGCCCAAGAACGGGTTGCCGAGCCTGACCGACGTGGTAAACACCAACCCGCCGGTTTCGCCCGCACAGACGGAAATCGCCCTGCTCAAGTCGCGCTCGGTGGTGGGTGGCGCGGTGAGCAACCTGAACCTCGACATCATCATCAAGCCGCATCACTTCCCGATCATTGGCGGTTTTATGGCGCGCCGTTTCGAGCCGAGCGAGGAAGGCGAGCTGGGCTGGCATCCGGCCGGGCTGGGCGGCTACGCCTGGGGTGGCGAGACACTTAAGGTCACTCAGCTGGAAGTGCCGGACAAGATGCACGGCAAGGAGCTGACCCTGGAGGCGGCCGAGAACAACGGTTTCATCCTGCGTGACGAGGATGGCGAAGTGCTCATCCAGGGCATCGTTGGCGAGCCGGTCGAGAACGAAGACTATCGGGCTACCGTGGCCGAGCTGAACGCACGCGCCGGCACCACCTTCACCGTGATCAAGAACCGGACCTACAACACCACCGAGAGCTATCAGCAGCGTCTCTCGGCCGCCGAGCGCGGCAAGCAGTCCGGCATCGTCAACGTGACGCTCGAGGATCAGGACCCGGCCCATGCCATTCGTGTGTTGGAGGAAGTGGCCAACCTCTATGTCGAGCAGAACGTCGCACGCAATGCCGCCGAAGCCACGCAGAGCCTGGAATTCCTCAACGAGCAAGTGCCAGCGGTACGCAAGAAGCTGGAAGCCGCACAGACCGCTCTTAACAAGTACCAGACCGGGTCCGGCTCGGTGGACATCACCGCCGAGACCCAGTCGGTGCTCGACCGCATCGTCGATCTGGAAAAGCAGATCTCCGAGCAGAACCTCAAGCGCACCGAGATGGAGCGCCGCTTCACCCGTCAGCACCCGAACTTCCAGGCCCTGATGAACCAGATCAACCAGCTGCAGATGCAGAAGGAAGAACTGGAGAAGCAGATCGGCACCCTGCCCTCCACCCAGCAGGAACTGCTGCGCCTGAACCGTGATGTCGAGGTCTCCTCGGAAACCTATTCGATGCTGCTGAACAAGACCCAGGAGCTGGACATCATTCGCGCCGGCACCGTGGGCAACGTGCGCATCATCGACCATGCCGCAGCTGACCTGGAGAACCCGGTCAAGCCGAACAAGCCGCTAGTGGTGATCGTCTTCACCCTGCTCGGCGCCCTGCTCGCCACGGCCTTCGTCTACGTACGTGAAGCCCTGAAGCGCGGCGTGGAGAATCCGGAAGACATCGAGCGTACCGGCACCCCGGTGTATGCCTCGATTCCGTTCACCGACAAGCAGGCCGCGCTGGAAAAACGCCTGGCCAACTTCAAGCGGGACAAGAGCACCGCCTCCTACCTGCTGACCATCAACGAGCCCGCCGACCTGGCCACCGAAGCGATGCGCAGCCTTCGTACCAGCCTGCACTTCGCCATGATCGAGGCCAAGAACAACGTGCTGATGATCACCGGTCCGAGCCCGGCGGTAGGCAAGTCGTTCGTCACCACCAACCTGGCTGCCGTGGTCGCGCAGTCCGGCAAGCGCGTGCTGCTGATCGACGCCGACATGCGCAAGGGCTACCTGCACAAGGTCATGCGTTGCGATGGCGACAAGGGTCTGTCGGACATCCTCTCCGGCCGCATCACCCTGTTCGATGCCATCCAGAAGACCCAGCTCAACAACCTGCATGTGATCACCCATGGCCAGCTGCCGCCGAACCCGTCGGAACTGCTGATGCACGAGAACTTCTCGCGCTTCGTCAAGGAGATCAGCCACATGTACGACCTGGTGATCTTCGATACCCCGCCGATCCTGGCCGTCACCGACGCCGCTCTGGTCGGCAGCCAGGCCGGCACCACGCTTATGGTCACCCGCTATGGCCTCAACGGCCTGAAGGAAATCGAAGCGGCCAAGCGTCGTCTCGAGCAAAACGGCCTGCTGGTCAAGGGCGTGATATTCAACGCCGTGGTACGCAAGGCCTCCACCTATGGCGAGTACGGCTACTACCAGTACGAATACGCCAGCACCAAATAACAGGTGAGTCGCATGGCGACGGTTATCCCGTCGCCTTGCCGAACCCACCGGTTCACATTCTTCCTGCTGCCTTTGCAACTGACCAAGCGCGTCAGTAGACGTTTTTTTGCCTGAAGATAGGTGTTAGCTAATGACCAGACACCCCAACCGGCCCGCCAGACGCTTTACGCGGCTGGCCCTGGCATTGACGGCCGCGCTGTCGGCCATGGGCGTCTGCGCCGCCGATTGGCCGAAGGGCGATGACGGCCTCGCGTTATTGGGGGTCAATCTGTCCGGTGCCGGCTTCGCGCCCCATATCACCCCCGGAAAGAACGGTACCCATTACTTCTATCCGGAAAAGAAGCACTTCAAGTACTACGCCGATCAGGGGATCAAGCTGATTCGTTTCCCCTTCATCTGGGAGCGGGTTCAACATTCCCTGGACGATGGATTGAACTTCGACCAGATCCGGTTGTTGAAGAAGACCCTGGATCTGGCCGCGATGAATGGCCAGAAGGTCATTCTCGATATGCACAACTACGGTCGTTACCACGGCGAGCTGATCGGCTCGAGCAAGGTGCCCTACGAAGCCTATGCCTCGGTCTGGCGACAGCTGGCCGAACGCTTCAAAGGCCACCGCGGCCTGCTCGGCTACGACATCATGAACGAGCCGCACGGCACCGTCGGCCTCTGGCCAGGCGCGGCGCAGGCGGCGGTCGATGCGATTCGCGAAGTCGATGATCAGACGCTGATCTTCGTCGAGGGCGAGCGCTGGTCGAGTGCCTATCACTGGCCGCTGGTGAACGCCAACTTCCTGATCAACGACCCGGCCGAGCGCATCGTCTACGAAGCCCACCTGTACTTCGATCAGGACTTTTCCGGCAAATACATGGCGCAGACCAGCCGCGACATCGACCCGATGATCGGCGTCGAGCGCGCTCGCCCCTTTATCGAGTGGCTGAAGAAACACGGCCAGCAAGGCTTCCTCGGCGAATACGGCATTCCCGACGACCTGCCCGAAGCGGCGGTCGCCATGGACAACCTGCTCGCCTACCTCAATGACAACTGCGTACCCAGCGCCTACTGGGCCGGTGGCCCCGGCTGGGGCACCTACAAGCTTGCAATCGAGCCGCGCAAGGGAGAGGACCGTCCTCAGATGGAGCTCATGCGCAAACACCTGGCGAACGACTGCACTGCCATTGGCCCTACCCCCGCGCACACCGCTGACTGATTCTGGAGTGACTCGAACATGAAATTCGGACTGCTATGGCACTCGTTCTCTTCCGGCAACCTCGGGGTTGGCGCCCTGAGCATTTCCAACATGCTGCTGATCGACGAGGCCGCGCGTAAATGCGGGATCACCCCGGAGTTCCTGATCATCGGTTCGTCCGGCCCCTGCGACTACCCGCCGTCCACCGAGCGTTTCAAGTACGAATTCATCGAGTTCAACGAGAAGGCGCTGCTGAAGAATCCCCACGGCCTGTACCAGGCAATCAGCTCCTGTGACGCGGTGTTCGATATCGGCGAAGGCGACAGCTTCTCCGACATCTACGGTGCCAAGCGCCTGATCAAGCTGCTGGTCAGCAAAGGCATGGCGCTGGGCGGTCGCGTTCCGCTGATCCTCTCGCCGCAGACCATCGGACCGTTCAAGTCGGACTGGGGCACCAAGGCTTCGGCCTGGGCGATGAAGAAGAGCACCATGGTCTTCGCCCGCGACCACCAGTCGTTCGACGTCCTCAAGCAGCTGAACATCCCCAATCGCGACGAAGTCATCGACGTCGCCTTCGCCCTCCCCTTCGAGCGCCAGAGCGAACAGCGCGATCCGAGCAAGCTGGCTGTCGGCCTCAGCGTCTCGGCGCTGCTGCATCACGGCGGCTATGAAGGCACGGCCAACCAGTTCGGCCTGCGTGCCGACTATAAGGCGCTGACCGACCGGCTGATCCGCACGCTGCTCAAGCGCGGCCACGAAATACACCTGGTACCCCACGTGATCCCGATCGGCTTCCCGGCCGAGGACGACTACACGGTGTCCCAGCAACTGCAGCAGCAGTATCCCGAGCTGAAGCTGGCGCCACGCTTCAAGGGGCCGATCGAAGCCAAGTCCTATATCAGCGGCATGGACTTCTTCGTCGGCGCACGCATGCACGCGACCATCGGCGCGTTCTCCGCCGGCGTACCGGTCGTGCCGCTGGCCTACAGCCGCAAGTTCGCCGGGCTCTATCAGTCGCTCGACTACCACCGAGTGGTGGACCTCAAGACCGAGGACACCGAGAGCGCACTGGAACTGGTTCTGTCGCACCTGGACAACCGCGAACAGCTCAAGACTGAAGTCGCTGCCAGCGGTGCGATCATCCGCCGCAAGCTGGACGCCTACAGCGTGGCGCTGGAACAGATCCTCGCCAGCCTGCACCAGCCCCAGGCCGCGTATCAGAGATAATCATGCGCGATCACGCCCTGATGGGGGTTACCACGGCGGCTCGCACCGCCGTGCAGCTCGGCACCCTGCTGATCCTCGCGCGAACGCTGGGGCCGAGCGATTTCGGCTTCATTTCGATCGTGATCACCTGGTCGACCATCGTCGCCCTGGTGACCGACTACGGCTTCGGCATGCGCGCCTTGCGCGACATCGGCGCCGAACGCCATCGCGCGGGCGAGATCATGTCCGCCAGCCTGGCGGCGAAGTCCGTACTGGTACTGCCGGCCTGCATCGTGCTGCTGCCGATCATCCTGTTCGTCCTCGACCTGCACACCACCGAGCGCTTTGCCGCGGTGTTGTTCCTGCTCGGCACCCTGGCCTCGTCCTACGGCGACCTCGGCCTGACGGTGTTTCGCAGCATCGGCCAGTTCCATCGCGAAACGAGGATCGTGGCCGCGACGGCACTGGTGCACTTCATCCTGATCGGCGCCGCGATCCTGCTGCGCAACGACGTGCTGGCCATCGGCCTCGCTTTCCTGGTTTCGCGCCTGATCTACGCCACCTTCGCCCTGCGCGCGCTGTCGAAGATCCTCGAACTGGGCGGCATCCTGCGCAACTCCTGGCAAGTGCTGGGCGAGCGCTTCAAGTCTTCCACCAGCTTCGCGGTGGACAGCGGCGCGACCAACATCTTCGCGCAGCTCGACGTCATCCTGGTCAACCACCTCGCCGGGCGCGAGGCCGCGGGCATCTATTTCGCCGGCTCGCGGCTGATTCAAGGCGCGGTGCCGTTCAGCGTGCTGCTGGCCAGCGTGCACATCCCGCGCTTCGCCTACCAGCTGCACAACAAGACCGCCGGGCTGGCCCGCTACGGCCTGCGCATCCTTGGCGAATACGCCGGCATGGGACTGATCTTCGCCCTGGCGTTCTTCTTCATCGGCCCGCTGTTCACCGACTACTTCCTCGGCGCCGAGTACGCCGAGCTGAACACCCTGTGGCTGGCTTTCGCCTGCTTCACCGCGGCGCGCTTCATCGCCGCCGGCCTGGGCGTGCAGCTGATGGCCATGGGCACGGGCTTCTTGCGCACCTTCGGGATCATCGCCTCGGGCGTGATCACGGTGCTCTGTTACTGGATTTTCATTCCGTCGCACGGAATACAGGCGGCCCCCTGGGTGTCCACTCTGGGCATGGTCGTCCTGACAGCTATCTACGGTTATGCGGTGCTCGCCATCTACCGCAAGCGGCACCAGCCCGCATGACCGGACTCGTCAAATATTGCCGGTCGCGCCATGTGTCCGACCGGCCGCTCAAGGGAAGGCAGCTATGAAAGCTCTATTGAACCGCGTGCTGAACAACGACCTGTGCAGTGGCTGTGGCATGTGCAGCTCGGTCGCCGAGGACGATGCCATCAAGATTCGCCTGACCGGTGATGGCTATCACCGCCCGGTGCTCAACAGCCAGTACCAGGACAAGCCGGTGGCCAGCGAACAGACCAGCGCGGCGTTCGCCAAGTCCTGCCCGGCACTGAATCTGGACATCCGCCCGTACAAGTCGGCGAACTACCACCCGATCTGGGGTGAGATTCTCGACACGCTCAAGGGCTACGCCGCTGATGACGAGATCCGCCAGGCCGGCTCCTCCGGCGGCGTGATCTCTGCCCTGGCGCAGTACTGTCTGGAACACAAGCTGGTCGATGGCGTGATCCAGATCCAGGCTTCGACCACCGATCCGCTGGAGAACGTCGCGACCATCAGCCGCTCGCGGCAGAACGTCATCGCCTCGTCCGGCTCGCGCTATGCGCCGGCCAGCCCGGGTGAAGCGCTGAAATGGGTCGCCATGTCCACCGAGAAATACCTGTTCATCGGCAAGCCCTGCGACGTGGCCGCGGTGCGCCAGATGCAGCAACACAACCCGCGGCTGAAGGAAAACATCCCCTACATCGTCTCCTTCATGTGCGCCGGCACGCCGAGCCTGCAGGGCACCGAGCAGGTGCTGGACAAACTGGAAGTCGAGCGCAAAGACGTCACCGCCTTCCGTTACCGCGGCGACGGCTGGCCGGGGCTGACCAAGGCCACGCTGAAGAACGGCGACGAGCGCACCATGACCTACAACGACTCCTGGGGAAAGGTGCTCAACCGCCACCTGCAGACCCGCTGCAAGATCTGCCCGGACGGCATCGGTGAGTTCGCCGACATCGTCTGCGCCGATGGCTGGGAAGGCGACGAGAAAGGCTATCCGTCGTTCGAGGAGCGCGAGGGCAACTCGCTGATTCTGGTACGCACTGCAAAAGGTCGCGAACTTTTTCGCAACGCGGAGGCTGCTGGCGTTGTCAAAGCCGAGGCTTTCGATACCGGCAGCATCTTTGCCATCCAGCCGTTTCAGTACTACCGCCGCACGACGATCCTGCCGCGGTTGCTGGCAATGAAGCTGCTGATGCTCAAGACCCCGGCGTACAAAGGCTTCGAGCTTGGCAAAGGGGCAAGGGAAATCGGGTTCTACCAGAGCTTCAAGGCGTTCACCGGCCTGCTGGTGCGGCGCAAGAAGATCAAGAAGCGAGCACTGGAGACGGCATGAAAGGCCGTAGCGCTCAGGGAACCAATACCTAAGGACTCAGGTTGATGACGAATTTCACCTCACGCTTCTTCTTTTTTCCGCTGCTGATCCTGGCGATCGTGCTGCATTTTTCCGTGTTCGGTGACAGCCCGCACAACCCCTACGGCATCAAGGGGCTGAACGAGGCGTATCTCGCGGTCTGCATCATCTTCACCATTTTGCTGTTGCTGGCCTCGGCGGAAGACGCCCCGCGTGAGTTTCGCATCCTGATGTACTACTGCCTGTACAGCACAGTGGTCTTCCTGCTGATGCCGGCGGTCTTCGCCTACTACACCTATGGCCAACCGATCGTCTTCGGGCTCATCGAAGAGCGACGGGTACTGTTCTGCCTGGGCTTCGCGCCCCTGTTGTTCCTCGGCAAACGTGTCAGCACCCTGCAGTTCGAGCGCGCCCTGCTCTATGCGGCACTGGCCGCTGCGTTCTTCTCCTGGTGCTTCAAGTTCGGCGTGATTCCCGACATGCGCCCGGAAGTTCGTTCGGATGACCGCCCTGACCGCTCGTCGATCGGCCCTTACCTGCTCTGCCTGGGCTACTTCTACTGCATCCAGATCTGGTCGAAGGGCGCCTCGCCCATTAACGGCGCTGCTCGCAGCAAGACCTTTTACCTGGTGATCGCCGCACTGTTGCTGCTGACCCTGGTGTTCGCCACCCAGACCCGCCAGCTGATCGTGCTGTGCCTGGCCTTCACCCTGTTCTGCCTGCGCGCCAAGGCAGTCATCTGGGCCGCCTCGCTGGCGATTCTGCTATCGCCGTTCTATTTCTATCCGAGCCTGCTGGAGATTCTCGGCCTCAACGTCGAGTTCTATGACAGCTCCCTGGAAAGCGTGGAAGACGGCGCTCGCTCCCATACCATCGCCGCGATCTTCGCTCACCTCGACCAGGTCAACTGGCTGCCCAGCGGTTCGCTGTCGCTGATGTGGCAGGACGGCTTCATTCCCTATTTCGGAGAGCATTTCTTCCTCTCGGACGTCGGCATTATCGGCACGCTGTTCCGCTTCGGCTTCCTCACCTTCCTGATCGTACCGATGACGCTGTTCGTCTATCACCGCATTGCCAAGAACATCGCCAGCGACATGACCTTCATCTACGCGACCATGCTGGCGTTCTTCGTCATCTGGCCGCTCAACGGCTTCTTCGAATACGGCCAACCGGTTTTCGCATTGCTGTTCGTCATTCATGCCCTAAGGGCCCGTCATCTTCGCAGCCAGGAACGTATCCATGAACGTCGCGCTTATCCTCAACTACAAGGCAGCTACTGAAACCATCAGTTGCGTTGAGAGCCTGCTCGCTCATTGCCCGGCTCTCGACCATGTGGTGGTCATCGACAACGACTCCCAGGACGGCTCCGTGGTGGCGTTCCACCAGTGGCTGGAGGCACAGCCACGACACAACGTGACCGTACTGGCCAACCCGGAAAACAACGGCTACGCCGGTGGCAACAACTACGGGCTGCGCTGGGCGCTGGATAACCTGCCAGTGACCAATTTCTGGATCGTCAACAACGACACCTATGTCGACAGCGACGCGCTCTCTCCGCTGCTGGCGGCCTTGGCGGAGAACGATCGCCAGTTCGTCGGCTCGGTCATCCTCAGCGCCGATACCGGGCGCCTGGAGTGCTACGGCGGCGGCAAGCTCTACCCGCTGCTGGGCAAGGCCAAGCTACTGGGCAAGGACCAGTCGCTCGAAGCCATGGCAAACAACAGCGAGCAGCCCGACTACCTGATGGGCTGCAGCCTGGCGTTCTCGGCCAAGCTGATCGACCGCATCGGCATGATGGACGAGGCGTACTTCATGTACTCCGAGGAAGTCGACTGGCAGTTCCAGGCGAAGAAGAAAGGCGTGTCGATCCGCGTCGTGCCCGAGAGTCGCCTGTTCCATTACGGCTCGCTCAGCTCGGGCGGCCGTTCGGCCTTCTACCACTACTACCGCAACCGCGCGGCGACCCGTTTCAACAAGCGCTTTTACGGCCAGGGTTTCGCACTGGCGTCGGCCTGTTTCCTGTCGGCGATCACCGTCATCAAGGAGTACAACCACCCCAGCCTCGCCTGGTCCGGCATCAAGGGCGCATTCAAGGGAGTAACGATGAGTGTCTAACCAGACTAACCACGCGTTCGGTGTGAACTTCTATACCGGCAGCAAGGCAGCCCTGCTGGACTGCATTCGCGAAGGGGTCAGGCAGCCCTACTCATTCGTGGTGACACCCAACGTCGATCACCTGGCACAGCTGCAGGACAACCCTGCCCTGCGCGAGGCTTACGCCAAGGCTCGCCTGCGCCTTTGCGACAGCCGAATCCTGCAGCCGCTGCTGCAGCGGCTCGGCGTGCAGATCGAGGAAGTCATTCCTGGCAGCGACCTGACCATGGACCTGCTCGACTGGGCCAATCGCGAGCATCTGCGCATCGTACTGATCGGCGCCACCGAACAGGAATGCAGCAAGTTGCGCGCGCTCTATCCCGGTATCACGGTGTACCACCATAACCCGCCCATGGGTTTCATCAACAAACCGGAAGAAGTGCAGCGAGCCCTGCAGTTCGTTCGCGAACATCCTTCCGAACTGGTGTTCTATGCGGTCGGCGCACCGCGTCAGGAAATACTCGCCAGTTCCATCGAAGGTCACGAACGAACCGGCATGGGCTTCTGTATCGGCGCATCCATCTCGTTCGCCACCGGCAGTATTAAGCGTGCGCCTGTATGGATGCAGAACTGCAAACTCGAGTGGCTGCACAGGATGCTTTCCGAGCCCAAGCGATTGGTAAAACGTTATGCCCATGATGCGCTGTTCATAGTTCCGGCATTCATGCGGGAGAAGAGCTACCGGATGGACAAGGCCAAACCGGCCAAGCAGGACAGTTGAGTCATTCATCGAAAAAATGGCTGCAATTGCACTGAAACACGATGAACCCCGCTTGACCGGGACGGTCTATCCCTACTGTGAAAAGTGCGACGCGATGGCAATTCAACATCGAACTAACCACGCGCGTCGCGCGTCCCAGGCAGAAGGCAGCGGTGCTTACTCTCAACGAATAAAGGATTAAACCCTGTCTAATTAAACCGCAGTTTTACTGCCAGGAGGAAAGGCAATAACGCTTCCGCGTAGCTGAAATAAAAAAGCTGCAGGAGATGAACATTCAGGAAGGAGAGAAACTTTGGCTACCGATCCGATTTGGTCGCTGAGGAGTGTGGAGTAATGACTCCGATCCTCTTGGAAAGGCGAAACAACAACTCGAATGCCTCAGGCAGAACAGTGAATCCAGCCGTCTCACTCTTTGAACAACAACCACTCCGTCAAGGATGAACAACCCATGAAACCATTTATTGCTCTTGCTTTTACTTCCGCACTGGCGCTGCAGGGTTGCGCCTTCGCCCCTGGCCAGTATCTCGATCCCGATGAGTTCAAGGACGGCGCCGAAGCCGAGCACGGCACGGTCCAGCTGATCCGCATCACGCCGGAGATGCTCAAGGGCGACCTGGCCTCCGACATGGGTACCTCCAGCAAGCAGGAACTGCTCAACTACAAGCCCAGCGCCTATCGTATCGGCGCCAATGACCTGCTCTACATCACCGTATGGGACCACCCGGAACTGACTGCACCCTCCGGCCCGCAGCAGCAGCTGGACGCCAACGGTCGTCTGGTGCGCCCTGACGGCACCCTCTTCTATCCGTACATCGGTAACGTCGAGGCCGCTGGCAAGACCATCGAAGAACTGCGCGCCACCATCGCCCGTCGCCTGACCAACTACATCGACAGCCCACAGGTCGACGTCTCGATCCTGCGCTTCGGCAGCCAGCGCGTGGTGGTCTCCGGTGCGTTCGATACCGCCGGTGAAGTACCGATCACCACCGCGCCGATGACCATCACCCAGGCCATCGGCCAGGCCGGCGTGGACACCGAAACGGCCGACCTGACTGGCCTGACCCTCAAGCGTGATGGCCGCGAGTACATGCTCGACGTCGACTCGCTGAACCGTCCGGACTCCTGGCTGCATCAGGTTTACCTGAAGGACGGCGACCAGCTGCACCTGCCGTACAACGACCAGCGCAAGATCTACGTGTTGGGCGAGGTAAACCTGCCGCAGGCTCTGTCTTTCAAGGCCACCACCATGAACCTGATGGATGCAGTGGGTACCGCTGGCGGCATTCGTCAGGAGACTGCCGATGGTGAGGCACTGTACGTGATTCGTGGCGCGGAAGACATGATGACCGAGCCGGCCAAGGTCTTTCAGCTGAACGCCAAGTCGCCGACCGCCTTTGCCTTGGCCAAGCACTTCCCGCTGCAGCCGCAGGACGTCGTGTTCGTCGGGCCGGCCAACATCACCCGCTGGAACCGCTTCATCAGCCAGCTGCTGCCGTCGGCCAACGTCATCGGCATCGGTGCCGCAGCGGGCTACTACCTGAACCGTTAAGCAGCATCGCTTGATCGCCTGACGATCAGGCAATAAAGAAGCCGCAGAGTCATCGCCGATGCTCTGCGGCTTTTTCGTATGTCAGCGGTAGCCATTGCAACAAGCTGCCTGCAAGGCGATGCATCCAATGGCAACCGGATGCAAAGCCGCCATCGGCGGGGGCACTCGCCCCACCGCCCCCGCCAGTCCGCAGCGGCTGAGCAAGCACACGGGACTCACCCCGAACGAAAAACGGGCCTGCTACAACTCGGTAGCAGGCCCGTTTCGCTAAACGGTTTCGATGGCGTTAACGCACCGCCTCGAACAACCCGGCAGCGCCCATGCCGCCGCCGACGCACATGGTCACCACGCCGTAGCGCAGATTGCGTCGCTGCAGTTCGCGCACGATGTGTCCCGCCGTACGCGAGCCGGTCATGCCGAACGGATGGCCGATGGAGATCGAGCCGCCGTTGACGTTGTACTTCTCGTTATCGATGCCCAGCGCGTCGCGGCAGTACAGGCACTGCGAGGCAAAGGCCTCGTTGAGCTCCCACAGGTCGATATCGGCGATCTGCAGCCCCTTGGCCTTGAGCAGACGCGGCACGGCGTACACAGGGCCGATGCCCATCTCTTCCGGTTCGCAACCGGCCACGGTGAAGCCACGGAAGAACGCACGCGGCTTGAGGCCAAGCTCGATGGCCTTGTCCAGGCTCATCACCAGCGTCATCGAGGCGCCGTCCGACAGTTGCGACGCGTTACCGGCGGTGACCGAACCATCCTCGGCGAAGGCCGGCTTGAGCCCGGCCAGGCTTTCCAGCGTGGTGTCCGGACGGTTGCAGTCGTCACGGTCGACCACGCCCTGGTGCAGCGTACGTTCGCCGGTGTTCTTGTCCTCGGTGAAGTACTGCACGTTCATCGGCACGATCTCGTCGCCGAACAGACCATCGACCTGAGCGCGCGCGGTGCGCTGCTGGCTCTGCAGGGCATAGAGATCCTGCTGCTCGCGGGTGACGTTGTAGCGCCGCGCCACCAGCTCGGCGGTCTGGCCCATGGTGTGGTAGATGCCTGGCACGCGCTCCTGGATGATCGGGTTGAACAGGTGATCAGTGTTGCGGCTCTTCAGCGTCAGGGTGATGGACTCGACCCCGCCGGCCACGATGATGTCGCTGCAGCCCGAAGCGATCTGGTTGGCCGCGACCGCGATGGCCTGCAGGCCCGACGAGCAGTAACGGTTCAGCGTCATCCCCGAGCAGGCGATGCCCAGGCGTGACAGCACGGCCACGTTGCGGCCGATGTTGTAGCCCTGCGCACCTTCATTAGAGCCGGCACCGACGATGCAATCCTCGACCAGCGCCGGATCGAGGTCGTTGCGCGACAGCAGCGCATCAATGCAATGCGCCGCCATGTCGTCGGGACGGGTCATGTTGAACTTGCCGCGGAAGGACTTGGCCAGGCCGGTCCGCACGCTATCGACGATCACTACTTCACGCATGGGATACCTCAGTTATCGAGGCGGTCGCGGGGATGTTATGACGGCGCCGGGCGCACGGATTGTTCCACGACCGCTGGGTGGACGGTGATCCGAGCATAGTTCCGGCGTCGCGAGCATGGCGACGACCATTCAGCAAGCATATGCACGGCCATCGCCTCGCTGGCCGGCACCCTTTGCGCAGGCTTGCCAGCAATCCCGTTGGTGAGCGCATAGCGCCTGACCAGCGGCCTCGCTGATTCGCGGGCAAGTCCGCTCCCACAGAGGCGTGGTGCGCCGGATCAGGGATCGTTCCTAACGCTTAACAGGGCAGCGGAATTACCCTTGCCCACAGAAACGACACGAACGAAAGGAACAGGCCAGGTGAGGGAGCGGACCGCGAACAACCCACCGGCAACTTCGCGATCAGGGTCGCGGTCAACGCCCCTTCTCGATCGCCGCCTCCAGCGCCTCGTTCAACGTCCGCAGCACCTTCACCCTGGCGAAGCGCTTGTCGTTCGCCTCCACCAGCGTCCAGGGCGCGATCTCGGTACTGGTGCGGTCGACCATGTCCGCCACAGCGTGGCCGTACTCATCCCAGCGCTCGCGGTTGCGCCAGTCTTCATCAGTGATCTTGAAGCGCTTGAAGGCGGTCTCTTCTCGCTCCTTGAAGCGCTTGAGCTGGGTCTTCTTGTCGATGCTCAGCCAGAACTTCACCAGCACCACATCCCCATCCACCAGCTGCTCCTCGAAATCATTGATCTCCGAATAGGCTCGCAACCACTCATCCGGCGTGCAGAAACCTTCGACCCGCTCGACCAGCACACGCCCGTACCAGGAGCGGTCGAAAATGGTGAACTTGCCGCGCTCCGGCACGTTGCGCCAGAAGCGCCAGAGCCAGGGCTGCGCCAGCTCCTCGTCGGTGGGCGCGGCGATCTGCACGGTGCGGTAAAGCCGTGGGTCGAGCGCCCCGGTGACGCGCCGGATGGCACTGCCCTTGCCCGCCGCATCGTGTCCTTCGAACAGCGCGAGCACCCCGCGTTTGCGCAAGCGGCGGTCGCGCAGCAGTTGCGACAGGCGCGCCTGC
Source organism: Pseudomonas sp. LM13 (assembly GCF_041381355.1). Lineage (NCBI taxonomy): Bacteria > Pseudomonadati > Pseudomonadota > Gammaproteobacteria > Pseudomonadales > Pseudomonadaceae > Pseudomonas > Pseudomonas sp. LM13. Next base: position 162,765 of record NZ_JACBXH010000004.1, read on the forward strand.
TCCGTCACCAGCTGCTGCTGGTAATCGTCCTTGCTCAGCTTCTGTGACAGGTCGAGGCTGTCGAGCAGGCTCAGATGATCCAGATCGACCTGAAGCGGCGCCGAATGCGGCTGGGACATCGGTGCGGTGGGTTGCTCCGCGACCTCCAGCGCCGCTTGGAGCCCCTCAAGGATCACCCGCCCAACAGTCAGGCTGCGGTAACGCTCATCGGCCCCCTCGACCACGTACCAGGGGGCGAAATCCCGGCTGCTCAAACGCAGGATCTTCTCCCCGTGGCGCACGAACTTGTCGTAGGTCTTGGACTGCTGCCAGTCCAGCGGGCTGATGCGCCAGCTGTGCAAGGGGTCGTTCTTCAGCGAATCGAGTCTGGCGTTCATCCGGTCCTTGGACAGGTGCAGCCAGAACTTGAAGATCAGCGTGCCTTCGTCGCACAGCATCCGCTCCAGACGTTGCGCCCGTGCGACGGCGAGTTTCAGCTCGGCGCTGTCGATACGGCCATGCACCCGGTCCTCGAGCATCTTGCTGTACCAGTTGCCGAAGAAAATCCCGGTATGCCCCTTCGGCGGCAGCCGCCTCCAGAAACGCCAGGCCAGCGGACGGGCCAGTTCTTCGTCGCTCGGCACATCGAAGCTGTCGACCCGAATCAGCCGCGGGTCCATCCATTCGTTCAGCAGCTTGATGGTCTCGCCCTTGCCCGCCCCCTCGATGCCGTTGATCAGGATGAGCACCGGAAAACGCGCCTGCGCCTTGAGCCGATACTGCGCCTGCAGCAACGCCTCACGCAGCTCTGGCACCGCGGCGTCGTAGGTTTCCTTGTCGATGGCGTGACCGATTTCGGCTGATTCGAACATTACTGGCTCCGTCCCGGGTGATGCACTCAACCCTAGCAGGCAGGCCCCAAAGATAGCGAGCCAGACGCAGAGCTAGATCGATCTCCATTGATCCAGGTCGACGCTCGTAGCCTCACGCCCACGAGCATTTTCACAAGGGATTACGGCACAATGGCGACCATGAACGACCTCCCCCCGATCCCGCGCTGCTGCACGCCACCACTCGACCACTGGCCGCTGCCCCGGCCGCTGCCCGGCGTACAGCTGCTGAGTACGCGTTTCGACCCGACGTTGCTCGAACGCGACGATTTCCTGCGCTGGAATATTCCAGAACCCAAAGGCGTGAGCAAACGGCAGACCGAGTTTCTCGCCGGCCGTCTGTGCGCCCGCGAAGCACTGCATCGCCTGACTGGCTCGGCGTACGTGCCCACGGTCGGAGAGGACCGGGCGCCGCAATGGCCGGCCGGTACGGTCGGCTCCATCACCCACGGTGCAGGCTGGGCCGGCGTAGTGGTGGCGCGCCAGGAACAATGGTGCGGCCTGGGCCTGGACGTCGAGCGCCTGCTCACATGCGAACGGGCCGACCGCCTGGCCGGTGAAATTCTCACCAGCGGCGAGCTGGAGCTCTACGCGTGCCTGAACGACAAAGAGCGCGCACGACTGGTCACCCGCACCTTCTCGCTCAAGGAGAGCCTGTTTAAAGCGCTGTACCCGCTAGTCAAACAACGCTTCTACTTTCAGGATGCCGAAGTGCTGGACGTTAACGCAGACGGTATCGCTCGCCTGCGCCTGTTAATTGATCTATCGGAAGGCTGGCGCAACGGCGCAGAACTCGACGGCCAGTTCGCGATCTTCGATGACTACCTGCTCAGCCTGATCGCCATCCCGGCAGAGCGCCCGGCCGGCTGATTGTCCTTGCCACACATGCCTGGCGAGCGCCGGCCGGCTCTGGTAGGGGCTCGTGCCAGAGCCTTGCGACCGAACCCTCGGCGCCACAGCGGGTCAACCAGACAGCCCAATTCACCGGCGCGCACGCCTATAATCGCGCCCTCAGAAATCGACACAGGTGCACCATGGCCAATCCATACCACGATCACAACTTGGCTCTGCTGGCCCATCTGCGCGGCATCCTGCTTGCCATGGGCGAAGCCGAACAGGTCTCGGAGGAAAGCCACGCGCTGTTCCTCGAGCGCTTCGACGAGCTGATCATGAACCTGCAGAACGTACCGGAAGAGCGCCACATGGGTCAGGACCTGATCTGCCAGGTCTTCCACCGCTACCCACAGATCGCCCACCTGGTTCCGCGCGACCTGCTCTGGTTCTTCGGCGGCGACTGCCTGCACTTCATGCCCGACGAGGAAATCGCCGTCTTCCAGCAACTCGAAGAACGCCGCTATGAAGCCGAGCAGAACGACGAGCTTTTCGACTGGAATCTGGAAAAGCAGCTGCTGAGCATGCCGGACGAGGGCGCACGGCACTGATAGTGACCGTACTCTATCAATGGAGGGTTTCTAGTGAATCCAAGCTTGGCGGGTGACGGTCACTCGATCCCTACCAGGTGCAAGCCAATTTCACAGTAAGTGAGCCGGCAGTGATGTCATACTTATAGATCCTCCCAAACAGCATAATTGCCCCGGGTACGTGATACTGCTGTGTGGGGCTAGTCCTCATTCACCCGATCCCGCAGCTCCTTCCCTGGCTTGAAATGCGGAACGAATTTGCCGTCGAGGCTGACGGACTGGCCGGTTTTGGGATTGCGGCCGATGCGCGGGGCGCGGTAGTGCAGGGAGAAACTGCCGAAGCCGCGGATCTCGATCCTCTCGCCGGTGGCCAGGGCCTGAGCCATCTGCTCGAGCATGGTCTTGATGGCCAGCTCGACATCCTTGGATGAAAGCAGCCCCTGCTGGGTGACGATTCGCTCGATCAACTCCGACTTGGTCATGGTTTTCCCTTCGTTTTCAAGCGGCTAGATCATTCGGGTTGCGTTCGTTTGTAGCATGTTGTTCAGAGTTTGAACAGCCCGAACGGGATTGACGACGAATGAGTGCTTGGTTTAGGAGACCGTGGCACAGATCGGAAATTTGGCTCGCCGCCCGCTCATGGGCGGCGCCGGTCGAAGGCAGGATTGCTGCCAGATCTTTTTTAAGGGAATAAAAAAGGCGGGCTCTAGAGCCCGCCTTTCGTTTTGCCTACTGCAAATCAGTCTTCGCGATAACGGCGTAGCTTGAGCTGCTTGCCACCCACACGGGTGTCCTTGAGCTTGCCGAGCAGGCGATCGAGGCCATCTTCCGGCAGCTCGACCAGGCTGAAGCTGTCGCGCACCTGGATACGGCCGATGGCTTCGCGGGCCAGGCCGCCCTCGTTGAGGATAGCGCCGAGCAGGTTGCGGGCGGCGATGCCGTCACGCGCGCCCAGCGGGGTGCGGCAACGGGCGCGGCCTTCTGCCAGGGGCATCGGCGCACGACGCTCGCGATCACCGCTGCGCTCAGGACGATCGGAGCGTTCGCGCGGACCGCTGCTCGGGACCAGCGGTTGCTCTTTCTCCACTTCGGCCAGGGTCAGCGCCTGGCCATTGGTGGCCTTGCGCAGCAGCGCAGCGGCCAGTGCACGCGGACTGCAGCCGATGTCGGCAACCAGTTTGTCGAGCAGCTCGCCATGGGTGGCTTCGGCATCGGCGACCAGCGGCGCGAGGCTGCTGGTCAGCTTCTTGATACGGGCATCCAGCACTTGCTGGGCATTGGGCAGACGGGCTTCGGCGACCTTCTGGTTGGTCACACGCTCGATGACCTGCAGCATGCGACGCTCACGCGGAGTGACCAGCAGCAGCGCGCGACCTTCGCGACCGGCACGGCCGGTACGGCCGATGCGGTGCACATAGGATTCCGGATCGTACGGCATGTCCACGTTGAACACGTGGGTGATGCGCGGCACGTCGATACCACGGGCGGCGACGTCGGTGGCGACGACGATGTCCAGACGGCCATCCTTGAGCGATTCGATGACGCGTTCACGCTGGTTCTGCGCGATGTCGCCGTTCAGCGCAGCGGCCTTGTAGCCCTTGGCTTCCAGCGCGGCGGCCAGGTCAAGGGTGGCCTGCTTGGTGCGCACGAAGGCGATCAGCGCGTCGAAATCCTCGACTTCCAGCAGGCGCAGCACGGCCTGGATCTTCTGGTCGGCGTGGACCATCAGGTGCGCCTGTTCGATGCGCGCGACGGTCTGGGTCTTGGCAGCGATCTTGATGTGCTGCGGCTCGCGCAGGTGCTTCTCTGCAATGGCACGGATGGAGTGCGGCAGCGTGGCGGAGAACAGCACGCTCTGGCGGCTTTCCGGCATGGCTTCGAAGATCACTTCCAGATCGTCCATGAAGCCGAGCTTGAGCATCTCGTCGGCTTCGTCGAGGACCAGGAAGCGGATGGTCGACAGCAGCTCGCTGTTACGGCTCAGGTGGTCGACCAGGCGGCCCGGAGTGGCGACGATGACCTGCGCGCCCTGGCGGATGGCCTTGAGCTGCGGGCCCATCGGGGCACCACCGTAGATGGCGACGACGCTGACGCCCGGCATCTGCTTGGAATAGGTTTCGAACGCGGTGGCGACCTGCAGCGCCAGTTCGCGTGTCGGCGCGAGGATCAGCGCCTGCGGCTCGCGCTTGGCCGGATCGATCTTGGACAGGATCGGCAGCGCGAAGGCGGCGGTCTTGCCGGTACCGGTCTGGGCCTGGCCGATCATGTCGTGGCCACCGAGGATCACCGGGATCGCCTGGGCCTGGATGGGGGATGGTTCTTCGTAGCCGACTGCGCTGATGGCAGCCAGAACAGCGGAGTGAATACCGAGTGCGGCAAAGCCGCCGATTTCCTGGGTCATGGGTCTTGTCTCTGATGCTCCGCAAGACCCATTGTTCCGAAGCTGCGCATGCCGTGCAAAACCCGAAGGTCACCCTGGCAGCCTGGTCGGCGGGGTTGCGAAAACGTATGGATGATGAATCGTCAAGATAGTCCGCTCGAAGCGGACAGCAGCCGAAGCGGCGCTTCGTGTGTTGCAGTACCTGAACGCAGGCTGGGTTTCAGCCGGCGCGTACTATACCGGATTAACGTGAAGCTGTGCGGATATTTTACGGTGCAGCGGATAGCGCGATGCCTCGGGACTACCCGCGCCTGCGCCTCCCACCGGAGCTGGTGGGAGGCACTGCTTGGGGTCAGGCCGCTTCGCTGTTGGCGGCACTGACACGGAAACGACCGACCAACTGATGCAGTTTGCCGGCGGTGTGGCGCACGCGTTCGGCGCTGTCCTGCAGCACGCCCAACGTCTGCCTCATTTCGCTGGAGGCCTGGTCGACGCCACGAATGGTCTGGCCATAATGCAGGCTGCGCTCGTTCAGCCCCTTGATGATCTCGAACATGCGTTCCACGGTTTCGTGCAGATGGACGTTTTCCGATGTCGCCTCCTCCGTCAGTCGCAGGCTGCTGTCGACATCCTGCACGCCGCCCTGCATGAACGACACCGCCTGGCGCGTCTCGCCCTGCAGGCTCTCGACCTTCTCGCGGATGTCCTCCGCGGCCTTGGCCGTACGCAGCGCGAGCGAGCGCACCTCCCCCGCCACCACGGCAAAGCCGCGCCCGTGATCGCCGGCGCGAGCGGCTTCGATCGCGGCATTGAGCGCGAGCAGGTTGGTCTGGTTGGTGATATCGCTGATCAGGCGGACGATCTCGTCGATCTCGCCCATGCGGCTGTCGAGCAGCTGCACGCTCTGCGCCGAGCGCTGCACCACGTCGCGGATGGACTCGGTGCCCTCACGTACGGTCGCGAAGCGCACGCGGGCACGACTCATTACCTCGTCCATTGCCGCCTTCATCTCCTCGGCGGTCATCGAGGCCTGCTGGATCTCGCCCAGCTGCTCTTCCACCAGTAACAGCAGCTGGTGTATGGATTCGGCGACGTCGCTGGTGGTCTGCCCGGCTTCGCTGCTGCGAGCAAGCATCAGCTCATTGTCCTGGCGCACATGCTTGGATACCTGGATCACCTGGCCGACCACGCCATCCAGGCTGTCGATGAAGCTGTTGATCCAGCGCGCCATGTCGCCGCTCTCGTCGCGCTGCATGGTACTACTGTCGAGCCGCTGACGAAGGTTTCCCTCACCCTCGGCGAGGGTGCGGATCACCTCGGTCATCTCCTGCATGCGCGCTGCCAGCCGACGCGGACCGAAGGTGGCGAATGCCCAGGCACCGAGCACGAGCAACACGCCGTTGAGCAGGTAGAGCGCCGCCTCGGACAGCCCACTGAAGGCCTGCAACAGGCTGCCGGCAGCGAACAAGGTGGTCACGGTGAGCAGATAGGTCTTCATCAGCCCGACGCTCAGCGAGCGCCGGCGATAGACCTCCTCCAGGTCAGCCTCGCACATCATGCCCCAGCGATCCGGCGAACCGCGCAGCTGGAAGGTCACGCCTTTGCCGATCACCGGGATGTGGCGGTAATCGGAATAGCCGGGATAGCTGACGAACAGGTTGGAGCCCCTGGCGATGGTTTCCCGCACGCCGGGGTGAAGCTGGCCGGTGGCCGGATCGGTAAAGCGCAGCTCCAACTCGGTATGCCGCTGCACACGTACCGTACCCCAGCGGGTGTGCACCCCGCTCTTGAGGTTTTCGCCGTGGCTGAAGGTGCCGTCCTCGAAGCGTGAGCGCGACAAGGCGGTCCCGGGCTGAATGCGACTGTCGAAGCGCGAATCGACCATGAACAGGTAGTTGTCGCCGGATTCCGGATAGACGTGCCCGGCTTCGCGTTGGATCAGATCCCCCAGCACATCGTTCGGCACACGCGCGCAAAGGCAGCCGAGGCGTTTACCTCCCACCTGCACTGGTTGGTAGAACATCAGCGTCACCGCGTCATGAAAACGCGAGGTGGTCGGGCCCAGGCGCTCGGTCAGCGGATCACGGTAAGGCCCATGCAGGAACGGCTCGCTCAGCCCCTGCGCCACGGCACGGGCATCGAGATCCTGCTGACCGACATGCGCGGCACAGGTCGAGGTCAGCACCCGCCCCTGTGGGTCGATGACGAACAGCTCGGACAGATCCGGCAACTGAGCGCGCTTCTTCTCCAGAGTCTGGACATCGGCATGCGCCAGATCCTCGCCCAGGCTCGCGGCCAGGTCAGCCAGATGCTCCCAGTGGGTGTTCACCCAATTCTGCAGAATGCGCACCCGCGATTGCGCTACGCCCTCGAACACCTGCTCTATGGCCGCGTAGACGCCGCGGTTCAACCAGCAGGACCAGCGCATCGACAGCTTGCCAGTGCGCCCCAACCAGGGCAGCCAGTGACGTTCGCTAGGGGAAAGTTGCATCTGCAGGCTTTGAAGCTGGGGCACCGGGTGTTCCTTATTGCCGAGAAGACATACTGGCAAACTGCAATTAGCAGACCAGCATGCAGCTGCGCGACGGTACCGTCGCGCAGACTTGGGCTTTAGCCCACCACTGATGCTCGGCTATTCCAGTGGGCTGAAGCCCACCCTGCGGGCTGCTTGCGCACCAGAAACGCTCATGCTCGCCTTGGAAGCCGATGCAAGTAACGCCTGAAATAGCGCAGCGCTCTGCGCAGGGGTGTGGCGAAACTACGCGGGACTGATCTCCCGGGGCGAGCGCGCTGCAAGCGCACCAATTCGGGTCCCGCAAACCATCACGGTGCATCGCCGCGCACCGCTTTGTCGCACTGCTTAGCTGGCTGGGCGCAGTGCCTCGATCAGCGAATCCAACGAATAGCCAAGACGCGGCGCGAGTGCCTCGGCGCGTTGGCGCAGATCGGCAACGTCCAGCATTTGCTCGAGGTCGGCCGGCACCAGCACGACCACATTGCCCTCTTTCACCGGACACTCCCAGTAATGCCGGTGGTACAACCCACGAAGCAGCGCTGCACCGAGCGGACGATCATCATCGGTGCCCCACTGGTTGATCACCAGCCAGCCTCCCGGATTGAGCTTTTCCTGACAGAGTTTGAGGAACGTCCAGGCCAGGTGCGCGGCATCCGGGCCGGCATCGTTGTAGAGGTCGACAAAGATCAGATCGGCCGTTTCGGCGGTTTCCAACAGCTCGGTTGCATCTCCGATGCGAATATACAAGCGCGGGTCGTCCTGCAGTCCGAGGTAACGCATGGCCAGTTCGGGCACCGCCGGGCGCAGCTCGATGACTTCGACATCCTCCAGCGGCAGGAACTTGAGGCAGGCCTGGGTGAGATTGCCCGCACCCAGCCCAAGAAACAGCGCGGTCTCCGGCTGCGGATGACAGAGCGCCCCGAGCAGCATGGCGCGGGTGTAGTCGTACTCCAGCCAGGCGGGATCGGCAGTGAACACACAGCTCTGCTCGACTGCGGCGCCAAATTCAAGAAAGCGGTAATCACCCACCTCGAGCACCCGAATGAGGCCGAACGCGTCGCGCACCTCTGCGAGCAAACGCTCCTCTTTTTCCATCGCTGCACTCCGCAAGGTCCGGCCCGCCGGTTGGCAATCGGCGCATATTACGCAGCCCGATAGGCCATCGCTATCTCCGGCGGCGAAGCGCTTCGGGTAACATCGGCGGACTTTCTGCGATAACTGGAACGATCATGAGCCAAGCCTGGAGCCCTTCGAGCTGGAGAGACAAGCCGATACAGCAACAGCCGGTGTATCCGGACGCCGAGCACCTCAAGCAGGTGGAAACGACGCTCGCCGGGTTGCCGCCGCTGGTCTTCGCCGGCGAAGCACGCGAGTTGCGTCGGCAGTTCGCGGAGGTGACCCAGGGCCGGGCGTTCCTGCTGCAAGGTGGCGATTGTGCCGAAAGCTTCGCCGAATTCTCGGCGACCAAGATTCGCGACACCTTCAAGGTGCTGCTGCAGATGGCCATCGTCATGACCTTTGCCGCCGGTTGCCCGGTGGTGAAGGTCGGACGCATGGCCGGTCAGTTCGCCAAGCCGCGCTCGGCAGGCGACGAAACCATCGACGGCGTGACGCTGCCGGCCTACCGCGGCGACATCGTCAATGGCATCGACTTCAACGCCAAGAGCCGCGTCCCCGATCCGGAGCGCCTGCTGCAGGCCTACCATCAGTCCACCGCCAGCCTGAACCTGCTACGCGCCTTCGCCCAGGGCGGTTTCGCCGACCTGCATCAGGTGCATCAGTGGAACCTGGATTTCATCGCCAACTCGCTGCTGGCCGAGAAATACCACCAGCTCGGCGCGCGCATCGATGAAACACTGAAATTCATGCGGGCCTGCGGCCTGGACGGCGCGCCGCAGTTGCGCGAGACCAGCTTCTTCACCGCCCATGAGGCGCTGTTGCTCAACTACGAGCAGGCCTTCGTGCGCCAGGACAGCCTCAGCGGCGGCTGGTACGACTGTTCCGCACATATGCTGTGGATCGGCGACCGTACCCGTCAGCTGGACGGCGCGCACGTGGAGTTTCTGCGCGGCGTCGGCAACCCCATCGGGGTGAAGGTCGGTCCCAGCATGGACACGGATGAGCTGATCCGGCTGATCGACATCCTCAATCCGCAGAACGACCCCGGCCGCCTGAACCTGATCGTGCGCATGGGCGCCGACAAGGTCGAAGCCGACCTGCCACGTCTGGTGCGCACGGTGCAAAACGAGGGTCGCCAGGTGCTGTGGAGCTCCGACCCGATGCACGGCAATACCATGAAGGCATCCAGCGGCTACAAGACGCGCGACTTCGAGCGCGTACTCGCGGAGGTCCGCCAGTTCTTCGACGTGCACCGCGCCGAAGGCAGCTACCCGGGTGGCATCCATATCGAGATGACCGGGCAAAACGTCACCGAATGCATCGGCGGCTCGCGCCCGATCACCGAGGCCGGCCTCTGCGATCGCTACCACACCCATTGCGACCCGCGCCTGAATGCCGACCAGTCATTGGAAATGGCTTTCATGATCGCCGAGACGCTGAAGCAACTGCGCCCCAGCTGAGGTCCAATCTAGCTGCGATACGGCGGCCCGCCGTCGCCGTAGTCGAACAGGTTGGCAAAACATGACGAGCTATCGACCGTCGCAGGGTGGCCGTTGGTCTCGAACGGCCCAGACTGGCTCGGCATCCGGATACGCATGCCCCATGCAGTTCATAGCACGCTAATAATTAGCAACACCGTTTATTCGGCAGCTAACTATTGGCTGCTAGAATCCGCGACGTTTTGACCCAGGCCGGCGCCCTGGCAGCCGGGTCAGCTGATTGAAGGAAAACTGCATGACCGATTCATCCCAGAACAAGGGGGCCGTTATCGCGGCCTCCATCGGCCTGTTCCTCGGGCCTCTGCTCTTGCTGCTGTGCATTCTCACCGAGCCACCGGCCGGCCTTTCGGAAACCGCCTGGCTCACCGTCGGCATGGCGGCGCTGATGGCGGTGTGGTGGTCCACTGAAGCCATCCCGATTCCCGCCACCTCGCTGCTGCCGATCCTGCTGATTCCGGTGCTGGACATCGACACACTGGCCAAGGCCACTGCGCCTTACGCCAACCCCACCATCTTCCTGTTCCTCGGTGGCTTCCTGCTGGGTCTGGCGATGCAGCGCTGGAACCTGCACAAGCGCATCGCGCTGGCCACTCTGCTGGCGGTCGGCAACGCGCCGAGTCGGCAGATCGCCGGCTTCATGATCGCCACAGCGTTCATCAGCATGTGGGTCAGCAACACGGCCACCAGCATCATGATGCTGCCGATCGGCCTGTCGGTGATCGGTTTGCTGGTTGCCGGCAGCGACAAGCGCGATGGCGAGCGCTTCGCCGTGGCCTTGCTACTCGGCATCGCCTATGCCGCCAGTGTCGGCGGCATCGCCACGCTGATCGGCACGCCGCCCAATGCCTTGCTCGCCGCCTTCCTGCGCGAGAACTATGACGTGCACATCGGCTTCGGCCAGTGGATGCTACTGGGACTGCCGGTGAGCCTCGGCATGCTGCTGTTCATCTGGTGGTGGCTGACCCGCGGCGGCTTCAAGCTGTCCGGTGGCGACAGCCGCGCGATGCTGGAACAGGAAATGGCCGCACTGGGGCCGATGAGCAAGGCCGAGAAGCTGGTCGCCGTAGTGTTCACCCTGGCCGCGCTGGCCTGGATCTTCCAGCCACTGCTGGCCGAGTACGTCGATGGCGTGAACGACACCAGCATCGCCATGGCCGCCGCGCTGTCGCTGTTCCTGATTCCCGTGAATCTGCACCAGCGGGTATTCCTGATGGACTGGGAGCAGGCCAACAAGGCGCCCTGGGGTGTACTGCTGCTGTTCGGTGGTGGCCTGTCGCTGGCCGGCGTGATCGGTGCGTCCGGGCTGGCGCAATGGATTGCGCAGAGCCTCGGCGGCTTCGGCACCCTGCCGCTGATTCTGATGATCGGCCTGGTGGCGCTGGTCATCACCTTTCTGACCGAGATCACTTCCAACACCGCCACGGCCGCTGCCTTCCTGCCGCTGCTGGGCGCCCTGGCGGTGGCTCAGGGGCTGCCGCCAGAGATGCTGGCAATTCCGGCCGCGATAGCCGCCAGTTGCGCCTTCATGATGCCGGTAGCCACGCCACCCAATGCCATCGTGTTCGGTACGGGGCAGATGCACATCCAGTCGATGATCAAGGCCGGCTTTGCCATCAACCTGTTCGGCGTGATGCTGGTCACCCTGCTCTGCTACGGCCTGGTCGGCTGGATCTGGGCAAGCTGACACACGCACAGAAACGAAAAAGCCCAGCATCGAGCTGGGCTTTTTTCTGTCCGCCGCAGGCCGAGGATCAGGCCTTGACGCGCGACTTGTACTCGCCGGTGCGGGTGTCGATCTCGATCGAGTCACCGATTTCGCAGAAGGCGGAAACCTGCAGCTCGGCACCGTTCTTCAGGCGGGCGGTCTTCATGACCTTGCCGGAGGTGTCGCCACGTACGGACGGCTCGGTGTAGGCGATTTCACGAACGATGGTGGTCGGCAGTTCGACGGAGATCACCTTGTCGTTGTAGAAAACGGCTTCGCAGACGTCGGTCATGCCGTCTTCGATGAAGGTCATCACGCCTTCCAGGTCGTCTTTTTCGATTTCGTACTGGTTGAACTCGTTGTCCATGAAGACGTACAGCGGGTCGGCGAAGTAGGAGTAGGTCACTTCCTTGCGCTCGAGGATGACCGGCTCCAGCTTGTCGTCAGCCTTGTACACGGTCTCGGTAGCCGAACCGTTGAGCAGGTTCTTCAGCTTCATCTTGACCACGGCACTGTTACGACCGGACTTGTTGAACTCGGCTTTCTGGATGACCCAGGGTGCGCCGTTGATGATGGCCACCTGGCCGGCACGGAACTCTTGTGCGGTTTTCATAGAAATATCCGAAGGAATTAGAGACAAAAAACAGGCCGCGTATCATAGGGTCTGTTCCCATATCGTCGCAAGCCGCGTGACGGCGCGCGGCGCTGCGTCAACCGTGAACAGCCTCCAGCCAGTCGGTGAAGAAGAACATCAGCTTGCCGGCCAGATCGCCGTTGGCGACCTGTGCATGTGTCCAGGCCTCGGCATGCTCGAGCAGCGCCGGGTACTCCCGCAGCAGATCAGCCCAGGTTTGCGCTGCGCCCTCACCGGCGTTCCAGGCGTGCCAGAACGCGCGCAACGCCTTGCCAGCCGCCGGCGCAAGGCCGTTCGCATAGAGGCTGAGAAACGCGTTGAGCTTGTCCCAGTGCGCGTCGTCTTCCTGCGGGTAGATGTGCCACACCAGCGGGCGCCCGGCCCACTGCGCACGAATGAAGGACTCCTCGCCACGCACGGCATTGAAATCACAGCTCCATAACAGCAGGTCGTACTCGTCCTGCGTCATGAACGGCACGATGCAGATCTGCAGGCTGCCGCGCTGATGACGCTCCCCCGCTTTCAGCCCGGGCACGCCGAGCCAGGCCGCGACATCACCCAGCACCCGCCCTTCCGGCACCAGCAGCTGATTGGTCCGCACGTCAGCCGCCAGCGCGTCCAGCCAGCCCGCAACTGCTGGGTTTTCGTAGGCGAACAACGACAGCAAACGCGCATCCGCTTGCCGCACCACGCCAAGCGTGGCGAGAAAGCCGGCCTGCTGCTGCCGATCCCGCTGGAAGCTGGCCCGACGCTGCATCAGATCGGCTTCGCGAATCAGGCCGCCAGTGGCAGCCTCGAACCCTGGAAAGAAGAAGTACTTTTGCACACCGTTGGGCTGCAGCGACGGCAGCGCATGACAGCCGACGATCCAGTCCTCGGCGCTCAGGTATTCAAGATTCAGCCAGAGAATCCGCCGCCCGCTGCCGGCCATGGCATTTATATATTGCTGCGGCAGGTTGCAGGCGAACGCCTCGATGACCACATCGGCCGGCTCGACTCCCGGCCACTGGCTGGACCAGCGCCTGACATCCACGCCCTCATGGAGCTGCTGGTCGGCATCGGCACTGGCAGCTGGACAGAGCCGCGCAAAGGTTTCCAGATCGTCGACCCACAGCCTGACGCGCTGGCCATGCTCGGCCGCCAGCTGTCGCGCCAGGCGCCAGGTAACGCCAATGTCGCCGAAGTTGTCCACGACCGCACAGAAGATGTCCCAACTCGCCTTGACCGACAAACCCATGCTCCTCGAACCGATACGGCGTTTTCGTGCCACTGAAATAGCCGCGCAGGATACATGAGCCGCAGCCACGGCCAAACGGACTCGCCGACTACGAGGCAGCCGAGTGAACGTAGAGTAGACATGCGAAAGAGCCCCGACGCATGAGCGCTCGGAACTGAAAATCTGGAGGGAAAAAGAGAGCGTTATGGAGGTGAACCCTACCAGCCACACCCCGGCACACAATGTCACCGCTGCGGCTGCTCCCTTCCGGGCCTGACCGGGTTCACGGCTGATCGTTGCGAGGGGACCGGCAGGGCCCACCATAACGAAACCCGCCTGGCGGCGAGCGGCGCCATTGTACCGGCTTATCAGCAACTTACAACCAAAGACTGCGGCAAGCGCTTTTGCTATGGCCGGGACAGCCCGGTACCGCCGGTCAGCAAGCCACGAAAGCGCATGCTCGCTTGCCGCATTGCGTCGAAACCCTCTAGCCAAAGGACGATCTCTGTCCGAGGATGGGGAGGCTCAAGCGGTATCGAACGCTTGTCATGAAAACATGCTACGCAGCACTTCCACTGCGTGGCCGATGGCACCAGCACACGAGGTAATCATGAGCAAGGCTCCAATCGCCATCATCGGAACCGGAATAGCGGGACTGTCGGCCGCTCGCGCGCTTCACGAAGCCGGGCAAGCCGTACACCTGTTCGACAAGAGCCGCGGCAGCGGCGGCCGCATGGCGAGCAAACGCAGCGATGCCGGCACGCTAGACCTCGGCGCGCAATACTTCACGGCGCGTGATCGCCGCTTCAGCGAGATCGTGCGCCAGTGGCAGGAAAGCGGCTGGGTAGAGCAATGGGCCCCTACCCTGTTCCAGTCCCGCGAAGGCCAGTTGAAGCCTTCGGCCGACGAGCAGCTGCGCTGGGTCGGCACACCGACCATGAGCGCGATTACCCGAGGCTTGCTGGGTGAACTGCCGGTGACCTTCAGCTGCCGCATCACCGAAGTATTCCGCGGCGAACGCTTCTGGACGCTGGTCGACGCTACGGGCGCCAGCCATGGCCCGTTCAGTCATGTGATCATCGCCGCCCCTGCTCCGCAGGCCGCCGCATTGCTGTCCGGTGCGCCAAAACTGGCTGCCGTGGCCGCGAGTGTAGCGATGGAGCCGACCTGGGCGGTGGCCCTGGGTTTCGCCAATCCGCTGGATACCGCGCTGGAAGGCTGTTTCGTCCAGGACGATGCGCTGGATTGGGTGGCACGCAACCGCAGCAAGCCAGGCCGGGACGGCGCGCTCGATACCTGGGTGCTGCATGCCACCAGCAACTGGAGCCGCCAGCATCTGGACCTGCCCAAGGAGGCGGTCATCGAATGCCTGCACGGCGCCTTCGCCGAGCTGATCGACTGCGTGGTCCCGGCGCCGGAATTGACCGTGGCGCATCGCTGGCTCTACGCCCGCCCGGCACAGGCACACGAATGGGCCGCACTGGCCGATGCCGGGCTGGGCCTATACGCCTGTGGCGACTGGTGCCTCTCCGGTCGCGTGGAAGGCGCCTGGCTCAGCGGTCAGGAAGCCGCGCGCAGGCTACTGGAAAACCTCTGATCCTCCTTGCCCGCATGAGTGGCTGACCGGGCTCTGATCCAGGTCAGCCGAGCGCGCGGGCCAGCTGCTATCATCGCGCGCTTTCTGAACGCCCCTTCAGCGGAGTCCCGATGAATCCCTCCACTCTGATCGGCATCGTCGCGAGCATCGGCCTGCTGGCCGTGGTTGTGCTGTTCGCCGCGAAAGAACCTGCGCTGTTCATCGATTTTCCCAGTCTCGGCATCGTTCTGGTCGGCACGCTGGCCGCCACCTTCATCAGCTATCCGCTGCGCGAGGTGACACGGGTGTTCGGGCTGCTGTGGACGGTCATGCGCAACGAGCGGCTGTACACCCGCCAGGACCTCGAGGAACTGGTGCAGATCTCGCGGCTGTGGATCAGCGGCGACCTGCCGGCGGTGGAAAAGGCCGTAGAACAGGTCAGCAACCCGTTCCTGCGCACCGGCGTGCAGCTGGTGATCGACAACACCCCCGAGGAAGACATCCTGGAGGTGCTGCAATGGCGCATCGCCCGCCTGCGCGCACGCGAGAACGCGGAAGCACAGCTGTTTCGTGCCATGTCCAGCTACGCCCCGGCATTCGGCATGATCGGCACCTTGGTCGGGTTGATCAACCTGATGTTCATGCTCGGCAGCGGTGACATGGAACAGATCGGCCGCAGTCTCGCCGTGGCACTGATGACCACCTTTTATGGCGTGCTGCTGGCCAACCTGGTGCTCAAGCCGGTCGCGGTCAAGCTCGAGCGGCGCACCGAGCAGCGGGTCGCCCTGATGAATCTGGTCATGCAGGGCATCTCGATGATGTGCAACCGCCGCAGCCCGGCGTACATGCGCGAGACGCTGAAGTCGTTCATCGCCCATCATGACGATGAAATCCGCGACGGTACGCCTACGGCGCCGCACGTCAGACCGCAGGAAGAATGACGGTGAACGGGCAAGCATCCCAGGGCAGCCGCTTCTCCCGCTGGCATATCGAGCCGCAGCGGGAAGAAGAGCAGGAAGCCTGGCTGATCACCTACCTGGACATGCTGACGCTGTTGCTGGTCATGCTGGTAATCATGCTGAGCATGGCCGGCAAGGCTGACGGCGAAGGCGACAGCCAGGCCGCCATCGCCACACCCACCGCAATGGCAACACCCGAGCCGCTGGCCATCGAGGCGCAGCCGACCAGCGCACCGATTCCGGCCATTGCTCCGCTGCCGGAGCCGGCGATCGACGCTCCCGTATCCGATGCGCAAACCAGTGATACTGCAGAAGCGCTGGCGCTTGGCGAGGACATCGAAGTGATCGTCAACGACGGCAGCATCAGCTTCCGCATCAGCAGCGAAATTCTGTTCGGCTCAGGCCAGGCGGAGCTCGAAAATACCGGACTGGACGTCATCGATCGGCTGATTCCGACGCTGGCCGCGAGCCCGCACCGGATCATCGTCGAGGGCCACACCGACAATCTGCCGATCCAGACCGAGCGTTTCCCCTCAAACTGGGAGCTTTCCGCCAGCCGTGCCAGCAGCGTGGTGCGCTATCTACAGCTGGCGGGCATCGAGGCGACCCGCCTGAGCGCAACCGGCTATGCCGACACCCGGCCGATTGCCGACAACGGTAGCGAGCATGGCCGCGCCAGCAACCGGCGTGTCGAGCTGGTGATGCAGACCGAGCCGGATAATCCCTGACGCGTCAGCCCAGGGCGGTGTCGAGGAACATCATCACCGCGAACCCGACCATCAGCCCCAGCGTGGCGGGCGTCTGGTGGCCGTTGCGGTGGGTCTCGGGAATCACCTCATGGGACACCACGAAAATCATCGCCCCTGCGGCAAGGCCGAGGCTGATCGGATAGGCGATGGCAAAGCCACTGGACATGCCGATGCCCACCAGCGCACCGATCGGCTCCATCAAGCCCGATGCCGCGGCCACCAGCACCGAGCCCAGTGCCGACAGGCCGGTGGTGCGCAGCGCCAGCGCCACCGCCAGGCCTTCGGGAATGTCCTGAATGGATATCGCCGTGGTCAGCGGCAGACCGACGCTCATGTCGCCATTGGCGAAACTCACGCCGATGGCCATGCCTTCGGGGATGTTGTGCAGGGCAATGGCGAGTACGAACAGCCAGACTCGATTCAGACGCTCGCACTCCGGGCCGCAAGGCCCGGTGCTCTCGTGCTCGTGCGGGGTGAAGTAATCCAGCCCGAGCATCAGCAACACGCCGAGCCCAAGGCCCACCACCACGGTCAGCGCAGCCGCCGGCCCGCTGCCGAACAGCTCACGACCGGCCTCCAGTCCCGGAAGGATCAACGAGAACGCACTGGCAGCAAGCATCATCCCCGCTGCGAAGCCGAGCATGCTGTCCTGCGTTCGGGTCGAGATGTCGCGCAGACCGATCGCCAGAAACGCACCGACCGCCGTTGCGACGAAGCCCGCGCTGCCGCCAAGCAGGGCGTAGCGCACATTGATCGCCTCGCCGCTCTGCAACGCATTGACGGCGCCGGCAACCAACAGGAACAGAACCGCGGCTGCGGTCGCGGCGAGGCCAAAGGTTATCCAGGGGTTGGCCTGGGCCTGTGCGAGCCAGGCGGCGCGCAGGGTGGCGGCGGGGCTTTGAACGGTAGTGGCCATATCGCGGATCCTGGGAGCGGGCCGCCATTGTACGCCGTCCATCGCCGCAGCGAGGCTATGGCCTCGATAGACGCGGCCATCGGCTTCGCCCGTACCGGACCTCGCCTGGCAGCACGAACGCGACACTCCGGGCAGTATTCATGCAAGTCGTTTGGCCGTAAGCTTGTGGCGTTTCGATGGCCGTCTCGGGCCGTATCAGGGAGAGGTCCGTCTTGCCTGTCGCCAAAAACTTCCGCCGCGCTTGGCCACTGCTCGTCGTGCTTGCGCTGGCTGGCGGCTGGTTGATCCGCAGCCAGCTGCAAGGGCCGCAAGTGCCCGCCTATCGGCTGGAAACGCGACCGCTGGTGCAAGCCAGTGGCGAAGTGGACAGTCAGTCGCTGGCTCAGGTGGGGAGCGAGATTACCGGTGTGGTTGCCGCTCGCCATGTGCGCGAGGGCGATGAAGTAGAGGCCGGCGACCTGCTGCTGGAGCTGCGCGACGATGAACAGCGTGCCCGCCTGCGCGAGGCGGAAGCGGCCCTGCAGCAACTGATCGATTCCTCCCGCCCGCAGGCACAGGCCACCCTGCGCGAAGCACAGCACAATCTGGAGCAGGCCCGCCGCGAGCTGAAGCGACGCGAAACATTATTCGAGCGCAAGCTGCTCGCCTCCGAACCGCTGGAGCAGGCACGCCGCGCGGAACTTACGGCCCGCGTGATTCGTGACCGCGCGCGTTTTGCCGCCGCGTCGCTGGCCGAAGGCGGCAGCGAGGAACAAGTGCTCCGGCAACGCCTTGAGGCCGCGCGCGCGACACTTGCCAAGACACGCATTCACGCACAGGTAACGGGGATCGTGCAGACCCGCGATGTGGAACCGGGTGATCTGGTCCAGCCTGGACGTACGCTGCTCAGTATCGCCCGCTCGGGCAGCAGCGAGGTTCTGCTGCCGCTGGATGAAAAGAACCTGGCTCCTGTGCGGCTCGGCCAGGCCGCGAGCATCATTGCCGACGCCTACCCCGAGCGTGTGCTGCCGGCGCGGGTCCGCTTCATCGCCCCTGCGGTCGATACGGCACGCGGCACCATCGATGTTCATCTCGACCTGTTGGAACCCGCCGATTTCCTGCGCCAGGGCATGACCGTATCGGTCAATATCGAAACCGGTCGCCGCGATCAGGCCCTGGTACTGCCCATCGATGCCCTGCGCGCCCGCAGCGGCCCGCGCGCCCAGGTGCTGCGGGTTCGGGATGGTGTGGTCGAGCGGGTCGACGTTCGTCTTGGCCTGCTGGGTACTGCCCTCAGCGAGGTCGTCGAGGGGCTCACCACCGGCGACCTGGTTCTACTCGACGATGCCGAAGAGGGAAAGCGCGTGCGGGTGACTGAACGGCCGATTCCCAGCAGCATCCTGGACTGACGACCGTGCGCCTGAGCGAGTCGCTATGGATCGAATGGAAGATCGCGCTGCGCTTCCTGCTCGACAACCGGATGCAGACGCTGCTGATCGTCTTCGGGATCGCCGTCGGGTCTGCGGTGATCGTGTTCATCACGGCGCTGATCACCGGCCTGCAAGCCAATGTCATCGAGCGCACCCTCGGCACTCAGGCCCATATTCGTATCCTCCCGCCGGACGAGGCCAACCGGACCCTGCCTGTCACTCCCGACAGCTGGTCCCTGGTACTGGAAAGTCCGCGGGCGCAGCGTCTGCGCTCGATCATCAACTGGCAGGACATTCGCGACGTGCTCGACCAGGACGCGCAGGTGCTGGCAGTGTCACCGGTCATCAGCGGCCCGGCCATCGCCCGGCGCGGCGTGGCGCGCGCTTCGGTGGCGCTGCTCGGCATCGATCCGCCGCGCTATCAGCGCATCATCCCCCTGGCCAACGATCTGATTGCCGGACGATTCATGGTTGGCGCAGGCAATGCGGTGATCGGCAAGGAGCTGGCCAAGGACCTCGGCCTCGGTATCGGCGACAAGCTACGGCTGGACGCCGGTGAAGGCCGTGAGGCAGTTATCGATATCGCTGGCATCTTCGAACTTGGCGTGCGCGAGCTGGATTCGCGCTACGTTTACCTGGACCTGAAGCAGGCGCAAACACTGCTCGACCTGCCCGGCGGCATCACGGTCATCGATACGACGGTCGCTGACATTTTCCAGGCCGATCGGGTGGCCGAGCGTCTGGCGCGTCTCACCGGGCTGCGTGCCGAAAGCTGGATGGAAACCAACGGGCAACTGCTCAATGCGCTCAGCTCGCAGAGCATGACCACCGAGATGATCCGCGTGTTCGTCGGTATCTCGGTGGCATTCGGCATCGCCAGCGTGCTGGCGGTCAGCGTGGTCCAGCGTACCCGCGAAATCGGCATCCTACGGGCGATGGGCAGCCCGCGCGGACAGATCCTGCGGGTCTTCCTGCTTCAGGGCCGCGTGCTCGGCCTGTTTGGCTCGGCCTGTGGCGGGGCAGTCGGCTGGGGGCTGGTGCAGGTATTCAACATCGCCGGCCCGCGCCTGTTCGAGATTCCCGTCGATCCTACGCTGGTGCCGCTGGCCATGCTTGTCGCCACTATCACCGGTGTGCTGGCCGCGGCGATGCCGGCCCGGCGCGCGGCACGTTACGACCCAGCCGTGGCGATCCGCTATGTCTGAAGCGCTGCTGACGAGCCATGCCGCCGAGGTCCTGCGCCTGGAGCAGGTACGCAAGGCATTCAATGTGGGCACTGCGCTGGAAACCGAGGTGCTGCATGGCATCGATCTGCGATTGTGTCGCGGTGAGCTGACCGCCTTGATCGGGCCGTCGGGATCGGGCAAGAGCACGCTGCTGAACCTGATCGGCCTGCTCGACGCGCCCAGTTCAGGCGAGCTGTACCTGCTCGGCCAGGCGACACGCGACAGCGACGACGAGGCCCGCACCCACCTGCGCAACCAGGCGATTGGCTTCGTCTTCCAGTTCCATCACCTGATTTCGGCGTTCAGCGTGCTGGAAAACGTGCTGATGCCTCTGATGATCCGCCACGGCAAGCCATCGAGCGCGGACATCGACCTCGCCCGTACCCTACTCGACGAAGTTGGGCTGGGAGCGTTCGCCGACAAGAAACCTACGCAGATATCCGGCGGCCAGCAGCAGCGGGTCGCCATCGCCCGGGCGCTGGTGACACGCCCGCCGCTGCTGCTGGCCGATGAGCCGACCGGCAACCTCGATACGCGAACCGCGCAAAGCGTGTTCGAGCTGTTCCATCGCATCAACGCCCAATTCGGCTGCGCGGTGCTGGTGGTGACGCATGATCCACGCCTGGCCGCGGACTGCGCGCGGACGATTCAGCTGGTCGATGGACGCATCGTCAGCGATCAGGCCAACCCGGCGACGAGCTGAGCCTGTCGATCAGGCGACCTGCGCCGCTTCAGCTATACACACCACGGATGGCGCCCGCCCCTCTAATAACAATTAATTCTATGCATATAACTTAATGCAGGACTAAGATCAGCCCAGAGAACATACCCCTACCGGTATCGAGCACAGAGAGGAGAAGCACCATGAATGCCCACGTCGAACCCTTCTTCGATCCCGCCACTTTCACCTACAGCTACGTGGTCAGTGACCCCGAGACCCGGCAGTGTGCCGTGATCGATTCGGTACTGGATTACGACCCGGCATCCGGGCGCACCTCCCATGCGACGGCTCAGCGCCTGGTCGACTATGTGCGGGAACAGGATCTCAAGGTGCAGTGGCTGCTGGAAACCCATGTGCATGCCGATCACCTCAGCGCCGCGCCTTATCTGAAACAACAGCTGGGCGGTCGTATGGCGATCGGTGACCGGATCACCGTGGTGCAGAACACTTTCGGCAAGCTGTTCAATGCCGGTACCGAGTTCGCCACCGATGGCCGCCAGTTCGACCACCTGTTTCAGGACGAAGAAACCTTTCAGGTCGGCAACGTGCCAGCTCGCGCCATACACACGCCCGGCCACACACCCGCCTGCATGACCTACGTCATCGGCGATGCCGCATTCGTCGGCGATACGCTGTTCATGCCCGACTACGGTACGGCCCGGTGCGATTTTCCGGGTGGCGATGCGCGGACGCTGTACCGCTCGATCCAGAAGCTGTTCGCCCTCCCGGGCGAGACACGGGTATTCATGTGTCACGACTACAAGGCACCCGGGCGCGACGAGTTTCTCTACGAAACCACAATCGCTGCCGAGCGTGAGCACAACGTGCACGTTCACAGCGGCATCAGCGAACAGCAGTTCGTCGACATGCGCACCGCGCGCGACGCGACCCTGACGATGCCCACGCTGATTCTGCCCTCGGTGCAGATCAATATGCGTGGCGGCGAGCTGCCGGCGCCCGAAAGCAACGGCACACGCTATCTGAAGATCCCCCTGGACGTGCTGTGACCCCAAGCGGAGGACGTCGACATGCAAACCATAAAGCGGCTGACCCCTTTTCTCTCCGTCGCCGCCCAGTTGCAACCGACGGACATGGCGTTGCTGGCCGGCAGCGGCTTTCGCTGCGTGATCAACAACCGTCCGGACAACGAGGGCGAAGGCCAGCCCAGTAGCGAAGCGATACCTCTGGCCTGGAGTACCACCATCTGCCGGTGATATCCGGGCAGATAGGTGACGCCGATGTCGCCGCCTTTCGCGCGCTACTCGGACGGATCAAGGGGCCGGCATTGGCATTCTGTCGGACCGGCACACGCTCCGCGTCGCTCTGGGCGCTGGCCGAAGCGCATCATCTGGATCCCCAGGTGCTGCTGCAGACCGCACGGCAGGCGGACTACGACCTGAGCGGGCTATTGCCGCGCCTGGAGCAGTACTGGCAATCCACCGCGGATGAACCGCTGAACACCTCGTCACGGCTCGCGGCAACGCCCCGCTACGATGTCCTGGTCATCGGCGGCGGCGCCGCCGGTTGCGCGGTGACCGCAAGCCTGCTCAAGCGCGACCCGAACCTGCGCATCGCGGTCATCGAGCCGCGCGAGCAGCACTACTACCAGCCCGGCTGGACGCTGGTCGGCGCTGGCGTGTTCGACCGGGCCAATACCGAACGCGCCATGAGCCGCTGCATTCCGTCCAAGGCACAGTGGATTCATGCCGCTGCTGAGGCCTTCGAACCGGAACACCAGCAAGTGGTGCTGGAGGATGGCAGTCGCATCGGCTATCGCGCGCTGGTGGTGTGTCCGGGTCTGGCGCTCGACTGGGACGCCATCGAAGGCGCACGTGACAGTCTCGGCAAATACGGCGTGACCTCCAACTACGCCTTCGAACTCGCCCCTTACACCTGGCAGCTGGTGCAGCAGTTACGCCATGGCCGGGCGCTCTTTACCCAGCCGCCCATGCCGATCAAATGTGCCGGCGCACCGCAGAAGGCCATGTACCTGTCCTGCGATCACTGGCTCAGACAGGGCGTGCTGAAGGACATCCAAGTCGACTTCTGCTCGGCCGGCGGCGTGCTGTTCGGCGTGGCGGATTTCGTGCCCGGCCTCATGGCCTATGTCGAACGCTACGGCGCCGAGCTCAACGTCAACAACCGGCTGACCGCTGTCGATGGCCCGGCTCGCAAGGCCTGGTTCGACGTCGTCGACAGCAATGGCCAGAGTCGGCGCGTCGTGCGCGAGTTCGACATGCTGCACCTGGTTCCACCCCAGCACGCGCCGGAATTCATCCGCCAGAGTGCCCTGAGAACAGCAGACGGCTGGTTCGAAGCCGAACACGAGACCCTGCGCCATCCACGCTTCGGCAACATTTTCAGCCTTGGCGACGTCTGCTCCGCGCCGAACGCCAAGACGGCCGCAGCGGTGCGCAAGCAGGCACCGGTCGTGGCCGAGAATGTGCTGAGCGTGCTCAGCGGCGCCGGGCTTCGGGCGATCTACGATGGTTACGGCTCCTGTCCGCTGACCGTCGAGCGGGGCAAGGTGATCCTTGCCGAGTTCGGCTATGGCGGAAAACTGCTGCCCACCTTTCCGCTCGATCCGAAGGTCCCGCGCCGGCTGGCCTGGAAACTGAAGACCAGATGGATGCCGTCGATCTATTTCGACATGATGCTCAAGGGCCATGAGTGGCTGGCCGAACCGAAACACCTGGACTTCGAGCCGCGCCCCGCCGAAGCCCCCAACGCCTGCGATTTCGGCCAGGAGAAGAAAGGATGAAACAGCGGCTGGCCAGCTACCTGCCTTTCCTGACGTGGGCTAAGCACTACGACCGGACGGCGGCAGCCAAGGATGGCCTCGCAGCCCTGATCGTGACGCTGATGCTGATCCCGCAGAGCCTGGCCTACGCCATGCTGGCGGGGCTGCCGCCGGTGACAGGTCTGTACGCCAGCATGCTGCCGCTGATTGCCTATACGCTTTTCGGTACCAGTCGCACGCTCGCGGTGGGGCCGGTAGCGGTGGTATCGCTGATGACGGCGGCGGCACTGGGGCCGCTGTTCGCCGTCGGTAGCGCCGAATACGCTGGGGCTGCAATGCTGCTGGCCATGCTTTCCGGTGCCGTACTGTTGGCAATGGCGGTGCTGCGGCTGGGTTTTCTCGCCAATTTCCTGAGCCACCCGGTCATCTCCGGATTCATCAGCGCCTCGGGCATTCTCATCGCCCTGGGGCAGCTCAAGCACATCCTTGGCATCCCGGTAACCGGCGAGAATGCCCTGGAGCTTGCCCATGGACTGATCCTGGGCCTGCCAAGCACGCATCTGCCGACGTTCATCATTGGCACCCTGAGCCTGCTGTTTCTCTTTCTGGTGCGCAGCCGACTCGGCGGCTGGCTGCAGAAACTGGGCATGAGCGTACATATCGCCGGCACGCTCACCAAGATCGGGCCGGTCGTGGCGCTCCTTTTGGCAATAGCAGCGGTCGGCGGGCTCGGGCTGGCCGACACCGGCGTCAGGGTCGTTGGCGCAGTGCCGCGTGGCTTGCCGTCGCTGAGCCTGCCGACGCTGGACCTGGAGCTGGCGATGGCCCTGCTCCCGGCCGCCGTGCTCATCAGCCTGGTCGGCTTCGTCGAATCGGTCTCGGTGGCGCAAACCCTGGCGGCCAAGCGCCGTGAGCAGATCGAGCCGAATCAGGAACTGGTCGCGCTCGGTGGCGCCAACATCGCTGCCGCCATGAGCGGTGGTTTTCCGGTAACGGGAGGCTTCGCCCGCTCCGTGGTCAATTTCGATGCCGGTGCCCAGACCCCATTGGCTGGAGCCCTGACCGCAGCGGGAATCGGCATCACCGTGCTGCTGTTCACCCCGCTCTTCCACAATCTTCCGCACGCGGTGCTGGCGGCGACCATTATTGTCGCCGTGCTCAGCCTGGTGGATCTGGCTGCACTCAAGCGGACCTGGCGCTATTCGCGCCAGGACGCCGCTGCCATGGCGGCCACCATGCTCGGCGTTCTGCTGGTCGGCGTGGAAAGCGGGATCATGCTGGGCGTCGGCCTCTCGTTGCTGTTGTTTCTCTGGCGTACCAGCCAACCGCATGTCGCGGTGGTCGGCCAGCTGCCGGGCAGCGAGCACTTTCGCAACATCGAACGCTTCGCCGTAGTACAGAGCCCCAAGGTGCTTTCGGTGCGCGTCGACGAGAGCCTTTACTTTCCCAATGCACGCTACCTGGAAGATCGGATTGCCGAGCTGATCGGCCGCTATCCACAGGCCGAGCACCTGGTGCTGATGTGCCCTGGCGTGAACCTGATCGACGCCAGCGCGCTGGAGAGCCTCGAGGCGATCAGCGCCCGACTGCATACGGCGGGTATTCAGCTGCACCTGTCGGAAGTGAAGGGCCCGGTGATGGATCGACTACGACGCAGCGACTTCCTGGAGCACTTCGGCGGGTAGGTTTTCATCAGCCAGTACGAAGCCCTACGTGCCCTGGATCCGCAAACCACTCACCACGCGCTTGAACGGCAGCGTGATCATTTATGCAGCAAGGAGAAAGCGGGATGAAGAACGCACACGACCTCGTCGAACAGGCCAGAACCCGAATTCAGGAGGTGTCCATTGCCGACGCCGACGCGGCGATCCAGGCCGCGGATGTGCTGATCGACGTACGCGAGGCGGACGAGTTTCACGAAGGCCATATCAATGGCGCCCTCAACATTCCCCGCGGGCTGCTGGAATTCAAGCTCAGCGGCACACCGGAACTAGGGCCGCGCGACCTGAACCTGGTGTTGTACTGCAAGACGAGCGGCCGGGCTGCCCTGGCCGCGGCATCGCTGCAAGACATGGGCTATCTGAACGTCAGATCGATCGCCGGCGGTTTCGATGCCTGGACCGCCGCCAACAAACCCGTCGTGAAGCCAAGCCTGCCCAGTTTCGAGTAAGCGACCGGGCAGATGCAAGAAGGCCGACATCAATGTCGGCCTTCTTGCGTTGCAGCGTCGTTTGGTGCGATTTCAGGCCTTGTTGCAGCTCTTGCACGTTTTGATGCCAAGCAGCGTGTACGCTGGGCAAAAACGGAAGACGCCCGTAGCCAGCGGCAGCAGGCCGATCCAACCCCAAACACCGATTACGCCTGCCAAGGTCAGGCCGATAAGCACAAGGCCGACGATGATGCGCAGGGTCCGATCAATGGTTCCAACGTTGGCTTTCATAATGACCTCCCGGTCAGCAAGTGCGCCGGCGTTCCAGCGCAGAGAACAAAAGCATTCCGCCCAGCATGGCGAGTACGAACAGCACGACCTGCCAGTGCCCGCTGAGCAGTACGGCGATCGCCGGCCCCGGACAGATGCCGGCTATCCCCCAACCAATTCCGAACACCAGGCTCCCACCAATCAGTCGGCCGTCGAGCTCGCGCTTGCTCGGTAGCTGCATCGGCGCGTCGAGCAAGGAGCGCTCTCGCCGCTTCGCCCAGGTGAAGGGGACCAGGGCCGTGGCTATGGCACCAGCCATCACCAACGCCAGCGAGGGGTCCCACGCGCCCGCAACATCGAGAAAGCCAATGACCTTGGCCGGGTTGGCCATCCCGGAAAGCAGCAGCCCCAGCCCGAACAGCAAACCAGCGGCAAACGAAGTCAGTTTGCGCATATTCAGCCTCCCAGCAGATGACGCAGGACATAAACGGTGCCGAAGCCGGCCGCCATGAACACCAAAGTCGCGACGATGGAGCGTGCCGACAGCCGCGAAATCCCGCACACCCCATGGCCGCTGGTGCAGCCTGAGCCGTATCGGGTTCCTACGCCTACCAGCAAGCCGGCAATCAACAATCCGAACCAGCCGGATTGGAATTCCAGCACCGGCAACCTGCCGAACAGCACCCACAGGAGCGGCGCCAGCAGAAGACCGAGCAGAAACAACAGCTTTTCGCCTCGACCTTCAGCACCCGGTTCCAGAAGACTTGCCAGCAGGCCGCTGATACCGGCGATACGGCCATTGAGCAATACGAACAGGCTGGCAGCGGCACCAATCAGCACACCGCCTGCAAGCGCCGTCCACGGCGTGAAGTTCGCCCAATCGACAGTCATTGCTGCCCCCTCTCGCAAAATAATTGGTAGAGCGTGGCGATTACCGCCAGCGCCTCCGGACTGCTGATCCGGTAATGGATCAACTTACCCTCGCGTCTTGTCGCTACCAGCCCTTCGCGACGCAGCACGCCCAGCTGCTGTGACAGCGTTGGCTGCTGGATACCCAGGAGCTGCTCGAGCTCGCTCACGCTACGCTCGCCCTGGGAAAGCTGGCACAGCAGTAACAGGCGATCCGGGTTGGCCAACGCTTTCAGCAAAGCGCTTGCGGAAGCCGCGTTGGCTTTCAGGCTGTCGATATCCAGGTCGGGGGTCATGGGCCAAGGCTTACAGTTAAGACAAACACAATATATTTTTTTATATATCGTTAGGCAAGCGGCACTGTGCGAAAAGAAGTTGGCCATGCGGTTGCGGGCCGCTAGCATGCCCCTACCCATATGCGAGTCGGTGCGCTCCGCTTCAGCTGCCCCGCTGCAGTTACCCCTTTTGAGACTTTCGAGGTATCTCATGAACGACCAGACGACTGCCGTCGTATCGGCAGACCTGCAGGATCAGCAGCAGGCCATGCTGAAACGACTGGCGCGAGTCGAAGGCCAGGTCCGGGGCATTCAGGCAATGATTCGGCGTGGCGAGGATTGCGAGGCGATTGCCCAGCAGTTTTCAGCCGCGCGCAGCGCGTTGGACAAGGCGTATCGGTTGATGCTGACCTGCCTGATCGAGGAAGCCCTTCACGACCAGGCGCAGGATACGTCTGAAACGCTGGAGCGGGTACGCGGCATTTTCACCAAGTACACCTGACTGGCTCCGGCCAGCCGCCGCCGAGCCACTAACGGCCGGAGCGGACGCGCATTCCGCGCCCCATGCCAGTCACCGCAGCGACGGCGGGGCTGGTTTTGCCGCCGCAGAAACGAAAAAAGCGACCCTAGGGTCGCTTTTTTCAAACCAGAAATTCCGTATGGAACCTCATGGCAAATTTGGAGCGGGTGATGGGAATCACCCACGGCAACCAACCAATTGATTAATAAAGATTTTTTCTGGTTACCCAAGCCAGAAATGGCCTCTAAGCTTACCACCTCGGCCCTCTTGATGAAAGGCGTACATCCACCGCCGTCTGCTGGCGGCTACCGACAGCCACTGCGATCAGGAAGTGACCGATTTTGCGATCTGCAGTGCCCTTCGCTCGAATCGCTCGGAAACAGAGTTCGCTTGTCCCTGGGGTCTATGCAGGTGCGTCACGATCTCGTAGGGGCCGTCGTCCAGCGCTCGCATGCTGATTCCCCATCCATGGGCGTGCTTGATGC
This sequence comes from Pseudomonas sp. LM13, assembly GCF_041381355.1. Lineage (NCBI taxonomy): Bacteria > Pseudomonadati > Pseudomonadota > Gammaproteobacteria > Pseudomonadales > Pseudomonadaceae > Pseudomonas > Pseudomonas sp. LM13. The sequence continues at coordinate 191,027 of NZ_JACBXH010000004.1, forward strand.
GCGATTGCGCGGATAGCCCGACACCGTAGCCGGCAGAAACCCATAGCGCCATCAGCTCGAAGGAAGTCACGTACTGAAGATTTTGCTGGTCAGCAGGCAGGTGCGAGAGCAGCCGATGATCCAGCAGTGAACACGTCTCAGCCCGCCAGCGAAAGATCGGGTAGTCCTGTAGATCGGCGATGGTGAGCGATGCCTGATCCAGCAAGGGAAACCGCAGCGGCATCGCAACGGCCATGTGCTCAATCCACAAGGGCTGGGTTTGGATGGCCGGATCGCTCGACCCTTGAAGCGACAGCCCTACGTCATAGCGGCCTTCACGGAGTCCATCAAGCAACTCGTCACCAGCAACCTCAAAGAACGCGATGCTGACCTCGGGTTCTTCGGCACGTTGCAGCGCGAGTAGCACCGAAAGCTGCGATGACGATACGCCTGGCGCTATCGCAAGCCTGAGGTGGGCGGGTTGGCTGGTGAGGTTGTCCATGGAGAACCCACAGAAGCGACGAAGCGGGTCAAGGGAAAACCAGCATCATAGTAAAGAGAGAACTTTAACGTCTATATGTTTAACGTGGTTAATTTAAGAGGTTTGTTTGACGCTTCTGTCGATGCAGAAGCTTACTATTCAGCCAGGTCGTCCACCTGGCACACCCACCTATGAATCCGAACCAGCATTAGCTTTCGGGCGGGCCGTGCGTGCCGCTCGCGTCGCGCAAGGCGTCGCTCAAGACGACTTTGCATTTCAGGCTGGAATATCGCGTTCGCACATGGGCAAGATCGAGCGCGGGGAGCATGTGCCTACGCTTCCCCTGATACTGAAAATTGCTACCGCGCTCGGGATCAGCGCCAGCGAGTTGATGGCGGCGACTGAAAAAAACCTCAACTCTGGCAGTGAGCTGCAAGGCTCGCCATAAGCGGCCGCGAACTTCAGTTACGGCCCTTGCCGCCGCATCAATCGCCCGAGTGCTCGCGCAGGCGCGCAATGAACCGCTCCGCCGACACCGGCAAATCCTCGCTGACGGGCCGCAGCAAGTAGGTTGTGATGACTGCGGAATCCATGGCCAGGGGGCGGATCACCACATCGGGGCGCAGGCTCGCCGCGATCCTGGTTGCCCTGATGAAGCCAACGCCGTAGCCTGCACCGACCAGGGTGAGCATCATGTCCAGCGAGGACACGTGCTCGGCGATGTCGGGATCACGCTCCAGCGGTCGCAGGAGCCGCGCCAGTTCACGGTAGTAGCCTTCGTATACCTGTGGGTCGCATAAGACCAGTGGGTAGCTCGCAAGCTGATGCAGCGGAACGGCCTTGTGTGAAAGCAAGGGGTGCCGGGCGGGCACCGCGACCACCAGCGAGTCGTGCCAGAGTGGCTCGGTCAGGATGTCATCGCCGACCTCCGCCGTGTGCGCAAACCCGATCGAGAAGTCGCCCGAGCGCAACCCGCGCAACTGCTCGGCCAGCGGCACTTCGGACAGGCGAATCTCGATCTCCGGCTCCTCCTCGCGGCAGCGGGCCAGGAGGGCCGACAGCCGGGGATCGATTGCGCCGTCGGACACTGCAATGCGAAGGCTTCCGCTCAGGCCCGCCGCGACCGCCTGAGCGTTCTCCTGAGCCTGCTTCAGCGCGGCGAACACCCTGCGCACGTCTTGCAGGAAAGTTGCGCCCGCCTCGGTAAGCACCGTACCTCGGCGGTTGCGCACGAAGAGCACCACGCCCAGATCGCCCTCAAGCTCCTTGATGGCGCGGGACAAGGGTGGCTGTTCGATATGAAGGCGCTCGGCGGCCCGTGTGAAGTGCAGCTCCTCTGCGAGAGCCACAAAGCAGCGAAGGTGTCGCAGTTCCATGGGCCATGCTCCTGTTCCATATCAAGGATCTATTCGCACCAGTTTTCGTCCGCGATGGCCTGCTGGATGCACCCCATTCCACGCCGTTCCTGGTGCGCTCCGCTGGGCTGATTGCCTACTCGTCCACGTCAGATCACTCATTTGCGCCTCAAAAAATGGTTATCATAATGCAGCGCACTAGCAAACCAGCTTGGATTTATAGACGTCTTTTCAAGCAGCTCATATACTTTCTGCAGAAATCTGCATAAGCATTCGCTAACCCGAACGAGCCAACCAAGATGCCCCACGAACAGCTTGCCGATCTAACCCAGCCACAGCGTGACCGGCTCGCGTTCGTGGAGTTGCGCGTGCGCTTCATTGGGGAGATGCGCCGCCAGGACTTGGTCGCGCGGTTTGGTATCCAGTCCGCTGCTGCGTCCAGGGACCTGGCGCTGTACAAGGAAATCGCCCCCGGCAACATCGACTACGACGGCAAAGGCAAGTTCTACGTCCTCGGCCCGAGCTTCCAGCCGATCTTCGATTTCCCGCCCGAGCGGGTGTTGTCGTGGCTGACGCAGGGTTTTGGCGACGGTGAACCGATGCGCATCAAAGCCTGGGTGGCCAGCGAGAGCCCGTCCCGGCTCACCCACCCTGACCTGGACATCCTGGCGAGCGTGACTCGTGCCATCCACTACGAATGCCCGATGGGGATCGAGTACCACTCCATCTCCAGTGGCCGCACCGTGCGGGAGATCGTCCCGTTCGCGCTGATCGACAACGGCCTGCGTTGGCACGTCCGCGCCTTCGACCGCAAATCGCAGGAATTCCGGGATTTCGTCATCACCCGGATCAAGCGTCCCGTGGTGCGCAAGGGGCAGCTCGTGGCGCCCCACGAGATGAGCGATCAGGACATTCAATGGACACGGATCGTCGAACTTGAGCTGGTTCCTCACCCGGATCAGCCCCGGCCAGAAATCACTGAAATGGACTACGGCATGCGAGGCGGCGTGTTGCACATGAAACTGCGTGCCGCCACCGCCGGATACATCCTGCGCAAATGGAGTGTGGACTGCTCCCCCGACCATAGCCTGCGCGGCCCTGAGTACCGGCTTTGGTTGAAGGACCACCTCGCCATCTACGGCGTGCGCAATGCAGTGCTGGCGCCGGGGTATGCATCGCCGAGTGCAGAAACGTCGATTGCTGACTGAACGGAAACGACCATGAAGCTGATCCAAAACACCGGAACACAGCGCGTCATCGACTTGATGCAGCCCCACCTCAAGCACGGAACCGACTCGACTGTGTAACGCCTTCGTTCTCTCTCTACGCCTTTGCAGAAATCCGGGAGGCGTTGTCTGCTCTGGATCGAGTTCAATTGATCGTGCCTCCTGACAACGAGGCACTTGAACTCTTGGGTACGGAGAGCGACCGCGCTGCACGCAATCGTCTGCAGGCACGCTGGTTGGCCAATCAATGCGCGAAATGGATCACAGAGAAAGTGGCGCTTCGGCGGGCATCAAAAGGGGTGCCACAGGGAGCTGCCGTTATGCGCGGGCCGGACGGGGCTCCTGCGCAAGTGATTCTGGGTTCTTTTGCCTTCAACACGTCTGGCCTTGGCCTGACGCCGGGCAACCCTCTGAACCTGATTCAGGCATCAGAAACGGTCGACGAAGCCGCGCAGCTCGCCCAATGGTTTGATCACCAGTGGGCAGGCTTGCATGGTGCTGATGCCACCGACTCCAAAGGCCAGCGCAACGAGAGCGAGTCCATCCTTGAAGCACTGCAGGCGCTGGGTGAGCACCGCGATCCCTTCACCATCTACACCTTGATGCTGCACCGCCTGTTTCAGGACAGCGGTGACGAGATGGACGAGGAGCGCATCGTCAAGTCCGCCACCGGCATCCGCAATACCGTGGTGTGGAAAAAGCTCTTCAAGTTCCAGCGCGACGGTGTGGTGGGTGCCATCGACAAGCTGAACCGCTTTGGCGGCTGCATCATCGCCGACAGCGTGGGTCTGGGCAAAACCTTCGGAGCCCTGGCCATCATCAAGTATCACGAACTGCGCAACGACCGCGTGCTGGTGCTGGCGCCCAAGCGCCTGCGCGACAACTGGACGCTCTACAAGGCCAACAACAAGCGCAACATCCTTGCGGCTGATCGGTTCAACTACGACGTGCTCAACCACACCGACCTGTCGCGCGATGGCGGGGTGTCTGGTGACATCGACCTGTCACATGTGAACTGGGGCAACTACGACCTGGTAGTGATCGACGAGTCGCACAACTTCCGCAACAAGGCCACACACAAGGGCAAGGAATCGCGCTACGACCGCCTGATGCGACGCATCATCCGCGAAGGCGTCAAGACCCGCGTGCTCATGCTCTCGGCCACGCCGGTCAACAACCGTCTGGCCGACCTGCGCAACCAGATTGCCTTTGTCACCGAAGGCGATGACGCCGCTCTGCTGGAGCATGGCATCGCCAGTATCGAGGCCACGACCCGCAAGGCGCAGGCGCAATTCAATCGCTGGCTGGCGTTGGACGAAGCTGAAAAGACCCCCAGCCAGTTGGTGGAAATGCTGGGGTTTGACTACTTCACCCTGTTGGATCATCTCACCATTGCCCGCTCCAGGCGGCATGTGGAGAAGTACTACGGCACCAGCGAGACCGGCCGCTTCCCCGACCGACTGCCGCCCATCAACATCAAGGCCGACGTGGACCTTGCGGGCGAATTCCGTGCCATCCGCGACATCAATCAGGAAATCCGCCGACTCACGCTCGCCAGCTACGCGCCGCTGCGCTATGTGCTGCCCCACAAGCAGGCCGCCTACGACGCCAAGTACAGCACCCAGGTGCGTGGCGGCGAAAGTTGCTTCCGTCAGGCGGATCGGGGTATACGGATTTAATGGTTGATGGGGCACCTTCACCCCATCAATCTGATACCACCCTCAGATGGTTGATAGATGGGGTCGCCTCAGAAAACGGAAAATAAAGCACGCTAAGCCGGTTGCAGCGGTCGTAGCGGCCTGAACTTGCCCGCGCCGATCTTGGCGCTGCTGCGCCAGAGGTAATCGCCGGTGAGGTTGATGTGCTCCCAACCGAGCGGCGACAGGTACTGCAACAGCGCGTCATCAACGGCATGGCCGTTGCCACGCAGCGCGTGCGCAGCCCGTTCCAGATAGACCGTGTTCCACAACACGACGGCAGCCGTTACCAGATTGAGGCCGCTAGCCCGGTAGCGCTGCTGCTCGAAACTGCGGTCGCGGATTTCACCCAGGCGGTTGAAAAACACTGCCCTGGCCAGCGCATTGCGCGCCTCGCCCTTGTTCAGGCCGGCATGCACGCGGCGGCGCAGTTCCACGCTTTGCAGCCAGTCCAGGATGAACAGCGTGCGCTCGATGCGGCCCAGCTCGCGGAGCGCCACGGCCAGGCCGTTCTGGCGTGGGTAGCTGCCGAGCTTTCGGAGCATCAGGGAGGCCGTCACCGTGCCCTGCTTGATCGAGGTGGCCAGCCGCAGGATTTCGTCCCAATGGGCGCGGACGTGCTTGATGTTGAGCGTGCCGCCGATCATGGGTTTCAGCGCGTCATAGGCGGCGTCGCCCTTCGGGATGTAGAGCTTGGTGTCGCCCAGGTCGCGGATGCGCGGCGCGAAGCGGAAGCCCAGGAGGTGCATCAGGGCGAAGACGTGATCGGTGAAGCCCGCCGTGTCGGTGTAATGCTCCTCGATCCGCAAGTCGGACTCGTGGTACAGCAGGCCGTCGAGCACGTAGGTCGAATCGCGCACGCCGACGTTCACGACCTTGGTGTGAAATGGCGCGTACTGGTCAGAAATGTGGGTGTAGAACGTCCGCCCTGGGCTGCTCCCGTATTTCGGGTTGATGTGGCCGGTGCTCTCGGCCTTGCTGCCCGTGCGGAAGTTCTGGCCGTCCGACGATGATGTGGTGCCGTCGCCCCAATGCTCGGCGAAGGGATGCCGGAACTGCGCGTTGACCAGATCGGCCAGCGCTGCCCCGTAGGTTTCGTCGCGGATGTGCCAGGCTTGCAGCCAAGCCAGCTTGGCGTAGGTCGTGCCGGGGCAGGACTCCGCCATCTTGGTCAGGCCCAGGTTGATCGCGTCGGCCAGGATCGTGGTCAGCAACAGATTCTTGTCCTTGGCCAGGTCGCCCGATTTCAGGTGCGTGAAGTGCCGGGTGAAGCCCGTCCATTCGTCCACCTCCAGTAGTAGTTCGGTGATCTTGACGTGCGGCAGGATCATCGCCGCTGAAACCGGCCTGGAGCCCCATACAGTCAGTGACGGCGAGCGCGTCAGCGGCGTCTACCGTCGCAGCGTGATGCTGGCCAGCGGGCGTTTTGCGATGCTCGATGATGGCAAGGGTTTCAGCCTGGTGCCCTGGAAGGCGGTGATTGAGCAACGGCTAGGTAGCACCCTCGCAGCGACTGTCCGTGCGGGACATGTGACCTGGGAAATCGGGAGGCAACGTGGCCCCACAGTTTCATAAGGCGAGTCGGTCCCCTCGGTACGGTGGCGATGCTGGGCGCTGAAATGTGTTGCCGCTTTTCCCCGGTTCTTGGTAACATGACGAAATTATGCATACTTTTATCAGACATAGGCTCATGGTGGTGGCGTTGCTGCTTGCAACGTTCGTTGCCATATCTGTGGCTGACATGTTTCTGTGTGCATCCGAGAGCGTAGATGCTCACTATGTCATGGCGGATTCTCACGATGAGAGTGTGGATAGCCAGAGCAATGGTTCCGACTCAGACAGTGGTCATGACGCCTGTAGCCATGGGCATTGTCACCATATCTACGCTCACATTCCCCCGGGCACGGCCCCCAAAACCGAGTCCCTCAATTCGACGCATCAGTGGCCAGCCAGTGATGCCCTTGCGTCTCGCACTCCTGGCGGGTTGATGCGCCCACCCAAAGCCTGACGACTCCCGGCTGCACCCTTCGTGCGGCCGTTTCGTCAACTCATTCAGCTTTGGGAGTTTCCTCATGTTCACGTCGTTCAGTCGACCGCAGTGGGCGGTTGGCTTTGCTGTGGCTGTTACAGCGGTCTTATTCGCATTACCTTCTCGGGCCGAGCCGGCTCCGCCCTATGAAGCATTGATCGAGAGCCTCGATCGCATCCCCATCACGGTTGAAGCGGAGGCGTTGCTCGACGCTGCCAATGCGCGCGCGCAACAGGCGCGGGCTTTGCCCAATCCCTCTGTCTCCGTGGAAACCGAAAACGTTTACGGTCGCGGTCGCTTTTCCGGCTACGACGCTGCGGAATCAACATTCTCCATCAATCAGCCATTGGAGCTGTGGGGCCAGCGAGGCGCACGTATCGGTGCCGCACAGGCGGAAGCTAAGGTCGCGGCGCTGCGGCGTGATCAAACACGGTGGACGGTCGCTGGCAGTCTTGCGCTGATCTATTCCGAAGCGGAAGCGGCTTCCCTGCAATATGAACTGGCTGTCGAGGCGCTGGAACTGACGGAAGCGGACGCGAACGCAGTCATGCTGCTGATCGAAGAAGGTCGGGAACCCTCACTGCGCGGCATCCAGGCGAACAGTGAAGTTGAATCTGCCCGTGCTGCAGTGGACGAAGCGCGGGCGAACCGCGATGCCGCATTTGCCATACTGACTGCTGCCGCGATGCTGGTCCAGCCAGTGACCGCCATCGAACCCAGTCTATTGAACCGCTCCCCTGATGCCTCCTTTCAGGCCATGGGCAATCCTCTCACCGTTCAGATTGCCGAGGCAGAACTGGAGGCCGCGAATAAATCGGTGAGTGTCGAGCGGTTGCGTGCGCGTCCTGCGGTAAGCGCGTCGCTTGGTGTGCGGAGGTTCCAGGAATACGACACGGAGGCATTCACCTTCGGCATCAATGTATCTCTCCCCTTGTTCGACAGAAACAAGGGCGCGATCAGTGCTGCCCGTGCAGAGGAACATGCCGCAGCAGCCAGGTTGACCACAGCAAAGCTGCAAACCCAGGCGAATCGCAGTGCTGCCCAAGCCCGTCTTGATGCGTCCATTACCCGCATACGTGCTGCCGACAAAGGCGTTGCTTCGGCGGAGGAAGCCTACCAACTCGCGCGTGCGGGGTTCGACGCCGGGCGTATCTCGCAACTGGAGCTGCGCAGTATCCGATCGGCTCTGATCAGTGCACGCAATACGGCCGTCAATGCGCGGTTAGCGCGCGTCCGCGCGGAAGTTGAACTCGCAGGCCTTGATGGCCGCGCTCCATTCTGAGGAAGCATTCATGAACTCAACAAAAAACCGGCTCCTCATTGGAGCAGCTTTACTGATCGCCCTAGGGCTTGGCTTCGGCGTCGCCCAATTCGTGCCGCATGCGGAGCATGAAGCGCAGGCCGAGGATGGTGATCATGCCTCTCATGACGAGGGTCATGAAGAAGATGGAGGACACGATGACCACGACGAACACGAGGGAGAGTCGACAGAAGAAGGTGTTGTCGCACTGACGGAACAGCAGATCAAGGCGTCGGGCATCGGTATCGTCAACGTCAGCCGTGGCGGAGGGAATGAATATCGACTGTCAGGCCGCGTTGAACCGGCGGTTGACGCCAAGGCCATTGTCGCCGCGGTCACCAGCGGCCGGGTTGAACAGATTCTCGTTGCTACCGGTGCCTCAGTAGAGGTTGGCCAATCGCTGGCGATCATCGTCAGCGGCGAAGCCGCCACATTGCGTGCCAACGCCGATGCCGCGGTGGCAGAGGCGGAGGCTGCACGACTTGTCTATCAGCGGGATCTGAATCTCGTTGCGCAAGGCATCGTTGCCCGCCAGGAGATGGAGGCATCCCGGGCACGGTCGCTAGCCGCTGACGCGGCAGCGAGGGCTGCGCAAGCACAAGTCGCTGCCAGTGGGTCACCTGACGCCTCAGGACGACTCACCATCAACAGCCCGATTGCCGGCATCGTCAGCGCCGTCAATATCACCCCCGGTGGGGTTGTGGCTTCCGGCAGCGCGGTGGCGGAAATCGCCGATCCAGGCCGGGTGGAGCTGGTATTCAACGCACCTCCGGCGCTGGCATCCGAAGTTACCACCGGAACCCGCATCCAAGTGACGGGGGCTTCCCGTAACTTTGACGCTGTCGTGGTAGGCATCGCGGCCAATGCACGTGAGCAAAGTGGTGCAACGGTTATCCGGGCGCGCTCAACTGCCGGAGGTTTACCGCCGGCTGGTTCACCTGTCACGGCAACTGTCGTCACGGATAGACAAGAAGCTGGACTCGCCGTGCCTGCGGACGCCGTGCAAACGGTGGAAGGGCAATCCGTCGTGTTCGTGATCGGCGACAACGGTTTTCGCGCCACACCGGTGCTCGTTGGTCGGCGTGCCGGTGGCTTCATTGAAATTCTCAATGGGCTGTCTGGCAATGAACGCATTGCTGGCACCAATGCCTTTCTGTTGAAAGCCGAACTCGCCAAGGGCGAGGCCGAGCACGGTCACTGAGGCGAAGCCCATGTTCAAAATGATTATTGAGAAATCAGTTCAGTTTCGCTGGGCTGTGGTGTTCGCCGCGACGCTCGTCATGGCCTACGGGTTGTTTCAGCTCAGCAGGCTTCCCATCGATGCCGTTCCGGACATTACCAATCGTCAGGTGCAGATCAACACCGTCGCACCTGCGCTAGCGCCCGCGCAAATCGAGCGCCAAGTGACCTATCCGCTCGAAACCGCACTCGCCGGAATAGCGGGGCTGACCCGCACGCGCTCCATATCGCGCAACGGGTTCTCACAGGTTACCGCCATCTTCACCGACCAGACCGACATTTACTTCGCACGTCAGCAAGTCGGCGAGCGCATGCGTGAGGTGGCGGAAGATCTGCCGGAAGGGGTGACACCGATGATGTCACCCGTCACTACGGGACTCGGCGAAGTCCTGATGTGGACGGTGGATTTCACCCCATTCGACCCGGATAAAACCGCTTCCCCCGGCGAGCCAGGCTGGCAGGCGAACGAAATCTATCTGACGCCGGAAGGCGAGCGGCTCACGACGGCCGAAGAGCGCGCCACCTACCTCAGAACGGTCCAGGACTGGATCATCGCGCCGCTGATGCGCTCAGCACCAGGGCTTGCCGGCGTCGATACGATCGGAGGTTACGTCAAGGAGTACGCGGTCAGGCCCAACGCCGAGCAACTGGCGGCCTATGGGCTTGGGCTTGGCGATCTCGTGCTAGCACTTGAACGCTCCAACATTCAGGCAGGCGCAGGTTTCATTCAGCGTGCGGGTGAAGGTTTGATCGTCCGTGCCGATGCGCTCGCGCTAACCGTTGACGATCTGGCGCAGGCGCCGATCACCCGGCGCGACGGCCTCGTCATCCGCGTCGCCGATGTGGCGAGCGTAGGTTTGGGCCGCGCACCGCGCTTGGGCGCGGCGACGCGCAATGGTCACGAAGCGGTACTCGGCACAGCCTTGATGATCGCCGGCGGCAACAGCCGCACGGTCGCACAGGCAGCAGCGGAGCGCCTTGTCGAAGTCAACCGCTCGCTGCCGCCAGACATTGTCGCCGAGCCTGTACTGAACCGCAGCGAACTGGTCAATGCAACGATCAAGACGGTGGCGAAGAATTTGACCGAAGGCGCATTGCTGGTCATCGCCGTGCTGTTCTTGCTGCTGGGCAACCTACGTGCGGCCGCCATCACCGCACTGATCATCCCATTGTCCTTTCTGTTCGCGGTCATCGGCATGAACCGCTTCGGGATCAGCGGCAACCTGATGAGTCTTGGCGCACTCGATTTCGGCATTCTTGTCGATGGTGCCGTGATCGTGATCGAAGCAACCTTGCTCATGCTCGGTCAGAGACGTGCCGAACTGGGTCGCGTCCTGTCGCCGGTCGAGCGGTTGAACGTGGCCGCTCAGGCTGCGCGCAAGATGGTTCGCCCAGCCGCATTCGGTCAGGTCATCATCCTGCTGGTATTTGCCCCCATCCTCACCCTGGAGGGCGTGGAAGGTAAGACCTTCCAGCCCATGGCGGCAACGCTCATGCTGGCGCTGGTCGGCGCATTCATTTTTTCGTTCACCTTCGTACCGGCAATGGCCGCCCTGTTCGTGCGTGAGCCCAAAATGCAGGGTGACGAGCATGGCCGTTCGGATGATGGCGAGCACGAAACCCGTCTTATCCGCTTCGTGCGTGCCAAGGTTGAACCGGTCATTCGCCGAGTGGTGATGCGGCCGCGAGCGGTATTCGCCGGTGCTGTTCTCATGCTGGCGATCGGATTGACGGCTTTCGTTTCATTGGGACGAGAGTTCATGCCGACGCTCGATGAAGGCAACCTGGCCATGCAGGCGCTGCGGGTGCCTTCGACTTCCCTGGAGCAATCGCTGTCGATGCAGCTTGCCTTGGAGAGGGCTTTGGCGAATGAGCCGGAAGTCAAAACCATCTTCTCGCGCACGGGCACCGCCGAAGCGGCCATCGACCCGATGCCCACCAACATTTCGGACAGTGTCATCGTGCTCCATCCCCGCGCCGAGTGGCCGGATGGATCACTGGACAAGGAAGCACTGATCCAGCGCTTCGAATCGCTGGTGAGTGATCAGATCGGTAACGCATTCGAATTCAGTCAACCCATCGAACTGCGTTTCAACGAACTGATTTCAGGCGTGAGGACCGACCTGGCTGTCATGGTTTTTGGTGACGACTTCGACATCCTGCAGAGAACGGCGGATCAGATCGCGCTCAAGCTACGCGGCATCCCGGGGGCTGCGGACGTGCGTGTGGAGCAGGTCTCTGGACTGCCTACGCTCACGGTCCAGATCGATCACGCGGCCGCAGCCCAGTATGGATTGAGCGCCGCCGATGTCAGTGAGGCCGTGGCCACCGGTATCGGTGGAACATCCGCTGGCAAGATCTTCGAGGGCGACCGCCGCTTCGACGTCGTGATTCGGCTGGAAGAAGTCGCCCGAAATGATCCTGCGCAACTGGCGGCCCTGCCCATCGTTGCAGCTGATGGCACCGTGGTGCCTTTGTCGTCGGTGGCGCGTATCGACGTACGCGAAGGGCCCAACCAGATCAGTCGCAACAATGGCAGTCGCCGCATCGTGGTGCAGTCCAATGTACGCGGTCGGGATCTGGGTGGGTTCGTGCAGGAGGCTCAGACCGCCGTGGCAGATGTGCCGCTTCCCGCAGGTGTCTATCTGACCTGGGGCGGCCAGTTCGAGAATCTGCAGCGTGCCGAGGCGCGCTTGATGATGGTGGTTCCGGTCGTGTTTCTGCTGATCGGAAGCCTGCTGTACATGGCGTTGGGCACCATCCGTGAAGCCGCGCTTGTCTTTGTCTGCGTGCCCTTGGCTTTGGTGGGTGGCGCATTGGCACTGCTGCTGCGTGGTATGCCGTTCTCCGTATCGGCAGCCGTGGGCTTCATCGCGGTGTCGGGTGTGGCCACGCTCAATGGCTTGGTGCTGATGCAGGCGATTCGTGAGCGTCTGACGGCTGGTGACCTGCCTCTGGAGGCCGCTGCCGCTGGCGCGTCGAGCCGCCTTCGCGCCGTGCTGACGACGGCACTGGTGGCCATCGTCGGCTTCATCCCCATGGCGATAGCGACAGGGTCCGGGGCCGAAGTACAGAAGCCGCTCGCCACCGTCGTTATCGGGGGATTGATCACCGCCACCGTGTTGACCTTGATGGTGCTGCCCACCTTCGCTGCTCGTGCGGTGAAGCCGGAAGAAACGGGGAGAGGCAGAGCATGACAAGCAAACTACATCCGGTTTCTTATCCCGCTCAAACATCAAAATGTCGAGAAGGCTGGCAACGACTCTGGTCCAGATTTCCTCATTTTCTGGTGGCGGGCGGAATTTCCACAGCCGTGCATTGGAGCGCGATGTCGGGCCTGATGGCCTGGGATATCCCCGCCTTATGGGCAAGTTCCGTGGGCGCTGCGGCCGGAGCGTTAACGAACTACTGGCTGCAGAAAGGCTATGTGTTTCGTTGCGTCAAGTCGCATGAACGTGTCGTGCTCCTCTATTTGGCATCCGTGGTCGGTTCTTGGGTCGCTAACCTGATACTGCTCGGGATTTTGTATCAATGGGCCGGAGTAAACATCGCCTACGCTCAGCTGATGACGACCTCGCTGGTTTGCCTGATGAACTTTCAGGTTCAGAGGAGGGTTTTCTCGTGAACCTTTCTCGTCTTCCATCGAACGGCCCCGTCCTATCCGTTGTCATTCCGGTCTTCAATGAGAAGCCCGTTCTTCCCCGCTTGTACGAGCGACTGCATAAGGCCCTCGACTCACTGGATTTCCAGTACGAGATCGTCTTTGTCGATGATGGCAGTACTGACGACAGCCATAGGTACCTTGCCGGGTTGGCCTACACCTATCCGTGGGTTCGTTTGGTAAAGCTCAGTCGGAATTTTGGCAAGGAGGCCGCGACAACAGCCGGCCTGGACCATGCGCTAGGGCACGCCGTGATCATCATGGACGCCGACCTTCAGGATCCACCTGAACTCATTCCGCTCATGGTTGAGGCTTGGCGCAGCGGGATGGATATCGTCCTGATGCGGCGTCGTTCCAGGAATGGGGAAGGTGCCCTGAAACGCTTCTGTGCCTACATGTTCTATCGACTGCTATGTCGATTGAGCGACGTGACCATTCCCAAGGATGTTGGCGATTTCAGGCTGATGAGTCGTCGCGCCATTGATGCCCTGGGGCGCCTGCGCGAAAGAAATCGCTACATGAAAGGACTATTCGCCTGGATTGGCTTGCCGACGAAGGTCATATCGTTCGACCGAGAACCCCGCGCCGCCGGCGATAGCAAATGGAACTTCATTGGACTCATGCGTCTGGCAATGGAGGGGCTGACGTCTTTTTCAGTGTCTCCACTTCGCTGCGTGACCTTTCTGGGCCTGCTGACCGCTTTGGGTAGCGCCATGTACGGTGCTCTGATCGTAGCCAAAACGTTGGTTCTCGGGTCGGACGTGTCCGGGTATCCCTCGCTCATGGTGGTGATGACGTTTATCGGTGGCATCCAGCTGCTTTCGATCGGCTTGGTTGGCGAGTACGTAGGGCGCATCTATCTGGAATCCAAACAGCGTCCCATTTATTTGGTCGAGGAGGTCTGTGAGTTACCACGGGAAGAAGTCAGGCTGGCGAGGAGCGAGGAACGATGATCCGTTCATGGTGCGCCCGCCCTTATATATGGCTGTTCCTCCTGCTGTTGCCGCAAATTTTCGGCATGATTTTGATTCCGTTCTCCGGAACGTCTGAGCCACGCTATGCTGAAATTGCTCGCCTAATGGCAGAAGGTGGTGACTGGATAACGCCCTGGTTCGAACCTGGTGTGCCCTTCTGGGGAAAGCCACCATTCTCCTTCTGGGTGCAAGCTCTTTCAATTCGTCTCTTTGGTCTGAATGAGTGGGCTGTGCGCCTCCCTTCCTGGTTGGGCTTTCTCGCCATTCTGGCTGCCATCCATGCACTGGCTCGTCAGTATTCCGGGCTGCGAACGGCGCGCTGGGCGGTGGTTGTCTATGCGTCCTGCGCTTTGCCGTACATCGCCGGTGTTGCTGTTCTGACAGATCCCTTTCTGACCTTGGGCACCACACTGTGCATGGCCGGTCTCGTGCTGGGACAGTGGTATTGGCGAGCCTTGGGATTTGCAGGCTTGGCAATCGGCCTTCTCTCCAAGGGGCCATTGGCCGGCGTGCTTGTGGCGGGATCAGTCGCTACAGGCTGGCTTATTTGCCGGCAAATCCAGTGGCCTCGCATGTCCGGGCGTGTCTGGATCTGGGGGGTAGCCGTTGTTATAGCGCTGGTCCTCCCTTGGTACGTCTTGGCTGAGCAGAAAACGCCAGGCTTCCTGAACTATTTCCTGCTCGGCGAGCATGTCCTGCGTTACCTCGATCCAGGCTGGCAGGGGGATCTCTACGGTACGGCCCACGTCGAGCCCTATGGCAGCATCTGGGGATTCTGGCTCATGGCAACCTTTCCATGGGGAATCCTGGCCCTCGCAGCGCTGTTATATGCAGCAGGCCACAGTGGCGCTCGCCAGTCACTGAGAAGAGTCCTGTCTGAGCCTGTAACGGCGTACCTGCTGGGATGGTCGGTTTTCTCGTTATTACTTTTTACGTTTGCCCGCAATCTGCTTTGGACCTATGCGCTGCCCGCCATCCCTGCATTTTCGATCCTGATGGGGAGGGCATTGTCTGCCTGGCAAGCAGCCCCCCGTAAGCCGGATTCAGGGCCTCCTCGATATGTGACTGCAACACTCGCTTCGCTGGTGCCAACCGTGATGCTGGTTGCGTCGCTGACAGCCGTGCTGCAGCCGAATCTGATCAATACCGAAAGAGAATTAGTGCGATACGTGCAGGATGCGTCCGGCGCGAATGCCAATTTTTGGTACATCGATAGCAGGCCGTTTTCCGCACGCTACTACTCAAGGGGGATGGCAGAGCTGGTGTCCATCGAGCAAGTGAGTGCTCGACTGAGGCACATGAACGGCGATGTCTATATGGCAGTTACCAAAAGACAATTCGATCAAATACAGCACCGACTACCGTCTTCCAGCCAGAGGGCGAACATAGAGAGCAAGAAATATGTCCTTGTCATAATTCCCGGAGGCAGTGGAAAAATGCGATCGAGGGAGAAGTCATGACTGAAAAACTACAGATCGACCTTCCGGTTCTACTGCCGGATATTGCGCACGATGCCGACGCCTGTGTACAGCGTCTTCTCGTTGAGTTGCGAGCACAACAGGGGGTGGAAAACGTTCATATCCGCAGCGGCACCAACAATCAGACGCATGAGGTATGCATTCACTATGCCTCCGAAGCGCTATCGCTCGCGCGCATCCGCGAACTCGTCGAAGCTGCCGGTGCGCGTATTACCCAGCGGTACGGTCATCTGATCTGGCAGGTCAAGGGCGTCACACACCAACGACTTGCACGTACCTTGACCAAACGACTGCTCTCCATGCCTGGCGTGCTTGAAGCAGAGGTCAGTATTGGTGGCGTGGTACGGGTGGAATTAGATAGGGAGAAAATCTCAGAGGATGACATTCGTGATGCGCTCGCGGAAGTTGGCGTCAACCGAAAGCCCGAAGATCCCCCAGCTGGGCGTGATAGCGATCAGCTCAAAGATGGCGACGGTGATGCGCACCGTCACGCCGGTGTGTTTGGCGAAAACAGTGAATTGATATTCTCCCTGCTGTGCGGAGGACTTCTTGCCACCGGATTCGCGTTGGATAAGTGGGCGCCCGTCGCAGATTGGCTCGCCATCGCCAACTATCTCGGTGCCTACCTCTTTGGTGGTTTCTATACCGTCAAAGAAGCAGTTCAGAACCTGAGGCTCAAACGCTTCGAGATCGACACGTTGATGCTGGTCGCCGCCGCCGGTGCGGCGGCGCTCGGTGCTTGGGCCGAAGGCGCCTTGCTGCTGTTCCTGTTCAGCCTGGGCCATTCGCTGGAGCACTACGCCATGGGCCGGGCCAAGCGGGCGATTGAAGCCCTGGCCGAACTCGCGCCGGAGACCGCCCGTGTCCGCCGCGACGGCGAGGTCAGGGAAATAGGCGTGCAGGAACTGGTTCTGGGTGACTTGGTGCTCGTGCGGCCCAACGAACGTTTGCCAGCCGACGGTTTCGTGGTGTCCGGCGAAACCAGCATCAACCAGGCCCCGGTCACTGGAGAAAGCGTGCCCGTCGATAAACGCCCGGTTCCCGACCCGGCGCAGGCCAATATCCGGCCTGATCTTTTGGACGCGGCGCATCGCGTGTTTGCCGGCACCATTAACGGTGCCGGCGCGATAGACATCGCCGTGACCAAACTTGCCTCGGAAAGCGCGCTGGCCCGCGTGGTCAAAATGGTCAGCGAAGCCGAGACGCGGCAATCTCCCACGCAGCGACTCACTGACCGCTTCGAACGCGTCTTCGTGCCGGCCGTACTGGCTACATCCTTCCTGCTCTTGTTCGCCTGGGTTGTAGTAGACGAGCCGTTCCGGGACAGTTTCTACCGCGCCATGGCCGTACTGGTAGCGGCCAGCCCGTGTGCGCTCGCCATAGCAACGCCGAGCGCCATCTTGTCTGGCGTCGCGCGCGCTGCTCGTGGCGGTGTACTGATAAAAGGTGGAGCCCCGCTTGAGAAGCTCGGTTCGCTTGATGCCCTGGCCTTCGACAAGACCGGCACCTTGACCGAAGGACGGCCACGTATCACCGATGTCCTGCCAGCACCGGGCGTCAACGAGACCGAGCTACTGGCCACGGCAGTTGCCGTCGAAGCGCTGAGCGATCATCCCTTGGCGCGGGCCATCGCACAGGATGGCGTGGAGCGCCTTGGCAGCACGACGCTTCCCGTTGCATCCGGGCTTCGTAGCCTCACCGGCAAAGGGGTGATCGCCGAGATCGAGGGACATGCCGTGGAAATCGGCAAGGCGGAAATGTTCGGCAGCGACAGGATACCCGCCTTGACGGAGCCGGTCGCCGAGGCGGTCGAACGGCTCCGCATCGAGGGGCGCACCACCATGGCGGTACGCCGCGCAGGTCGTGATCTCGGGGTCATCGGTTTGATGGATACGCCACGCGCAACGGCGCGGCCGGCGCTCGAACGCCTGCGTGCCATCGGTATCAATCGCATGATCATGATTTCTGGCGACAACCAACGCGTCGCCGATGCCGTCGCCAAGCACGTTGGCTTGGACGAGGCATGGGGTGATCTGATGCCGGAGGACAAGGTAGAGGCCATCAAAAAGCTGCGCGACACCACTGAGGTCGCGATGGTAGGAGATGGTGTGAATGATGCGCCCGCCATGGCCCATGCGACAGTCGGCATCGCCATGGGGGCGGCCGGCTCGGACGTGGCGTTGGAGACTGCCGACGTTGCCTTGATGGCGGACGATCTTTCGCACCTGCCGTTTGCGGTCGAACTCAGTCGACGCACCCGGAAGATCATCCGCCAGAACCTCTTCATCAGTCTTGGCGTTGTGGCGATTCTGGTCCCGGCAACGATTCTCGGTCTGGGAATTGGTCCCGCCGTCGCAGCCCATGAAGGTTCAACTTTGGTAGTAGTGTTCAACGCACTTCGGTTGCTCGCCTATAAAGAGCGTGAATATAAACCTGAAGGTTAAGAAAGGAGGTGTTGATTGAGTTGGTGCTAAAAAATGGACTTGCGTCATCTTCGATGTTTCATCGCCGTTGCTGAGGAGCTTCACTTCGCTCGTGCAGCCGAGCGGCTACACATTGAGCAGTCCCCGCTTTCACGCGCCATCAAGGAGCTGGAGGAAGATCTGGGTGTTCGCCTTTTCGACCGAACAACGCGCAGTACGCGATTGACCCGTGCAGGCCAGGTATTTCTGGAGCATGTTCCGCGCGTATTTTCTGCTCTTGAACAGGCAAGCAACAGTATCAGAGCTGTTGCCGCTGGCTATCAGGACCAACTGCGAGTTGCCTTGTCCGACGGGATCACCCCGCCACGCTTGAGCGCCTTGCTTGCCCAGTGTCGACAGGACGATCCAGATATCGAGATCCGCCTGTTCGAGATTCCGCTATCGCAGCAAATCCGGGGGTTGAACGACGAACTATACGATGTCGGCTTCGCGCAGTCGGCCGACGTTGGAGATGGCATTGTGGCCGAAGCGGCATGGAGCGATCCACTGGTGGTTGTAATGCCGGCACGGCACCCTCTGCTGGTTCATAAACGCATTCCATTGGACGAAGTGCTGCGCTATCCACTTGTGATGTGTGATCCGCAGTCCTGTGAGGGCTATGGGCTGTCCAACATCAAGCTCTTCTCCCGTGTGAAAATCAACATCCAGAAACCCTCAGGCGACCGCACCCCCGATCTGCTCTACGCGCTGCGCCTGTACCTCACTGGTGACGATGGTGCGAACGCTATTCACATATCTAGTGTTTCTGATGGAAATACTGATGAGACCATTTAATTTTGATAGATGATTTTCATATCTTGATCTTCATAGGCCGGGAAATTTCATTGAAAATAGATATGGGTTATTTGGAGGCGTAAATTCGAAAACCATTTCTGGTTTGATAAGTAAATAGCCATGTAGCTTCCTCGATTTTCTGGCGCCTGTGACTTCGCAAGTCCAGATGTTCAGGCCACTTGGTTGCTTGCGATGCAATTGCAGTCGCTCGAAGCGCTTCTGCACCCACTGCCAATCCTGCAGGTTCTCCTGTTTGGCCAGTTTGCCTACCTGCGGGTGTTCCTGCGCATAGCGCTGGAACACGCCAGGGCTGACCAGGTAGGCGGTGTCGCTCACGGTATGCACCAGCGCTTTCGCATCGTTGATGATGAGCCGCCGCGTGGCGATGCCATGTTTCAGCCACGCCATGAAGTGCTCGCCGGATGGCTGTGTCGTCGAGGACGTGAAGGCCGGTGACGAAGGCGCAGCGGCGGCCAAGGGCGGCTGGGTCGCATCGGGGAGAGTTGCGGGTACTTCGTCCGGGACGGTTTCCACATCCTGATCTGTGGTTGGCGAGTTTCCCGTTCCCACCATCGCCAGCATGTCCGCTATGACGTCGGGGCTGGCCTGGGCCTTGGGTGGAGGGGCTGAGGTGATGCCACTACCCTCCGCTGGCGGAGCGTTTGGATTCTCCAAAGCGGACGTCGCGCCGTTCGCAGAAAGGGTGGCTCCTGCTTCGACATCTTCAACG